>DAOSXA010000001.1:0-342754 GCA_035380245.1 Candidatus Zixiibacteriota bacterium | reverse complement strand
GTAATTGTCGGGGCGCTGTTGAAGGTCACGTTGATAACGGCTGTATCCAGATCAATCTCGCCGCATTCATCGGTGGCCCGGAGCACGAACTCGTAGGAACCATCGACCGTCGGGGTGAAGCATATCTGGGAACCGTTATAAGTACCGACAGGACTGATCAACTCACAGGCGGTCAGGTTGTCGTCAACGTCACTGCATGAGGCCGACCAGCAAATAGATTCCGCGTCACACAGGAAGAGTGTCTGATCGCTGCCCGCCGAAGCTATCGGAGCCTCGTTGAAGTCGATAGTTCCCGTCACATGGCAGGTATCGGCTCCACAAGCTGTCGTGGCGACAACCATAATGTCGTAAGCTCCCTCGGTATCGGCCAGGAACCGCACCGCACCGGCGCCGTAAGTGCCAAGGTCGGTCGTAACGGTTGCGCTTGCAGGAGTGACGGTAATCGGAATGATCAGCGAATCCGGACCGCAGAGGAAATAATCGGTCGGTTCGGGACAGGTCAAAGTCGGCTCTTCACCGAAGGTCACGGTCACTACGGCGGTATCCTGTGAAATCTCGCCGCAGGCATCGGTCGCTCTCAGAACGAATTCATAAACGCCGCCGACCGTGGGAGTGAAGCAGGCGGTATTGGCTACAGTATCGATCGTGCCAAAACCGGAGAGAAGAACTTCGGTCACCGCTTGTCCGGCATCCGGATCGGTCACCGTATAGTCGAGACAGATTTGCTGAGGCGTACAGAGGAAGACACTGGTGTCGGCCTGCGCCGTAATTGTCGGGGCGCTGTTGAAGGTCACGTTGGTAACGGCCGTATCCAGATCAATCTCGCCGCATTCATCGGTGGCCCGGAGCACGAACTCATAAGAACCATCGACTGTCGGGGTGAAGCATATCTGGGAACCGTTATAAGTACCGACAGGACTGATCAACTCACAGGCGGTCAGGTTGTCGTCAACGTCACTGCATGAGGCCGACCAGCAAATAGATTCCGCGTCACACAGGAAGAGTGTCTGATCGCTGCCCGCCGAAGCTATCGGAGCCTCGTTGAAGTCGATATTGCCGGTCAAGTGACAGGTATCGACACCGCAACCGGTGGTTGCTGTCACCGTTATATCGTAGGTTCCCTCGGAATTGGCATAGAATCGCACGGCGCCGTTGGCGTAGGTGCCGAAGCTGGTTGTTACTACAGCCGTGGTTGGAGTAACCGGGACCGGGATAATGACCGAATCGGGTCCGCACATGAAGTAATCGGTCGGAGGCTGGCAAGTCAGCGACGGGGCCGAATCGAAAGTTGCCGTTACGATCGTCGTATCCTGAGAAATCGCGCCGCAGGCATCGGTCGCTCTTAGAACGAATTCATAGGTGCCGCTGACCGTGGGGGTGAAACAGACCACATTGGCAGTAGTATCGAGCGTGCCGTAGCCGGACAGCATTACTTCCGTTACGGTCTGACCGGAATTCGGATCGGTCACATCGTAATCGAGACAGATTTGCTGAGGCGCGCAGAGGAACAAACTCGTGTCGCCGGTCAGGGTGAGAGTCGGCGCAACGTTCATGGTTACCTTTATCACCGCGGTGTCGGCATCCTGTGCTCCACACTCGTCTTCGGTAAGCATGATGAATTGATATTCGCCGTCGGTGTCGGCATCGAAACAGATATAAGTGCCGTCGTATGAGCCTGGTCCGGAGAAGAGACATTCATCGAGATTGTCATCCGGATCGCCACAGGCCGCGGGCCAGCATATCTGTGTCGGCTCGCAGAGGAAGAGGTCCTGATCCGGTCCGGCGTTGGCCACCGGGGGGCTGTTGAGCGTCAGGTTGACCAGGATCGTGTCGGTGTCGGTCAAGCCGCATTCGTCTTCAACGCCGAGCTCGAACAAGTAAATACCACTGATGCTTGGAGTGAAACAGATTCGCGAGTTGGCCTCATCGAGTGTCCCCGGTCCGGAAAGCAGACTCACCGTAAGCGGGCGACCGTTATCAGGGTCACTTACCGAATACGGCAGGCACATTTCGTATGCTTCGCACACCAACATTGTCGTATCGGCGCCGAGCGATACGGTCGGCGCACCGTTAACGGAGAAGTCGACCGTGAAAGTAGATTCGCAAGTAGCTCCGCAGGCGTCGGTACAACGCATGGTCACCGTTACCGTCTGATGGCCGACCGGCGTGTAACACCAGGCGCCGCTGCTTAAGGTACCGGGTCCCGATATTATCTGACAGACCTGGAGATTACCGTCGACATCAGTCCCGTAAGCCGGCAGACAGACTTCCTGCGAGGAACACAGGAAGATACTCGTATCGTTCGGGACAACACAAACCGGGGTGCTGTTGATCGTGACCGTAGCGGTGACCGTGTCAAGGTCGGTCAGTCCGCAGGCATCGGTGGCCTGGATCACGAAAGAATAAACACCCGATTCGGTCGGCGTGAAGCAGACGGCGGAGCCGTTGTAATAGCCGGGACCGCTCATTAAGGTGCAGTCGCTCAGGTTCCCATCAGGATCGGAACAACTGACCGGCAGGCACACCTCGGTCGGAGTGCACTGGAAGAGGGTCTGGTTGGGACCGGCGTTAGCCACCGGAGCGCGATTGAGGCTGTAGTACACAGCCACTGTGTCCACCGCCTCGAGACCACAAACATCGGTAGCTTTGAAGATAAACTCGTAATTATAAGTGCCGGTCGGAGTGAAACAAACCTGAGAGCCATCGAACGTGCCGGGTCCTTCGATCATTTGAATCGAGGTCAGGTTGCCGTCGGCATCGCCCGAGGCTACCGTCCAGCATATTTCCGTTGCCTCACACTGGAACACCGTCTGGTCCGCTCCGGCATCGACGTACGGCGCTTCATTGAGTGCCACCGTGATGTTAACGGTGTCAAGATCAACTGCGCCACAGGCATCGGTGACCTGCAGGATCATCCGATAGACGCCCTCACCGGTCGGATTGAAACAAACCTGCCCGATCTCGTCGTTGATCGTACCGATGCCGGTAAGCTCTTCGAGCGTGACGATGTTGTCGTCAGCGTCGGAAGTGTCGTAGAAGACACAAACCGGACCAAGAGCACACATAAATCTGGTTTCATCGGCGCCGAGAGTCACGATCGGCGCACTGTTCCTGGTGACATTGTAAGTCAGGGCTGTCGTGTCAACGGCACCGCAGGCATCGGTGACCGCTACCGTCACCGACTTAGTGACACTGCCTGAAGCGTTGATACACCATAATCCATCGTTTGTAACGGTGCCGTCGCCGCTGAGACGCGTCCAGCCGGTGATGTTGTCGTCGACATCGTTAGCTTCGAACTGGAAGCAGATCTGCCCCGATGTGCAGATAAAGGTATCAACCGGGGTGGTCGGATCGACCGCTACCGGTGCGGAGTTGATCGTTACATCCGAGATAACCTGACAGGTATCGGTGCCGCAGGTCGTAGCGGCGATTACGGTGATTTCATAATGGCCGCTGGTGTCGGCCGGGAAACAAAGATTACCGGAGGCATAGCTGCCGATCGGAGTAACCGTTACCGTGGCGCCGGCGCCGTAAATTCCAACCGGAATACAAACACTGCCCGGAGCACAGATAAATTTCTGACTCGGAGCCGGGCAGTCTATCTGAGCCGCCGCGCCGATATCGACGTTGAACGTCAGTTGACAGGTGTCGGCATTGCAGTCCTCGGTTGCGATTACGGTAATATCATAAGTCCCGGCGGTGTCGGCGTCGAAACAGAGTTGTCCGGCGCTGTAAGAGCCGAACGATACATTAACCGCCGCTGAAGCCGGGGTGATATTCAGAGTCTGACATATCTGATCGGGAGCGCAAAGGAAAACATCGATTGCTTCACTCGGGCAATCGATTGCCGCAAACTGTCCGAAATTAATCAGAACCACGGCGGTGTCGTAATCGTATTCGCCGCAGCCGTCGGTTACCGCCACGATGAATTCATACGAACCCGAGGTGGTCGGGGTGAAGCAGATTTGATTGGCGGCCGTATCAATCGTGCCGTAACCCGAAAGCATTTCCTCAACCAATCCGCTTGTTCCCTGTGGATCGCTCACGTCATAGGCGATACAGACAGCCTGGGAAGTGCAGAGATCCACCGCCGTATCACCGGCCAGAGCGATGACGGGAGGTTCATTAACTTCCACGTTGTAAGTCAGGCTGGTTGTATCGGCTAAACCGCACGAGTCGGTCACAGTTACTACGACGCCGTAGGCGCCGCCGGCTGTTGGCGTAAAGCAGTAATAGCCGGCGGCGGTAACGGTACCATCACCGCTTAACTTGCTGTAAGTCAGGCTGCCGCTCTCCGGGTCGGTCGCTTCGAATTGATAACATACCTCTGCTGCGACACATTGAAACAGCTCGACCGGTGAAGTCGGATCGGCGAAGACCGGAGCTCCGTTAAGGGTGATGTTGTACGTGATCGATACGGTGTCGGCGAGACCGCAGGAGTCAGAGACAGCTACGGTTGCGGCATAACTGCCGCTCGCGGTCGGCGTGAAGCAGAAATGCCCACCGCCGGTAATGGAGCCCACGCCCGCCACGTGACTCCAAATAAGGGTTCCGCCATTCGGATCAACGGCGGTAAAATCATGACACAGCTCCGTGGATGAACACAGGAAAGCCGTAACGGGATTCGGTACCGTGGCAACCGGAGGCTGGTTCATTGTTATTGTAACGGTTACGGTATCATAGTCCTGATAGCCGCAGTCATCGAGAGCTTTGAGTACGAAACTATAGCTGCCGGCAGCGGTTGGCGTGAAGCAGATGTTTGAGCCGTTATACGTGCCCGGCCCACTGATGAGTGTGCCGCTGCTGAGATTGCCGTCCGGATCGGTGCATGAGGCCAACCAGCATACCTGGGAAGGAGCACACAAAGCAAAAGTTTGATCGGCTCCCGCGTCGGCGACCGGGGGATTGTTCAGATTGACCGTGACGTTGACAGCGCCATAACCGATATGCCCGCAACCATCGTAGGCCGCAACCGCTACCTGGTATACACCGGTAGTGTCGGCCCAGAAACAGATATCTTCGCTTGAGGGGCTGTTGAATGCGCGTGCGCCCAGGGCGTCTATCGCGAGCGAACCGGAAGCAGCACTGATCTTGATTTCATTAAAGGTTATGCCGTCCGGGAGGTCTACCGTGAGGCCGCCAATACCGTCGCCAATACCCTGAACCGGAAGATACTCCTCCATGCTGTAAGCGACCAGACCGTTATAGTAGAACAAAAGTGAGGCGGTGCCGCCGCCGTAGGAGTTGGTGAATATCACTAAATCGACCGCTGCGCCGTTACAGGTCGTGATTGCCTGGGCAAAGCCCACTTTGGCATAGTTACCGGTCGAGAAATCAACCGCGCCGTCGCTATAGCCGCCGTCCGGACCGCCTGCCCCGGGGAGCGTGTAGGTCAGGTCGGTCGGTGGGCCGAGCAGATAATAAGCTGAGTTGCCCGAGGTGTAGGGGAAAGAACCGTAGTCGGTTACATGGTCGGCAAAAATGAAATCGGGAAGAGTTACCGACACGCCGGACTGAGTATTCACCGGTGAAACAAAATCGTCGGCTTCATACAGAATTTTTCCCGGATCGCCGCCGCCTACTTGTGTTACCGTGCCGCCCAGGGCGTTAATCCTGGACACCTGGTCGTAGTCGGTAGCGTTGCCCGAATAACCACCGAGGTTCGTGATTATCGAGTCGATATCGCATTCCGGATCATCTATCGAAAGAGACAGACATATCTGTGCCGGGGAACAGAGCGTAATCGTCGTGTCGTTACCCAGGTCGACCGTGGGAGCGTTGCCGTACCCGGGGATTATCTCTATTACTTCGCACAAATTGGCCGCCGACAGTTTCGTTCGGCGGGTTGGATCGCAGGCGCTGTTCGGTGGTTCCCACCATTCCGGTTTATCTTCACCAAAGAACTTCACCCGGATAGAGTAAGTCCCCGGACCGGTGGGGAGTGTCAACGAGGCGCTGGCGTTGCCGTAGGCGTCGGTTTCCATACTGTCGTCAGGTGTTTGTCCGACATTGACGCCGCAGTTACCCGGATTGACCCAGAAATAGAGCATACGTCCGGCCAGCGGGGCGGTGCCGTAGCAGCCACATGCTTCCGACAAATTCGCACATACGTCCAGAGTGGCGTCGCCGCAAGCCGTATCCGGCAGGGAAATCGTATAAGACAACAGGGTGTTGCAGTCGGTAAATGTGACTTCAGCCACAATTCCGGATGAAAGACCGATGGCCGTCACCAGGAGGACTTCATCGACATGGTCGTCGGGTGGGACAATCCAGTATGTCTCGAAATTCCCTTCATCGTCGGCTTCGACAACCCAGGGCTCGTGGCCCTCGCCGTCCGGCGGATAACCGTCGTAATGTGTTACCTGTACCTGAATTGATTCGTTTGGCCAGAATCCCGAACCCATAATCACGACTGAGTCGTATGGGGAATAATCGTCCTGGTCCGTAAAAACTACTGAAGTCTGAAGTTTAGCGGAGAAGGCATTGGCCGCAAAAAGACACAATGCCGCCAGGGTCAGGATTAGAACAAGTCCGGTTCTTTCTCTCTGCATTTCTATCCAAGCTCCCACTTAAAGATATAAGTCCTTTCGACGGTGGTGAACGTACCTCGCAGTTCACCTTCGCCGGTAAGTACCAGTTTAAGGAGTATGTATTGGTATGGTCAAGATGTCGAAAATTGAATTGTGGGGAAGACTCAATGACCAATCGTCCATACGTTACTCCGCAGATTACCTTTTTTTTGTCTCAATTGCTGAGACTGCGACCGCGACTTTCAAATCACTGCTAAATTAATGACTCTATTTGTTCGCGATCAAGCTGCGTGACCGAGCCTGCACCCGGTCAATCAAAGATCTCTAATCGTCCTCTCCCAAAGTACCCAATTCAGCCTGTTTAGTCAAGGCAAAAAGCGTCCATTAAGCCGCTTAAAACGCGGCTTTTCAGCATTTTGACATAATGAGAATAGATTTAGTTATCATTTATTCATGATAAGCCGATTATTTCCGTCGATCACCTGTTTGGATCCTCTTTTCAGCCAGTTCTTTGAGGGCCGCTTTACGTTTGGATAAGGTGGGATGATCGTAGAACCAGAACTCGATCAACGCCGGTGGTTCCGGGTCTGAAAGATTGCAAGCGGAGAGTTTGTCGAAAGCCGAAACCGCCGTGTCGGCATCGATACCGGCCACTTCCATACCGAAACGGTCGGCCTGGTATTCCATTACTCGGCTGGAGTAGTTCGTAATCGGTTGAAATACGAAACTGATTATCGAAATAAAGAGCATCACTAGCGGCAAGGAGGCGTAATCGGTCAACTCCGAGAAGCCGAACTGCTTGCGGAACTTGTGGATAACCCATCGTATCGTACGATCGGTCAACCACAGTGCGAACATGATAAACAGGATCGAAATGCCGAGTCCCCACCAAATATGATGCATCACGTAGTGTCCCATTTCATGGCCCATTACGAATAGAATTTCCTTGTCGGAGAAATTGTCGATCAAGGTATCGTACAGAACGATTCGTTTGGTGCCGAACAAACCGGTCACATAGGCATTGACTTTGGAGGATTGTTTGGAGCCGTTGACCTGGAAAATATCCGATCCTTCGATACCCGCCTTGTCGGCCAGGGACTCTATCTCGGCCTTAAGCTGTTTGTTTTTAAGGGGCTCGAAGTTGTTAAACAGCGGACTGATAACAACCGGGGCGATCACAACCGCAAAAATGATAAAAGGGATCGCTCCAATCGAGAAAGCCAGCCACCAGCGTTTCAAACGAGACACGGCCAGGTAAAAGAACCAGGCGGGAATAATGGCAATAACGACGCCGATCAACAGCCATAACAGATCTTCGCCGAACCATCCCCAAAAAGTCTGGTTCATGAAACCGAAATCCGACTCCACGATGAAACTTCGATAGATCGACATCGGCAGACTGAGGATATAATCAACAACCAGGTACATCGCCAGGAACAACCAGAGAATGAAGAATTTTTTCTTTGCCACTTGAGCCCAGGTGCGCATGCGGGCTGAGAATCCGGTGAAAAGAATCAGGGCGGTGATGACCAGACCGATAAAAAACGATACGAAGCGCCAGCGGTTGACGATCCGGGAATACTCGTTCAGTTTTTCTCGCCGTTCCGGGGTCATGAGCGGTTCTTCCGTCTCGGCGTTTATCGCGGCATCGTCGACGGTCACGCCGGCTGTTGCCGACAACGTATCTGTCGTGTTCGTAGTCATATCGATAGAATCATCCGCCGCTACCACCGCTCCGCAGAGGATTATCACGCTCAGACCGATTATGATGGAGAGAATATGTCTGTACATCTTGGCTCCTGCTCAAAGGTTGATTCTCATAGATAATACTACGAAGCCAAAGCCTTTCAAGCCAAGAAAAAACGGGACAAGGTTGTCCTTGTCCCGTGAGTTTACCTGAGTTGGTATCAGCGTCAGGCGACGGTTACCTCTTTGCAGAGATAAACATCCTGAATAGCGTTGAGCAGCGCCACACCGTCTTTCATCGGTTTTTGGAACGCCTTGCGGCCGGAAATGAGTCCCATACCGCCCGCTCGTTTGTTGACAACCGCCGTCAACACGGCCTCGGCCAGATCGCTCGCGCCGGAACCGGTTGAAGCGCCACCGGAATTGATAAGGCCGATCCGTCCCATGTAGCAATTGGCTACCTGATAGCGGCAGAGGTCGATCGGATTGTCGGTCGTCAGTTCGGTGTATACCTTCTCACTTGTTTTACCGAAATTGACAGCTTTGTAGCCGCCGTTGTTGGTCGGAAGCTTCTGTTTGATAATGTCGGCTTCAATCGTGACGCCGATGTGATTGGCCTGACCGGTCAGGTCGGCCGAGGCATGATAATCGACGCCGTTCACTTTGAAAGCACTATTGCGCAGGTAGCACCACAGTACCGTGAACATGCCCAACTCGTGCGCCCGGGAGAATGCCTCGCTGACTTCCTGAAGCTGCCGCGACATTTCCTGTGAGCCGAAATAGATTGTAGCTCCGACACCGGCCGCGCCGAGATTGAAACAGGAGTCGACATCGGTGAACATGATCTGATCGTAAGTGGTCGGATAAGTGAGCAGTTCGTTGTGATTCATCTTGACGATAAACGGAATTTTGTGAGCGTATTTGCGTGAGACCGCTCCAAGAACGCCGTAGGTCGAGGCAACAGCGTTGCAGCCGCCCTCGATCGCCAGTTCGATAATCTTCTCCGGATCGAAATAATCCGGGTTCGGGGCGAATGAAGCACCGGCGGAATGCTCGATTCCCTGGTCAACCGGAAGAATCGAAACGTAACCGCTGTTAGCCAGGCGGCCATGGTTGAAAAGCCCGTTCAACGAACGTAGTGTCATCGGATTACGGTCGGTCTGACTGACCACGCGGTCGACAAAATCCGGACCCGGGACATACAGCCGCGAGGTCGGAATACCTTTACAGGTGTAGTTCAGAAGCGACTTGTGATCGCCCAGCAATTCTTCAATCTTTTTTATCATAAATATCTCCTTGTTATAGCCTTTATCAGGTGTTCGACAGATACTAAGTTTATCGACAAAAGGCAACCATTTCCACTCCCTTTCAAATTCTTTTTTAACCGGCTTAAAAAAGGCGGTTTAAGACCATGATGCAACATCACTATCAGCTAATCGTATCCTAGCAAATGAGAGGTATTATTTGCTAATTTGATCTCTTAAGATCAGGTCTTGACTTGAACCGCAGTCGTTGCTATCAAGGAAAGACAAGTGCTTATTCAACGCAGGGAAAAACAGGACGATGATTCAAGCGACAGACCTAAGAAAACAATTCGGTGAGCTGGTTGCGGTCGACGGCGTATCACTCGATATCCCCAGGGGGGAGACGTTTGGTTTGCTCGGTCCCAATGGAGCGGGTAAGACGACCACTATCAGTATGTTGGCGGGTGTGCTAAAACCCGATTTGGGAGAAGTCCGGATAGACGGCAGCTCCGATCCGACTCGCTCCTCGGTACGCCGTAAACTTGGCATTGCACCGCAGGCCATTGCGCTTTACGACGAAATGACCGCTGAGGAAAATCTGGCCTTTTTCGGCCGTTTATACGGACTGACCGGGAAAGTCTTAAAGGAGCGAGTGAACTGGGCGCTCGAATTTGCCAATCTCTCGGATCGACGTAAAGGGCGCATTAAGACCTATTCCGGCGGAATGCAGCGACGGATCAATCTTGCCTGTGCCCTGATTAACGATCCGCCGGTGCTGCTTTTGGATGAACCGACGGTCGGAGTCGATCCGCAATCGCGCAATCTGATTTTCGATAAAATCGAGGAATTGAAAAAGCAGGGACGCACGATTCTGTACACCACCCATTATATGGAGGAAGCGGAGCGGCTGTGTGACCGGGTAGCGATAATTGATCGAGGTAAGATATTGGCGCTCAACACCGTTGGGGGGCTTATCCGGGAACATGGGGGGGCCTCGGTCATCAAACTCCTGTTGGCTGAAGTACCTTCGGAAAGAGTGGAAGTTGGGGGGCTTTTAGAGGGAAAACACCTTACGATTACTACCCTTGATCCGGTGCACAGCCTCGCTTCGTTGGCGTCATCCGGTCTAAAAATTGAAACCCTTGATATCGAACGGCCCAACCTCGAAGGAGTTTTCCTCAATTTGACCGGGAGGAGGTTGCGCGACCTATGAAAGCTATTATGTCTCTGGCAGCCAAAGACATGCGGCTGTTGTTCCGCGACCGCTTCGCCATGTTCTGGGTGATAGTCTTCCCGCTGCTTATGGCTACCTTTTTCGGATCGCTCTATTCTACCGGTGGTGGCTCCGCCCGTGCTATAAAACTGATAGTAGTGGATGAGGACCAATCGGATTTCTCAAAGGCGATGGTGGCCCAGTTAAACAAATCCGAAGCTGTTCAGATTCTCGAATGTCCTTTGGATAGCGCAGTTACCATCGTAAGGCGTGGAAAGGCCGTGGCGTATCTGCACCTTCTTCCGGGTTTGGGGAAGTGGGAATCGCTATTCGAATCCGATTCGGCCCGTATCCGAGCCGGTATTGATCCCGCTCGTAAAGCCGAGGCTGCCTATCTCAGGGGGGTGCTCATGCAGTCCTGGTTCACGGCGATGCAGAGCAGTTTTTTCAATCCTGAAGCAGCCGTAGAAAAATTGCCGGTTTATTTGGAGTCAATGCGCCGTGATACCAGCCTGTCCGGAGAACAGAAGGCCGTCCTTGGAGATTTTTACAACTCGCTTTACAAATTAATGGCTGAAACCGATACCGGGGTGTTTGCCTCAGGCAGCGTAAGTGATACGGTTCCCGGAGATACGACGGTACAAAACGCGACAGGCGATGCCTATGAAGATCCCATGTTCAAGGGGCCTAAGGTCGAGATTGTCGCTGTGACTACCGAACGCGAAGGTCCTCGCTCTTCGTGGGAGATTACTTTCCCGCAGTCTTTAATATGGGCTTTGATCGGTGTGGTGGCCTCGTTTGCCGTGACGATTGTCACCGAACGAACGCGGGGAACGATGATAAGACTCCAACTGGCGCCGATTACCCGCGCTCACGTGCTGGCCGGTAAGGGAATGGCTTGTTTGTTGTTCTGTCTGGGCGCCTCAGTACTGTTGCTGGGGCTGGGGCGACTCGTGTTCGGTATTCGCACGCCCGATCCATTGATGTTGTTCGCGGCCATCCTTGCCGGTTCGCTCTGTTTTGTCGGCATTATGATGCTTATTTCCGTCCTGGGTAAGACCGAACAGGCGGTGAGCGGAGCCGGTTGGGCTATTTTGCTCATTATGTCGATGATCGGTGGCGGTATGGTGCCGATTATGTTCATGCCCGGCTGGTTGGTGCCAATCTCGAATTTCAGCCCTATAAAATGGTCGATATATGCCCTCGAAGGCGCCATCTGGCGCGGCTTCAGTTGGGGCGAAATGATGATGCCGATAGGTATTCTGCTTGGAATCGGCGCTTTGACATTTGTCGCCGGGGTGCTTCGTTTCCGGAAGGTGCAGTTGTAGCGAAACGACGGTCTCCTGTTCGAATTCTTGTTGGCCGGAATCTCCGCGATTCCGGCCGTTTCGATTGTGATTGACCGGCGGCCGATCCGTTGTTGTTTGTAATCATGAGAATCATATAAAGGGAATGCTATGTCGGATAACAAAACGGAAGCCTTGTTCAAAGAGACCTTACTGGCATTGTTCGATGAAACATTCGATGGTGTCCGGACGGTGTACCTGGACAAGGGAACTTCGTTCTTTGAAACGCTCTCGGGGGTAAATGCCGAGCAGGCGTCACGGCCGCTCACGCCTGGCGGCTCGACCATTGTGGCTCACGTTGTACACACCCGGTTTTCTCTCGATGTTATCGAGAAAGCCATGAGAGGAACACCGGAAGAGAAGGTCGACTGGACTATCGCCTGGCGGCTCAAGGAAGTGAATGAGACGGAATGGAAGGCCATGATCAAGGGCCTCCGCGACTCACGCGACCGTTTGCTTGAGCTGATAAAGGCAATCCCGAACTGGAGCGAGGGGAAAAACATCCATTATGCTCTCGGCGCCCTGGTTCACACCGCCTATCATTTGGGCGCGATTCGTCAGTTTGTGACGGTGGTGAAGAGGTAAGGCATCGGTTGGGTGGGATGTTGTTGTCTCAACTTCGCTTCGCAAATCCCACCCGAGGGGTGGGAAGTTAGATTCAACACGAATGTCGTCCTTGTAGGGCAGGTCTCTCCGAGACCTGCCGCATCGTTACCGCAGCTACGATCCGTGGCACGTCTCGGGGAGACCTGCCATACAGCGTCGGGACCACGAAGGTCCCGACCTACGAAGATTATTGTGAGCTTGTAGGGAATGTGAGACGAGTTGGTTACCTTTTGGATGGGTTCACGTCAATACAGCACGAGAAGCAAACCGGCCGGGATCGCAGGGATCCCCGGCCTTCGGGGACTTTGTTGCCCATGTACCCGGTTTATTGTGTTACCTATGTCCGGTTTGTACACCATCCAAGTCTTTGTAGGTCCGGTTGCTTGCAACCTGACACAAGGGAGGGCGCGGAGCGCCCGAACATGACGCGCCGACGCAGAGCATCGGCGCGAGGAATGAAGCCTAATCCAATCATCAAAGCAGAAGGGCTGCAGGATCGCTCCCGCAGCCCTTAGGCGCGCTATACGGCTGGGTCCTTCCAGCACGCCGTTTTTTATCTGCGCTACTACTGACTACATGTTAAGCCAGTACGAAGCTTTGATCAAGAAGAGGTTTTGTGCTCCTCTACTAAAGAAACGATCAAAGTCCCGCGAAAGATCCAGGTCGTTTACGGAACCGTCATATTCCGGTCGCGACCGGGTCCAGACGCAGTACAGCGTGCTGCCCGGCATATACTCCCACCTGATCAGCATGGTGGAGTTAAGCGCCGAGTAATTGTAATCGTAGTTGTAGTCATCGTTCAGGACCGGCGAATAATCCCCGCTTCCGAGATAGTACCGCGGGTCTTCATAATCCAGACCTGAAATCAAACCCTCGGCCGATAGCTGAAAGGACAAATTCCGGTTTAACAGTACCGAAGTCGAGATGGAAAAGGTCATCTGGTCCATATCGAGGTCGGCAAAGATCGATGAGTCCCCGTCGTTAGTGGAGATGTTTTCGACCCAGCGACGGTTGTCGATATACTGCTTGTAGTTCACACCGAATTCGAGCTCGATATTGCCGGCCGGGTGAAATTCCACACCGGTGTAGTGAGCCCACCAATGTCCGCCGCGATTCGTTCCGGAGCCGGGATTGAGACACAGTGAAAACATCTTACGTTCATCCGTGTTCAGCTCGGCCCACCATGAAAAGGTCGGCACGACCGGCCATTCCCATATCCCATTTCCGCGAGTCTCATCGTCCGAGTATTTCTCAGTCTCGAAGTTTATCCCGCCACCCAATGACCAATGGTTAATGAATTCGAGATAAGCATTCCAGTTGCCGCCCAGATCGTAGTTGATGCCGTCGTAGTTCCAGTAAGACCAGGCGTTGAAGTTGTTGTAAGTGTTGTGAAAAATCCACCAGTCATCGGTGGCGCGATATTGGATCCAGGTGGCGACTTTCCTGGTGTCGGAGCGGCTGGTGTAACCGAGCCGGTTGATCTGCAACTCGGGTGACTTAAAAGTGGTGTTAACTTCACCTCGCCAATGTTGCCCCGCACATTTATAAATCTCGGCGTAAAAACCATAGCCGATGTCGTCCGGATCGACCCGACTGCCGACTGCCTGGCCGGTAAAGAGCCAGGCGTTTCCTTTATCCAAAAAGAGCCGCCAGTCCAGCCCGCCGACAACGTGCGCATGGTAGCTGTCCTGGCCGGTTACGGCCATGGTGGCGCCGATGCTGGAATTGTTGAAGATATCTTTCTTAATCCGCAATACCGAGTAGATCGCTTCCGATTCCACCACCTGCGAGCGGATTGTCGTGTCGGCCGAGATAGTATCCAGAACAGCACCTTCTTCCGACGGTATCTCTTGTGTCACGACATTCGTAAGAGCCGCGTATTCGGCTTTTTCCCGCGCCGTAACCGCGGTCAGGAAAGCGATTGAGGTTGAGGGGGTGATTTTACCGGTTAGTTTCCCGGATCCAAGAATGGTCGTACCGCGCGGGTAATCGGTGTAATAGAGGGCGTCGTCGTCATTGACTCCCTGATAGGGTTGACGACCGATACGGCGGGAATAGAAAAGCATGAACGGTGTCGAAAACAAGTCCGATCCCTCCATGAAGAACGGTCGCCGCTCGTCAAAATAGGTTTCGTACGCGGTCAGGTTAAGCACCGGTTCATCCAGTTCAACTTGTCCGAAATCGGGATTGATGGTGGCGTCAAGAGTCAGGTTCGAGGCCAGCCCGATTTTAAGATCGACACCGGTGTTGGCCAGGATATCGCGACCGTCCGAGTTACCGGCGCTCGGTTCCTCGGTTTCGAGTTGTGATACTACATAGGGAAGAATCTCGATATGGCGAGCGGGCTTGATTCCGTTAATCCCGGTTAAATGGCCGAAGTTGCGGGTGAATCCGCCGGTTTTAATCGGAACGTATGCCCAGCGGCTGGATTCTTCCTTACGAGCGACATAACGGGCAAAATCGACTCCCCAGGTATGTTCCTCGAGTTCATTGAACCGCAGACAGTGGTACGGGATTTTATATTCCGCCGACCAACCCCACGGCTGAATCGCTACCTTGACTTCCCAGACGGCATCCCATGAGTCATCGGTGTTACTGTCGTCGTAAATACGCATATCGCGCATTACTCCGGCCGAACTGACCTCGAATTCGTAACCGGTGCGATGATCATGATAGGGGTCTACACGGAAGGCTATATAATCGGCGTCGGCCCAGCGGTCGCGTCGCACCAGCCGCTTGATGATCTTGTCCGGCTCGGAGTCGAACATTTTCATCGCGACATAGAGCGCTTCATCATCGTACGCCACCGCCACCAGGGTCGATTCGGTTGGGGGAACTCCCTCCACCGGATCTCGCTGAGTGAAATCACCGATCCAGTTTACTCCATGCCCGGTCCAGATTTCATCGTTAAGGTATCCGTCAATTTTGGGTGGATGAGGATTTACACGGTAGGCTTTTATCTCAGGGACCGGTATTCCTGCTCGGGTCTCGACGGTGCTTGAGTCTTCGGCTCGGATAGGGCCGGCTACGGCAACTGTAAATATCGACAAACAAAATCCGATTATCAAACCTCTCACGCAGGCACCTCCTCTCAGTGTGCTCTGTGTGACTCCGACCTCGCCGTATGCGTGTCGAAGTCAACGTTTTCTACTTCAGGTTGGAGAAGCCGTTAATACTCCTCCTGATCCCCAAAATCAACCTGCGTTCGTGGTCGGATATCCAGCACATCACACTGTACGAAATGAGACACGGCTGGTTTCAGAAAAACTATTAAATTCGGAATTGAGGATAGAAATCGTATGCTCTTACATTAATAAAACACCGCCGTAATACGGGTGATACAAAACTGCCCGCTGTGGGGAGTGTTGAAAATCCCCTCTGCGGTGGAGACAAGCCCCGCCGTTACGCGTCAAGAAGTCCTAACCTCGCGTGCGGGCGGCCTTGTGTCGCCCGCAATACGGTCATATTTTACAGAATATCCGGGCGTACGGCTTTATCAATAATCCATGTAATGATGGTTCACCCTTTTATGGCTGGGAAAACCGGACCACTCGTGGGTGATCCGGTCCAAGCTCTACATTCTGAAGAGGTATTGGAATTTTGCGAAAAACTGTCGCGATGAAGTCTGCCAGTCATCGTATGTCGAGGCATCATCCCGCGTCATTTCATAGCTGTTATAAGAAGAGGTCATCCCGATGAAAAACTTCGTGAATGGGTTCACCCGATAAGTTACCAGTGGTTCGATGTTAAAAGTCTCATCGAAGTCGTCGTACTGGAGGACCAGGCGCACGAACAATTCGCGGGTGAACTGGTAGGTGGTGCGTGAGCGCAGGATATAACCACTGTAAATACGTTTGTCGGCGATCTCCGGACGATCGCGCAGATAGGCATCGCGATAGTCCATACGGGCATAATTGAAGTCCAACGATGTGTAAAACCTCTGGTTTGGTTTAAGATTGAGCACTGCGCTGGTTTCTAAAATCCAGCCGAGGACCGGTTCGATGAAGACCGAATCCTCGCCACTCGTTTTCCAATGTGGCCGAGTTCTGTAGATTGATCGCCCGAACTCGAGGTCGATTTCGCCTGAAATGATCTCGGTGGGGCTGACATCGATTAAAATTTCACCTCGGCTGATGCCCGGGAAATGGTATCCGGCAAATCGCTCCTGGCTGTTCAAGTAACTCAGGTACAGAATAGTCGGGCCGGTCAAATTGATCTGAGTCCAGGGCCGGATCCACTCGTCAACTGTCCCGTCACCGAACTTGAACTCCATTTTACCATCGTAAGCCCACTCCCGGCCGTACTCGGCGCCCGCGTAGTAAGCGGTAATAAATTGTCCGTTGGGGCGGAAGTTCATCTGTGCCCCACCTCCCATATAGCGACCATCGTTGTAAGTCTGGAAGCCGTCGTCGGCCCGGAACGTCGGCGCGTACTCGTTATAGTCAAAATCGAACGCCCAACCGCGTGAGTTGTGTTCATAGCTGAAGTACAAAGCCTGACCACTGTAGCTTTCTCCGTCCAGATCGACCGTATGGCGATCACGATCGAACCGAGTCAGACCGGGAAATGATACGATGGCGGTGGTGTCGAAGGTCGTATCAACACCGTCTACTTCGATCTTTATCGGATGGCCGTCGGTTACTTCCCTGGTGTGGGCATACAGCATCTGGTATTCGAAATGGTCGGAGGCCGACAAACGGATGCGGCCGTCGATTCCGGTCACGGTGTTCGAGCCTCCCTTGTGAACATCGTTGGGGCCGAAATCGTCGAGGTGACGGTCTGTCAGGAGAAAACCGATATAGGAATTTTCGCCTACCGTCCGATGCAGTCGAACGATGTTTGACCATGACTTACCTGCCTGAGCGAGAAGGTTTCGTTCCCGAAACGGCAGGAGCAGGGTGGAATTATCATCTCGCGCAGTCAGGAGAGCGACCGAAAAACGACCAAACTGACCGGTATATCGCGCAGCCATTGCAGGGTCATTAATCGAGCGGGTGTGGATTGCCGTGATGTAGGTATCGAACAGGTTGGCCCCTTCCTGAAAAAACGGCCGAGTTTCACTGTAATACAGTCCGTAAGTGGTGTTGATGTCAATCTGCCCGGCGTCGGACTCGACCTGAGAGAAATCGGGATTCACCGTAGCTTCGAGAGATGAATTGGAGGTGAGGCCGTAACGAACATTCAGGGACAGTTCAGCGTCGGGGTCGGAATTAACGAGCGTGCCCTCGTCGTTCCGCTCGCTGCTTTGATAAGCAATGGCACTCGGCATAATCTCCAGATTTTGCCCCGGCTTGATGCCCTCGATGCCGTGCAGATCACCAAACTGACAGATAAAACAGGAATTGTTAAGATCGCGTGCAACCCAGCTATATTGCCGTCTGACATCGCGTCGCTGGTCGCGCCAGAAATTGGCGCGCCATGTCTGGATCGGTTTGTCGGGAAATCTCAACGAAGCAAAAGGAACCGCGATTTCAACCTGATAGCCGCTGTCGGTGACTATCCCTCGCGATTCCCATATCATATTAAAAGCGTCATCCTCGTTGTTATCCTGTGATCGGCGCAAGTCTCCTTGAATGCCGTATGGATTGGCGAACAGTTCGTAAGCCCAACCGGCGTCACCGTAGGTGTCCAGCAACAAACCGATATAGTCATCCTGGAATATCTCATCCCGGTCGCGAAGTGAGGTGCGAACGGAACCGGGGTCATCAAGACATATAAAGGCGACATATAGGTTTTTATAATCGTAGGCGATAAGGGCACGAGTTTCTACCATCGGTTTGATCTGGTCACCGGGGCTGGTTTCGACGAAATTATCTGCTACGGCAGCAGTTCGCCAGGCCGATTCGGACAGGTCGCCGTCGATCACGATCGTGCCATTAATGCGGGGTACGTTCAGGCTGGGCGAGTAATCCGGAGTGAAGTCCTCTGCAGCAGTTACGGCGGTGATCGTTAACAGGACGCAGAAAAAACCTGCTAGTTGGCATTTCATCAAACATGCTCCCTATAACGCACATTTTGTTAACCCATCCGACTCGGTTCAGCCAAGTCGGTACAAACCTCTCCTAACAACTACGGATGTAACGAATCATTGTTTCCGGCGGAACCAATCCGGAGGACCACGAAAAAAGCCCCTCGGGAAAACCGAAGGGCCTTTTTATCTTTTTATCTGCGTGCGTCTTACGAGAAAGACTTGATCGCCAGTTCGCGGCTGTCGTAATGCTCGAAAACCGAGATCAACCGCGTGATGGTCAGAATAGATTCGATCTTATTAATGTTGGCCAGGACCAGGCGACCGCCGGCATTTTTTACCGTGGTCAGGGCCGAGATCAGCATCCCCAGACCGACTGAGTTCATCCAATCCACTTGAGCCAAATCGACTACGATGTTTTTCTTATTCTGGCTGATATATTCATGGATTTTCCCGTGGAACATGGTAGTCTCTTCACCACCCATGATTTTTCCGGACACATCCAGGATTACTATATCACCCTGAAGCATATCATCGAATTTCATTTCAGAAACCCCTTTATCAGGAATTTGTACTTCATATTCAGTATGATAGAACCGGCGCCTTGAGGCTTGTATTCGCCTTATCAGTCTCAGGGACTTAAGCTATAAGCTTGTTTCCGATTACGGGGCGAACATAGGCTAAGTTAACCGAAAAAACAAGCATTAATTGGCCGCCTCGCCGTCGGTCCCGACCACCCGAAAGCGTCTGTCAACGAGCACCGGTACGGTTGAGGAGACATCAATCTCGGCGGCAAAAAGCACGTCGCTCTCGAATCCGATTTCAATCAACTCCCTGCCGGAAGCACAATTAATGAAAGCGCCGGACAAGTCATTGCAGAGATATCGATATGCGCCTCGGGCAACCTCGGCCTCGGGCGACAACGTCAGTGTTCCCATCCGGTTAATTATCGCTCCTGAGCCGATCAAATCCTCGGCCGCCGGACGTAATGGACCTCCATAACCGTCGCGCTTTTCACCGGCGGCAATAATGGCTATGGGTCCTTTCTGCGACCGGCAGAACTCCGCCACCGCCCGCGCGTTGCGAAGACAACCGGCCACGATCGTAATTCCCGACTCAGCCGCCTTGAACGAGAGAGTGGCTCCGTTGGGAGATGGAAGTACGAGCCGGTCGTCTTTATTGAGTTTGGTCAATGAAACCGGGGAGAGGCTGAAGTTGTGAGAAGCGTTTCGTTTCTTTCGGGAAACGGCGAGAAAGGCGTTATTGGTCTCGGCATAACCGGCTGCTTCATCTCCGCATCGATCGAACGGAAGAACTTCGGCTCCCCGTGCGACAGCCGCCTCAACGGCGGTACTGAAGGAGAGAACATCGACAATCACAACGATCGCGACGTGAGGCAACATCTGCTCCAGGCCGGGGAGACCCCATTCGAAGCGAACGTCAAATCCTGATTGATCGGCGAAATTCATGGGATGACTTGATCAATTCTCGGAGCAGAGGCCGAGATATAGCACGCCCGGAATGTTGCCCTTGAACTCGAACTCGCGATAGAGCAGTTGTGTCAACTCGCTGCGTATCTGGCTCAGGTGAACCGATTGCCAGCGCTCGTTTTCATGGGTGGTCGGGAACGCCAGAAGAAGGACTCCACGATGTGGCGCAGCCAACGCTTTGCCGGGATTGGTCAGTTTCCAGATATCCTTAATCAAGTCGTCGATCTCTTTTTTAATCGGGCGACCCTTGGCGCGGCAGCCATCGTGGGGGATGTTGGTGTTGATCGTGCGCACATCGAGCGCCCATTTGCCGAAAACCAGATCGACCAGCTTGTCGGTTGGTTCGGGGTGAAGTCCGTGCTGGACCATAATACGACATAGTTCGACATGTAACCAACCGTCGAATTTCTCCCGTTCCATGGCATAAAGCTGTACCCCGACATGTTCCGCCAGAACCGGCTGAAGGCCGTCAAACACGAGATCGGCCAGTTCATTGTAGGTCATACTGCTTTCTCCCGTATCGGCGCCGCTGGTATAACCGGGCGTTGTTGATATTCCTCGTAGTGCTGCCCGAAAGATAGACCGGGAGCGGCAGTTTTGTCAAGAAAATCGAGAGCGCGTAAAATGAAGGGAGTTATCAGTTCGAGGTCATTGCATTTATAAACGATCAGTCCATCGAAAATGGCTATATAAATGGCAGTATTTTACTGATACATTCATTGCTCTAATAATCAGTGGGTACGTTGTGGTGATCTGCAACCGTGCCATGCCAACCTGATCAGGAATCTACAACATGGAGGAGAAGAGCTTTAGGACTAAACCAGGTTCAGTCAGCAGTGGAAATGCAAGCGAATAATAAACGCTGACGGGACTTAAGCTTAGCCGGCTCACCCAAGCACGGCAAAAACATTCCAGGAATTCTCTTTACACGGGGATGTTCGACTCCATCGATCACTTCAGAGTGAGTTGGAGCAGAGGCTCGCTGTTCAGGCGGGCCTCTGCTGTTTGGGGCAGTTTGTTGTTGAGGCTGCGAGCTGATGTCGATTTCTTGCAGGCCGTAACTTGGAGTTGAAATCGTATGTCGGTATTTTCCATCATATCTATTTTCGTGACGGTTGCAGCGCTGGCATCATGGGTGAATCATCGCTACATCCGATTACCCGGCACGGTTGGTCTCATGACTATCGGGCTGATCATGTCACTAGCAGTGATCGGACTCGATAAGCTCGGTCTGGATATCGGCGGCTGGGTCGAAAACGTCATGGGCAGCATCGACTTCAGCGAAGCGCTCATGAAAGGGATGCTGAGTTTTCTGCTGTTCGCCGGGGCCATCAAGATCGACCTGGGGGATCTTCTTCAACAGAAATTCGTGGTTTCGATTCTGGCTACCGGCGGTGTGGTTATCACCACTCTCCTGGTTGGAGTGGTGCTGCATTTCGCACTCATGCCGATGGGGCTGGAGTTGCCGTTTGCCTGGTGTTTGGTTTTTGGAGCATTGATCGCACCAACCGATCCGGTGGCGGTACTGTCGATTCTCAAATCGGTCCATGCGCCAAAATCGCTTGAGGTAAAGATCGCCGGTGAATCGCTTTTCAACGACGGTGTCGGCGTGGTGGTATTCATGGTCATGCTGGCGATTGCCGCCTCGACCGAGACGGTGACGGTCGGGTCGGTGGTGATGCTTTTTCTGCATGAAGCGGTCGGCGGTGTTTTATTCGGGATTCTGATCGGATGGATCGCTTTTCACCTGTTGAAAAGTATCGATGATTATGCGGTTGAAGTGTTGATCACTTTGGCTCTGGTTTGCGGCGGATATTCGCTGGCCACCGTGATGGATTTATCGGGACCTATTGCGATTGTCGTGGCCGGTTTACTGATAGGAAACTACGGGCGCCATCTGGCCATGTCCGAAACCACCCGCGACCATTTGGATAAATTCTGGGAACTGGTCGATGAAACTCTCAACGCCGTGCTTTTCATCTGGATAGGACTTGAGATACTCATTCTGCATTTTACCATGAGTTATTTCTGGGCCGGTCTGCTGGCCATCCCGGTCGTACTCGCAGCTCGGCTCATTTCCGTCTGGTTGTCGGTCAGCCTGTTACGTTTCAGACGTCAGTTCACCGAGCGAGCGGTCGGCATTCTTACCTGGGGAGGTCTTCGCGGCGGCATCTCCATTGCCCTGGCGCTTTCACTGGCCGCCGGTCCCGAGCGGGATTTGATCGTATCGATCACGTATGTGGTGGTGGTGTTCTCGATCCTGGTGCAAGGATTGACCATCAAACCCTACGTGCAATCGATCAGTTAAAAGCTGCGTCTATTTCAACCGGGAAAAGCCAGTACGAAAAGATCCCCGGCAAGTTCTCTACCGGCCTCCAGCCGGACGGTTGTTTCAAGACAATCCAACTCCGACAGTCCGAAATCATCGGTCAACTTGCGGATGTATTGGCGACTATGAGCGAAGCGACCCGATGAACGAAGATGAAAATCATCATCGGTTGACTCCAGCTTCTCAGTAGAGAAAGCGAAGATCGCACCCGGCCGGGCAACGGCGGCGATCGACTCAAACAGCGGGCGCAAATCGCCAAGGTAGACCAGCACATCGGCGGCGACGATCAGGTCGAATTTCTCCGACAACCGGTCGTTGACGGTATCGATGTTGCCGGTCAGAAGCTCATGATAGAGATGTTTGCTTTGACATTGCCGAATCATTTTTTCGGATAAATCAATCCCGACAAGCCGTTCCACTAAGTCGGAGAGCCGCTCTCCCATAAGCC
Source organism: Candidatus Zixiibacteriota bacterium (assembly GCA_035380245.1). Taxonomy (NCBI): domain Bacteria; kingdom Pseudomonadati; phylum Candidatus Zixiibacteriota; species Candidatus Zixiibacteriota bacterium. The sequence continues at coordinate 319,894 of DAOSXA010000001.1, read as the reverse complement.
CGGTGCCGCAGCCAAGATCGAGGGCTGTTTTATAGTGATGATCGGGGGCGGTTTGATCGATAAGGTGCCGGAGCTGTTCCGGGACGGTATATCGCAAGCGACCTACGAGTTGCTTCTCGAAACCATAGGCGAAGGAGTCGAACAGTTCACGGACATAGTCTTCAGGTGCGGTAGCGCTGTTCTTACCCGTAAGAGCGTTCAGGATGTGACGACCGAAGCCATTATCGGGATCCATCGTAACCGCTTGTTGGTAATGAGCAATAGCCTTATCCGGGTGTCCTTCCTGGATGTAGGTATTGCCAAGTAAACGGTGGTGCCGAGCCTGTTGAGGTTCGATGGTAATTGCTTTTTTTATGCAGGTGCGTGAGTGCTCGAATTCGTGGAGTTTTAGCAACACCTGAGAGAGATTGATAAGGGCAACGCAATTATCGGGATCGATGCTCAAAGCCCGTTCGAAGGCTGCTCGAGCCAGGTTGTTTTCACCAAGAGCCAGATAACAATTGCCCAGGTTGCAATGAGCCTTGGTCAGGTTCGGTTGGAGGTGAATGGCCTTTTGGGTCGATGCTATAGCCTCATCGATTCGTTCCATATCAAATTGGAGAATGCCGAGGTTACAATACGCTTCATGGAAATCCGGACACACGGCGATAGCCCGACGATAGAGCTCTATCGCCTCTTCCGGTCGTTGACTGTTTCTTAACAGATTGGCAAGGTTGTAATGGGCATTGGCATAATTGGGACTGAGTCGAATCGCCTGCCAATAAGCCGCCTCGGCCGAATCATTCTGTCCCACAGCTTGCAGGGCCGTACCGAGGTTGACATGGAATTCAGGACGATCCGGATTGATGGCAATTGCCTGGTCGATTGCTCCCACTGCCGCTTGAGGATCACCGCTCTGGAGTGATGTGACTCCCAGAAGATGCCAGGCGTCAGAGCAATTGGGAGTTTGCTCGATAATGTGGTCGTACAATTCTCGAGCTCGATCCAGATTGCCGTTTCGATGACAAGCCACCGCCTCGCTGAGCAGTTCCTTCGTATCATGAATTGCGGTTGACGAAGACAGTACGGTGGTGTTCTGACCGGATATCATCGAGTTTTCCGGTGAGCCTTTTCTCAACCTAAGGACGTATGCCTGGCCGATAATCCAGTTGTTCGCTTCTTTCCGAAGATTAATCCGGCGATTGGACAATATCGCGAAACCGTGCCGCTCCGCGAGGTTGCCGATATAGGAGTCGCTGTGTGCGATATGCCCTGAAGGTTGCAGCTTGAAACCATCGCCGTCCCAACTCTCCACCGTGAAAGTGAACCACGCTTCGCCGTCGGCATGATCGGCAATCTGAGCGAAAAGCCGATCGAGATTCCCAAGGTAAATCAGGACATCGGCAGCTATGAAAAGATCGTATCGATTGTCGGTAGAGGCGAGATAGGCGATAAGGTCATCTTCGATTACGGAGGTATAGACATTTTTGCGTCGAGCCGTTTCAACCATACGCGGCGACAAATCTACGCCGTCGATGTGATCGGATACGATTCGGAAAGCCGTACCAACCAGCCCGCTGCCGCAGCCCAAATCGAGCACTCGGTGGAACCGATACTCCGGGCTGGTTTGGGTTTCCATGTCATGTCGTAATTCTTCCGGACCGTTGTAAGCGAGCTCGGTAACGAAACGATGCTCGTAACATTCGGCGTAGTTGTCGAATAACTCGCGGATGTAACCGGCCGGGACTTGTTCCGGGGTGTAACCGTTGATTGTGTTCAACAGGTGCAGGGTGGATTCATGATCCGGATGGAGCCGTAAAATTCCACGGCAAACCTGTTCGGCACGCTCGTTCTGATCGGTCGCTCTAAGAGCGCGTGCCAGATTGAAATTCAACGCGGCATGGTCGGGGAATTTCGTGGCTGACTCCTCCAGCAAACTTACGGCATTAGCAACGTCACCACGCTCGATGAGTAATTCCGACAAGTTGTTGAGAGCCGGGATGAAATCCGGGTCTGCTTTGAGAGCCCGTCGATAAGCGTCTTCGGCAGCATCGAGATCACCGCGCCGATGCAGCACGAAGCCGATATTGTAATGTGCTTCAGGTTGATCGGGCGAAGCACCGATAGCCTTGCGATACGATTCGAGAGCCTCCTCCATGCGACCAAGTCGTATCAGAATGTTGCCGGCGTTGTTGAGGGCATTGGTATTATCCGGATTAAGAGTAAGCGGAGAACGAAAAGCTTCCAGGGCCGGTTCGAGTTGGTTCTGTTCCAATCGAAGCTGCCCGAGGCGAAACCAGGCTGCTTCATAGGCCGGTCGCAAATCGGCGGCGGTTTGAAAACAGGCCGTAGCTTCGACTACTTTACCTCGCTGTGCCAGCAAATTACCGAGATTGTAATGGGCTTCGGCAAGGGCCGGGTCATGGTGCACCGCCTCGCGACAGGAGGCCAACGCTTCTTCTATACGGTCCAGGGCAAGCAAGACCGCCGAACGGGTGTTGTGGTAGGCCGCGTTGTCCGGATCGAAGTCAAGGGCGCGATTGACATAGTTTAACGCCAGATCGTGATTGCCTATCTGGTAAGCCATCAGGCTGAGCATGTGCAGGGCGATATGGTTGTTCGGTTGAGCGATGAGGACTTCATTGTAAAGAGGGACTGCTCGTTTCAAGTCGCCGGATCGATGGTATTCAATGGCGTCGTTGAGCATGCCGCTCAGAGCTGCCGGATGGACGGCACTGGTTTGTGATAGGGATTTCTTGTTGTTTCTGCGTTGAGCGCGATTCATAGCGATCCTATTGCCTGGTTCAGACGGCAGCGATGCGATGCGAAACGATGACAACTGCCGGTTATTATTTCCTCTTCACATTATCGGCAATCTGTGCAAAATCTACACAGACAGGGCCGTGTGACAGGCGGGAAGCAATGCGAACAACGTAGACGAATTCGGTCCGACGGTATTGAGCTGCTATGGCTACAGTCGTGTTTTATCAAACGCCGGATCGGATGATTTTATATGTGGCGTTCTTTTAAGATGTCAGGCGAGCAATAGATGAAGGTGAAACGATAGAATCACTATCCAGTATCCGAACCAGCGGGGATATATGACTGATCATGTCCTGCAATGGTATTGCCGGAGTCTATCAATTCCCGGTTGCGTGTTTGGCGGATTGTGCTATATTGGTGTACGACTGTGAATTACGGTTATGAGACAGACCCTTTCAAACATTTTCGAGAACTCTCTCTACAATCAGATCCTTAGTTTTATTCTGACTTTTCTAGCGGCTGGTATGATTCAAGCCTCTGATACGTGGACCGTTCTGTCATCCGGTGGCGGTTACGCTATCGGAACTGGTTTAGGGATGGAATTCAGTGTGGGACAACCGATTGCCGGTCAATTCGGCTCGGACGTTATGCTGGTCAATGGTGGTTTTATTCAGTCGTTTGGTCCCAGTACCTGTTGTATCGGCCAGACAGGGGATTTTGACGGCTCCGGTAGTGATGTCCCTGATATCGCGGATTTGGTCGGATTTGTGGAATGGCTTTTTGCCGCGGGAGCCCCGCCGGTCTGTTATGCTGAGGCCAATATCAACGGTGATCCCGGGGGAATAGCAGATATATCCGATATCGTCAAACTGGTTGACTTTATGTTCTTCTCCGGAGCGGCCCCGGCGGCCTGCCGGTAACATATCTATGATACAAACTTGTCGGGGAGATTCATGGACGTTTGGCACTATTGGCTTTGCGGCTTGGCCGTTTCTTGGTATATTGGCCGGCAGTTGTGGGCTTGCCGGGAGAATACGATAGGACTGCTTTGAAGAAATTTCGCTTTGCTATTCTTCTTATGCTGCTCTGGGGCAGCATGGCGGCCGTAGCGTTTAGTCAATTTGATCGTCGTCCCGATTGGGATCATGAAACGCACATGGTCGGCAAGCTCTGGACGGTTGTAAACAACAACGGCGTCATAGGCAATATCAACAGCTATCCGCTTCCTTACCTGAACAAAATCGGTCCTTCTTTTTATTATCCCCGTTACAGCCGGACTTCTTACGGAGATTATATCGGCCTATGGCTAGGGGGGGTAGTCGGGCGCGATACTCTAGTCAGTACGGTGATCGATGAACTGGGCCAGATGGAGTTCTTTCCCGATGAAGGAACATTCGGTCAGATCGAGGTACAATCGATCGATCCCAGTTCTGATTACTACAATGAATATGCCAGCGCCGAGGAGCAGTTTTCGATTGTCTATACGGACACTTTTCAATATCAGAGCTTTGTCCCGTACAACAGCTATGATGCCCGTAGTCACCGCCCGCTGAATGTTGCTGTAACTCAGACAACCTATGCCTGGTCGCCTTCGTACGCTGAGGATTTTATTATTGTCGATTACGCTCTGTTGAATTTGTCCGACGACACGATTCATTCCTGCTGGGCGGGGATTTATTATCATGGAACAGTCTGGAATCGTGGTGAATTGCCTTATCCTATCCCCGATGACCTCGAGGGATATGTCTACAGCGTCCCATACGAGTATGAAGAGCTGGGTGATGAACTGATCCGAGCTGCCTATGTATTCGATAAGGACGGCAAGGTGGTCCAATTCGACTGGGACTTGATTAACAGTTGTACTCATACTTTCGGGGTAGCACCTTTACACCTGCCCCATGGATGTTTCCGCAATAACTTCAACTGGTGGAACAATCAGTACGGAACGAATTTCAACTGGGGACCACGAAAGGCGGACACTGATTTATACCCGTTCAGATCGTTTTTCGGTGGGCTGGGTATGCCTCTATCCGATCGCAACAAATACTATCTGATGTCCAAGCCGGAACTGGATTACAACGGTATCGAGTCGGCTATCAATCATTCTAACGATGGTTGGCTGCCGCCCAATCGGGCCTCTCAGCGCATTGCCTATGGCCACGAACCACAATATGTGACATCTTTTGGCCCTTTCATCTTGTTACCGCATCAGGGAGACACCATAACTTTCGTGATTTCCATAGGTGAGGGGATTCATACCAATAAGGAAGCTTACGACGAGCTGTTCGATGTTTTCAATCCATATCCGTTCGAGGAGTATCTCAAGCTCGATAACCTGGTCAACAACGTCCGCTGGGCTAAAGTGGTTTATGATAATCCCGGCATAGACACCGACAACGACGGCGATTCCGGAAAAGCCTTTTATTATCTTGATCCGGTGGTCAAGGATACTGTGCGGATTTTCTATGAGGGGGATGGAGTCCCCGACTACCGTGGGGCCACAGCACCGCCGGCGCCCAATGTCCGGATTTCAACCGAGACCGGTAAAATTACCCTTCGCTGGAACGGGATGAACACCGAGAATTTTATCGACCCGATGACCCTTACCAAGGATTTCGAGGGATATCGTGTCTATATTGCCCGGTCCGATATGGAAGAAGAGGCGGTGATGCTGTCGTCGTACGATTCGGAAGATTACAAGCTGTATAAATGGAATGATGCTCGCAAGATCTATGAGGCGATAGGCACGGCTTATACGGTTGATTCCCTGCGAGGTATTTTTGGGGAGGATCTTCAGCCTTTATCTTATTCGTATGGATATCCCCTTGTGTATGATGGGGAACATTATTATTTCGAGAAAATCGATTACAATGTGTCCGATATAACCAATCTCCATGAGATTCATAAAATATATCCCGAGGCAGTACTGGATACCGCCGACCGCGACGAAGAGGGTCGAATTCGCTTTTACGAATGGGAATATGTAATAGATAACCTTTTACCGACGGTACCTTACTGGGTAGCGGTAACGGCCTTCGATTTCGGTCATCCCGGACGTTCACTGGAACCGATGGAATCATCCATAGAGCGATCCTATATCAAGATTTTCGCTCAGAATCAGGGTGAGGGGGTGCTGGACAACGGGAGACTGAATGTGTATGTTTATCCCAACCCGTATCGGATCGATGACGGCTATTATGCGGATGGTTTTGAGAACCGTCTGGATGAGACCGGTCCGGATAAAGCTCGTAATGTATATTTTGCCAATCTGCCGAATAAGTGCACCATTAGTATTTACTCGATAGATGGTGATTTAATCAAGCGGATGGAACACGACGAGCTGGAGACCAGCGGGGTGGGTTCAACCCACCGGTTCGATTTGGTCAGCCGTAATCGCGAAGCAATTGTAACGGGTTTGTATATTTGGGTAGTGGAATCGGACTACGGAACGCAAATGGGGAAGTTAGTCGTTCTTAAATAAGATCCAGGGTCCTGACCACTGTCTTGACGGTGTAAGAATCACCGGCTAATATCGTCGTGTATGTAGGTATGAAGTGCTGCGAAGGACTGCGCAAATGACTCGGTCTGGACGTGGGCGGGTTTTAATATGTCTGGCTTTGGTGATGTTTCTTGCTTGGTCGATTCCTTTGGCCGAGTCTGAAGAGACAATCACCGGTCTTGTACCCATGAAATACGATCCGGCACCGGCTCTGAATCAGACGTCGGTATACCCCGGTGTTACTTACGGGATTCACCGTAATGGTATGCTCTGGACGGTAATCCACAGCAACGGAATCATTGGGGATGTCTATGGGCTACGGCTCGACGACTATAATAAGGTGGCCCCATCTTTTTATTATCCCCGTTACAGTCGCAAACAACACGGTTATACGGCGGCGCTGTGGATCGGCGGAGTAGTTGGTCGCGACACCCTCGTCAGTGTCACACTGGACTCGGAGACGAAACAATATCAATGGATTCTGCCGGTTGAATTCTGGCCCGATGAATATCCTATCGGAGCGATGCAGGTTCGCTCGAATCTCCCCACTTCCTCATATTATGATGAAGACGCCAAAGCTGAAATGGAGTTCGAGGCAACCTATTGTGATACCTTTGAGGGTGTCTGGTGGGTGCCGGATAATGAATATGATCGTCGTCGGCATCGGCCGATGGGTTTGAAGGTAACACAGACCTCATATTCCTGGTCGGCCAATTATGCGGCTGATTTTATCATCGTTAACTATGCTATCGAGAATATCGGTAGTGATACGATCCTGGATGCCTGGGCCGGGATTCAGTATAACGGCTGCAACTTCCATCGCTCCGAAGTTCCCTCTCCGCCTAGTGACGACATCGCCGGGTACATTTATTCCTGGCCGTCTGAATTCGAAGAGGTTGGTGACGAATTAATGCAGGCTATTTATTGCATCGATAATGACGGCAATTCGTTTTCATTGCCGTGGGATTTGATTCGCACCGCCGCTGCTTTTTCGATAGCGCCGCTTCATGCCCCCGGTTTTTGGTCAAGGAACAATTTTAACTGGTGGTGTCATCCCTGGGAAGGTGACATGAATTGGGGGCCGCGTCAATATGGTTCGGTGGAGCACCCCCTTCGCCTGTACCAGGGGGAACTGGGCCAGCCGCGAAGCGACAAGGACAAATATGATATGTTGTCCCGGAGCGAGATCGACTATTGTACCTATGAGATGGCCGTCGACCACAGCCGTTATGGATGGTTGCCGCCGCCCGACAATGCCGGAGTGTATGCCAAGGGACTTTATCCTAAAATGCTGACTTCGTTCGGACCGTTCGATCTGTATCCGGGTGATGGACGAGTCTTGACGGTGGTTCTATCAATCGGTGATGATGTCCATTATAATCGCTCAGCTTTTTATTACACTTTCGATACGCTTAATCCCCAGCCGTTCATGGATCAGCTCGACTGGACCGATCTCATCACCAATATACGATGGGCCAAACTGATTTACGACAACCCCGGGGTTGATACTGATCTCGACGGTGATTCCGGCAGCTATGTGTTGCGCGAGGAGTCTTTCACCGGTGACACTGTAAAAGTTTATTATGAGGGTGACGGTGTGCCGGATTTCAGAGGGGCTCAGGCGCCGCCGCCTCCGGAAGTTCGCGTGATACCGCGTGACGGTGAAATCACTATACGCTGGAACGGTTATTTAACCGAGACCTATTACGATCCACTCTCTTTCGTGCAGGATTTCGAAGGATACCGTGTTTACATCGGACGGTCCGCTTCGGCAACCGATGTCTCCCTGCTGTCGTCGTGGGATGCCGAAGACTTCAACGTTCTTAAATGGGATGAAGTGCGCGATAAATACGTACTGGTTTCGTTGCCTCTGTCACTGGTGGAATTACGAGAGGCCTTCGGTGAAGATTTTAATCCAACCGCCTATACTCGCACTGATCCGTTTAAATACGACGGCTATCTATATTATTTCGAACCGGTCGATTACAATATGTCCGATCTATCCGATCCCGATGGTATCCACAAACTCTATCCTGATGCCGTTCTGGATACCAGTGATGTTGACGAGGAAGGGCGACTGCGATATTACGAGTACGAATTCGTTATCAAGGACTTGCAAACGACCGTCCCCTGGTTCGTGTCGGTGACCGCGTTCGATTTCGGCCACCCGCCCAAATCACTGGATCCGCTGGAATCGAATCCGGAGCTGAACATGGTCGAGGTATTTGCCATTGGCCAGGGTGATGATGCCTACACCGACCTCAAAGCCTTCGTTTATCCGAATCCGTATCGAGTAGATGCCAATTATGCGCAACGGGGTCTCGAAAACCGAGGAGACTACACCTCTACCGAGCGCGCCCGACGGATTTATTTCGCTAATCTGCCGCCCCGCTGTACAATTAAAGTCTTCTCTCTCGATGGTGACCTGATCAAGCAAATCGAGCATGATGAACCGGCATGGTCCGGAACCCGTACAGTCGAGGAATGGGATCTCATTTCACGCAACGTGCAAGCGATTGTCAGTGGGCTTTATTATTGGACGGTGGAGTCGGATTACGGCACCCAGATCGGGAAACTGGTCATCCTCAAATAAATCGTTATAACCGATGTGACTTCGGATAGCCAACTCCCCACGAAAACGAAACGATCATCATTTTACGACGAATAATCGTTCCAATTCCATGGATGGTTTTATGTGATCCATCTTTTCATCGGATTCGCAGGGACTACTTTTTTTGTTGGCGTAGTTAAAGGGGAACAATACCGTAGCAAAGACCGTAAAAGCGGTTATCTGAACGAACCTGGAACGTGGGGTCAATATATTGCAAAAATTGCTATCGGTAATCTTGTGGTTGGTCCTCTTGTTGTTTTCCGGACGCACCGCCGCTACTGTTTTATCCGGACAGGTTACGGACTTGGAAACCGGAGAACCGATCGTGGCTGCTACCGTTCGCATTGAAGGCACCGGTTATGCCATGCCCACCAACGATCAGGGGGAGTTCCGTCTTCGCCTGCCGGAGGGAACCTATCGCATCAAGGTCAGCCATATCACTCATTATTCGGAGCGGACCGAGGTAGTTCTGACGGACTCCGCTCAGGTGATTGATTTCAGCCTGAGGCCTTCGTTGATCGAAATCTCCGGCATCAGAGTTTTCGACAAAGCCTACGATCCGGCTCAGCAGATTATTGTGGAGGCCATTAAACGCAAGGGAGACATTCTTCGCCGGATTCAGAAATTTTCTTGTGATGCCTACACCAAGGTTGTTTTCCGCGATGTCGAGAAAGACGACTCCTGCAACGTTATTTTAATCGCCGAGTCACAGGTCGATTGTACCTGGGAGTACCCGGATAAGTACAACGAAGTGATTGTCGCCCGTAAACAGACAGCCAACATCGGTCCGGAGGGGAATCTTCTGTCGGTCGGTGAAATCCTGAATTTCAACGAGAACCGCATAGAAATCGGCACGAACGAGATCGTTTCTCCAACCGCTGAAGATGCCCTCGATTATTATAATTATTACCTTCTGGACACCCTCATGTTCGATAATCGACGGGTGTTCCACATTGAAATCGAGCCCAAAAATCCCAACGATCGGCTTTTCGTCGGGACTGTTGACATTGTCGATTCCACTTTCTCCGTGGTGGGGGTGGACGTCGGTATGTCCAAAGGGGTAGAGTTGACGTACGTGCACGACGTGCGTTATACGCAGGTCTTTGCCGAGTTCGAGGGGGAATACTGGTTGCCGATTGAGATTGGACTATCGGGTGAATTAAATCTTCCCATTCCCGGAATTCCGAAGCTTTCGTTCGATTATAAAGCGGCGTTGCATGAGTACGATCTTCATCCGGAGATAATTCGGGGTTTGTTCGATTTCGCTATCGAGGTAGCCGAGACAGCCGATGATGTCGATTCCATAACCTGGGCTGACGGACAAATGGTACCGTTAACTCCGCTCGAAGATCGCGGTTATCGTTATCAGGACTCTCTTGCCAGTGCTCCGAAACCGATCGGTAAGACGCTCCTTCGAACAACACTGGCTCTTACGGCGTCGGCTTTAATCAACAAGGATCTGTTTCGTTTCAACCGGGTCGAGGGGGCTTATGTCGGTCTCCCTTTGGGTTATTATTTCAAACCGTTAAAGACGGATTTATCAATGACCGGAGGGTACTCTTTTGGCTTGGAGAAATGGCAGTTCCGGTCCGTGATTTCCAATCGGTTCGGGCGAAGTCATCCCGTCCGTTTTTGGGCAACATACCTCAACCAGGTAGTCGGACGACAAAGCCTGATCACTACCGAGCACTACAACCCGACCTTCGTGGCTCTTATGCTCGAGGCTGACCCGTTTGATTATTTTGGTGAGGAAGGTTTTCGGATCGGTGCTTCGATGCGTGTTTTCAAGCCGATCACCCTCGGTGCGGGCTATAACCATGTTCGCCAATACAGCCTTGATAAAACTGAAGACTACAGTGTTTTCGGTGATGAACCGGCGCGACATAATCCGGTTATAGCCGATGGCCACTTGCGGTCGTTTGATGCTTTCGTGGAGTATGACTCCCGACCGATTATGAAGTTAAAGCGGCGAGAAGCGCGACTCGACCAGATCCCGCGTACTTATGCCCGGATCGAGGCCGAATATGCTTCTCCCGATTTGATCGACAATGATTTCGATTTCGTCCGCTATGAGGCCTCTTTCATGCATTCCCGCACGCTGTTAGGTCTGGGAATCACTCGGCTCTATCTGGCCGGAGGTCTTTCAGATCGTTCGCTTCCTCCGCAGAAATACTTCACGGTCGATTTTAACGATATCATGTTCTCGAACCGGCTTCATCTGAACACCCTCGACTATAACAATTTCGTCGGCAGCCGGATGGGACTGATCGCCCTGCAGCATGATTTCGGGAATGTTCCTTTTCGGAAAAGTGGCATTCCCGGTTTCAAGCGGTTGCCGTTTTCACTTTCCGTTTATGCCGGAGCGTTCTGGAGCGATCTTGAGAACAATCCTGTCCAGCCGGGAGATGACCTGGTGCTGACCGCTCCCAAAGCCTACACCGAGGTTGGTTTCTCGATCGGTCGTATCCCTCCGCTCGGCTTGAAAATGCTGTTAACCTGGCAGCTTTCGGACTACAATACTGCCGATTTCAACATTGGTTTCGATCTGGATTTGTTTGGTGACTAAGCGGCTGATCCTGGTTTCTATTTATTTCTCTAAGGTTAGGACTTGCTCGTATACATGGGTTGACTATCTTTGAGCCATGAACCTCATGCCGTCAAGCCGTAACCTCATTGCCGTGCCGCTCTGGCCGGCTTCGGACAATGCCCGCCATTGTCTCTGGGGTGTGCTTCTTCTATCTCCGCTTGTGTTGATTGTCGGTGATTTTCTTCCAATGGCAGCCTGCGCTTACATTGGGGGATTGCTGTTGGTGTTTCTTCTCGTTAATCCGAGATATAGTTATGCCCTGCATTTATTCGCTATTTCAATCTATGCTGCTGTTCAGGTAGGTCCTTTTGCAGTGTTGCCTTCAGATGCTCTCTTTATGGTGTCGTTTATTGCTGTAATACTGGACTATCTTCTTAGAGGAGAAACCGAGATTGACCGGACCAGTTTCGATTTTCCGCTTCTATCGTTGATGTTTTTTACATACCTCTCCATCTTGGGAGCCCGGAGTTTTTCGATGAGTCTCACGCCGGCAGTACGGATACTCACTATCTATATGGCATTTCGGGTTGGATATCGCATATCGGTCCAGGTTGGTCCCCGACGGGTGCTGCTTTGGTATCTCGGTCTGGTTACGGTACTGGCAGCGATCAACTGTGTTGAATTCGTAAGGTTCGCTGGGCAGAAAAGAATTTGGGGAATAGCCTGGTTGTCTTTTGAAGCAATGTCAATGACCGCATTGCCCATGGCGGCCACCTGGATGGTTTGGTCTGACTCTGCCAGACAGAAGATTTATTCCGGTTTGGCTTGTTTTATCATCGGTCTCGGGATATTTGCAACTCAGTCACGGGCGCCTATGCTGGCAGTGGCAATAGCTGTTCCGGTTCTGTTATTTGTTGCAATCCGAAAGGAGCGTCTTGAAGGACCGGGAAGAGGAATTGTCCGCACAGTTAAAATGTTGGTGCCGCTAGTAGCCGTCATAGGGATATTCACGATTTATCAGCAATCACTCTTCGCGGGTGCGTTGGGACGGGTAAAGGAATTTGTGAATTCTTTGACGATCGATCCCGAGGGGACGGTTGCATTGCGGATTGTTCTGTGGACTACAGCAATAAAGGCATTTATAGCTCATCCGCTTATGGGAATAGGCATTGGTAATTTTCGTATAGTTGATCAAGTGATTACCGAAGTGCGCATGAATCCGGTTTGGTATTATATTCGCGGTATGTCGACACACAACGTCATCTTACAATATCTTGCGGAGACGGGTATATTCGGTGGTGCTTCACTCCTGTGGTTGGCCTGGCGCGGCATGAGTCGGAGCTATCGGGATTTTTTCAGAGCTTCGGGACGTGACTCGATCCAGTTGTCGGCAGCTCTTTTTATCGGACTATTTGTCTATGCCGTGACAATTCTCTATATGCGCTCCTGGACCTGGGGGCAGGATGGATATATCATGGCAATGCTATTCGGTCTTTCGGCCGCCTGGCATAAACGTTCCTCTTCAACTGAATCCTTTACCTAAACGGAAATCACATCCAATAAAAAACCGCGCCTGTAAAAGCGCGGTCATACCTGTTTATCGCTATTGGTATTAGTTTTCCGTCAGAATGACGTCGTCGTATTCAATCTCGAAGCGCAGCTTGTGCTTGGCCTCTTCTTGAGCCAGGCTGAGGAACAAGTTGCGAATGCCATCGTCCTCGGCGGCGGAAGCTAAATCGGTGTACAGCTTGTAGGCGGCTTTTTCGGATTTCATTGCCACGATTAATGCCTGCTGATAGTCCAGGCCGGCATCAAGATCTACCTCTACCAAATGATCACCGATCTTGAGATCCATTACTTTCTTCTCGGATTTCATCAAGATCTTGCCTTCCTTGACACCCTGGAGCTTGGCCTTGTGACGCTTCTCTTCCTCGGCAAAGTCGCGGAATATCGCCTTCATGTGTTCGTGTTTCATTTTGCCGGCCAGGTCAGTATAGAAACGGGCGGCGTCCTCCTCTTTCTCGATCGCATAATCGAGGACGGCATCGACTGAATCCAGCTTCATTGCTTCCTCCTAAACGGTTTATAATATCCGGAAATCCACCCGGAGGGCTTTCAGTCCGGATTGCTCATTCTCAACTCATGCTACGGGCTGCAAAATAATCAATCGAGGGCAAATCGCAATCGGATTTTTAAGTCAGTGAAGAACCTAAAGAATCCCCATCAGTTCTACCTCGAAGGTCAGCGTTTTGCCCGCCAAAGGATGGTTGCCGTCGACCTCGATTCGCGTATCACCAACCTTGGTTACCGTAACCTGGGCCACCTTACCCCCTTCCATCGGGATTTGAAGGCGCTGGCCGAGGTGCGGTTTGATCGTTGCCGGAATATCGGACTTATTGATCTGCATGATGTTGTTGCGGGTCCAGGGACCGAAGCCTTTCATCGGAGTCACCACGATCGTTTTCCTGGTTCCGACTTCCATTCCAATCAGACCGTCCTCGAGTCCCATTATCGTTTTGTGTTCCCCGATTTGAAGCTCGAGCGGTCCCCGGGCATAGGTGGTGTCGAACACAGTGCCGTCTTCCATCTTGCCTTCATAATGGATGCGAACCTTATCGCCCTCTTTTACTACAGCCACGGTATTCTCCTTATAATTGCTAAAAAAACTTATACCGAGGCACAATATGGGTGAGAATGGCAACGGCGCAAGCGGTTTTCGGCTTCCGGTAATTACCGGGTGGCACCGGCACTGTTCGGTCTCAGTCGGTCAATTACGCTGGTCGAAACCCAGAACAATCCATTGATTTCGCCCGAAATGCGAGGGAAGATAAGAAACCGACCGTCAGGAGTAACCATCGGACAGACGTCGTTGTGAAGGCTGTTCACATCATCGCCCAGATTGATTGCTTGGGTCCAGTTCCCAAGTGAGTCTTTGAAGCTCACGAACAGGTCGGCGCGGTTGTTTTCTTCCGGCACGCTCCTGGCGAACAGGAGATAACTCTCATCGGGAGCGATATAGGGAGAGAAGTCCCTCACATCGGTATTAACACCGGCTCCCAAATTAACCGGTTCGCCGTAGCCGTCTTCAGACCAGGGCGCCATGAAAATACCCCGACTGTTCAGATCGTCGCCGTCCTCGGAGGTGAAGTAGAGGTTGCCGTTGCCGGCCATGGTAAATTGCCAATGGGTCGCATGGGCCCGTACGATGGAATCGATCGGGTGGGGCTCGGACCAGCCCGAGGCGGTTCGATCGACATACCAGATCCGTTCCCGATCAACCGGATCGTCGGGCGGCGGCTTGCGGTAGAGGAAGTATAACCTGCTACCGTCGGGCGAGAAACAGGCCTCGCCGATGCCATAAACGGTGTCTATGATCATCCTGACTGGCCTGGTCCAACGGCCGTCCTCCATCCGGGAGTAGTAGGTGACCTGACCCATGGAGGTCCAAACGACCTCACGGCTGTCGGGAGAAAACACGGCCGAACTGTGGAAACCCTCCGGCGGTACAATGAAACCCGCGCCGAACTCGACTGCCTGGTCTCCCGGTGGTGTCTGACCCAGATACGGTCCGGTGAGTGCGGGGAAATTCTCATAAGCGGTTTCGCCCGTTGCGAACGGAACAAGAATTATCAAGAGGATGGCTGTCAGATATGCTGTTCTCATGAATCGGTGCCTTTTCTCATTAAGAAAGTTGTGGTTTCTCATTTAGGACGAACAGCACTATCATTCATCAAATCTAAAACATGGATAGAATATCCACCACGCTATTCAGGATTGGGGAAGTATGGTTTCTTTTCTATTGAATATTCCGTTGAATCGGCTGTAATTACGGAAACACTCTCACAAGGAGGTTGTTATGTCTCAGGCCGCCTTGCTTATCATTGTGTCGATCATCGTGCTCGCATTAGTGCCGATCGTACCGCAGATGATGTCGCTTCGGATTGGCGTCCTGAACGCAATTGGCCTGCGTGGTTTGGCCGCCTGGCACGACCGAAATCGCACCGTGCTGATTCCAGTGGTACGGATTATCCTTGCCGTTCTGGCGGTGACGCTTTTTCTGATCGGACTGTATTCTTGAATGGTTGTCATCAATTGAACATTTCCTGGATAATGACGTCTTTAATGCTAAAGACTTAGCAATTATTATAATTCAGGTAAGTTTGATGCGTCGCTTTCCGATTCTTCTCGTGACACTACTAATCATTTCCTGCAGCAATAACGCCAAGTCACCGCTTCAGCTAACTTTCGTTTCCAACTGTGGCTTCATTCTGGAGGCGGGGGAGAGTAAGATCGTTATCGACGGTCTCCTTACATCGAAGCAAAGCATCTACTACGCCATGCCCAGCGACTCGGTGGTGGCGTTGATCCGTGAGGCAGCGCCCCCATTCGATGACCTGGATTTGATCCTCATCACTCATGTGCACTCCGACCATTTCGACGCCGCCCTGACGGTCGAGAACATGTTGCACAATCGCCATGCGCAGTTTGTCGGCCCGCCACAGGCTGAAGATAGTCTCGAGCTACTTCCCTCGTACGAGCAGATTGACGACCGTGTTCACATTGTCCCGGCCCGCGCCGATTCGATCATCGAGTTGACGTTCGACGGGATTCTGGTGCGAGCGCTTCCCTCGAAACATTCTGCCTCGCAGGAGTTGGACTCGTTGACCGGTGAGACCTATAACGTCCATGCCAACGTCGACCACCTCGAATATGTCATTCAGTTCGAAGGCCGAACCGTCTATCACAGCGGCGATGCCGACATCAACGACTACGAACGCTACACCAGGTACGGTTTCGGCCAGGAACCGATTGACCTCGCCATGGTCGACTGGTGGGACGAACGCCCGCGTATGACCTTCGTCCAGAAGCTCATTCACGATCTCATCCGACCGCGAACCGTTGCCATGATGCATCTTGCCCCCCGGAGACCTCCCAAGGGGCATCCCGAGAGCCAGACTCTGGTAGCAGACCGCGTTCTCCTGCCGGAGCACCAACTCCAGACCTGGACGATCGAGTAAGGTGATGTCAATGTGTGGGCAATCTATAATCTGAGGCCCGATCCCGCTGAGTCGGAGTTCAGCCTTTATCCAATAGCGATCAATTAAAACACTTCTGGTTTAAGCCCTACCGCTGTTGTATTATCGTAACTTCGGGCCTGATTAGACCGTTACTTTATGAACGACTCATGTTTCTCGGGACGCTATGAGACTTTGTTGGCTTACGGACATTCACTTTGACCACCTCGACAACGAGAGTATCCATGATTTTCTCAGCATGGTCGCGGGGTACCGGCCGCAAGCGGTTCTGATCAGCGGTGATATCGGCACCGCCGAGCGAGACAATGAGTACTTCGCTCAGATCGACAAGACCTTTAACGTGCCGATCTATTTTGTTCTCGGAAACCACGACTTTTTCCACGGGGCTTTCGCTACAGTAAAAATGCAAACCATTGAGATTGTCGCCCGTTCCCGGAACCTGCACTGGCTGGACCGAAGCGAAGTGATCATGCTCGATGAAACCACATCGCTTATCGGTCATAGCTCCTGGGCCGACGGCCGTTTCGGTGACTATGAACACTCCGAGGTTCAACTCGCCGATCATGTACTCATCGGGGACCTGAACGTGGATCTGTCAGAGCGACTGCGGAATATGCAGGCGTTCACGCAGGAAGCAGCTGATCATTTCAACCGGATTTTACCCGAGGCGCTGAATCAGTCGCAGCATGTGATTGTCGTTACCCATGTGCCGCCATTCGAGGAGGCAAGCCTTTTTCGAGGTAAACCAACCGATCGCATGTGGCTGCCGTTTTATGCCTGCAAGCGGGTGGGAGAAGTACTCGTCGACCACATGGACCGGTATCCCGACAAACGGATGACAGTACTGTGTGGACACACCCACGGGCAATGTCGATACGAGCCGGTTCCCAATCTCGAGGTCCGCGTCGGAGGAGCAACTTACGGTCGCCCCGAAATTCAACAACCGACCGATTGGCCCTGGATATAACTCATAGCATGAGAAGATAAGGCTAAGAAACAAATGAAAGCCGAAATAGAAGCCCGATTCACCGACAAAATCCGCACTGAATTCGCTCATCGTTTTCTGGTGGAGCCAAAATCACTCAAGTTGCTCGATGGTTTTGAAAATCTCGTCCTTGAGGGTGTCCGCGAGGGACGCCCCTGCATTCTGCGCCTAACCCATCACACCCATCGCACGCGGGACAAGGTCGAGGCCGAGTTGGACTGGATCGATTTTCTGGCGGGCAAAGGTGCTCCGGTCTGTGTGCCGCTGCGATCACGCGAGGGGAATCTGACCGAGTATATCGAGACCGATGCCGATGGTTTCGTGGCGGTGTTATTCGAAAAAGCTCCCGGCAGTATGGTGGAACGCGATCAATGGACCCCGGCAATGACTTTCAATCGGGGTGTCATGCATGGCCGGATGCATCGTCTTACCCGCGACTACCAACCTCCCTCCGAGACTGTCCGCCGCTGGAACTGGCACGAGGAGCACGATTTCGTTGCCTACCGCGACTATCTGCCCGAGGGGGACGAAATCATCGGCGACCGTTTTGAGGAACTGCTGGATGATTTGCGTTCGATCCCGACCGACGGCGATTCTTACGGTCTCTGCCATGTCGATGCCCATACCGGGAATATCTTTTTCGACGGCGACCGGCCGACCCTGTTCGATTTCGATGACTCCGCTTATGATTTCTTCATTGCCGATCTGGCTATAGCGCTTTTCTACGCTGTCCCGAAGAAGGGAACCGAGGCGGAGATACGAGCTTTTTCACGCGAATTTCTGACTCGACTACTGGAGGGGTATCGAACCGAATTCGGACTGGACAACAAGTGGCGGGAGATGATCCCCAAAATTCTCCGTCGCCGCCAGATGGTTTTGTATGTGGCGATTTATCGCGGATTTGATTCTGATGGTTTCGATGAATTCTGCCGGGCATATATTGATCGTAACCGCTCGCGCATCATCGACCGCACACCGTTCGTCGACCTCGACTGGACCGAGTTCGAACTTTCATGAGTCGAACCGATGTCAGGTTGCAGGCAACATTACTGCTTGCGATCCCGAGTCGTTGGCGTGTGGATGTGGATTAAGAACCTTGGGAACTGACCGCCTCCCACACGACCCTCAATTCCTTTTATGTTGGCCCTGTCGCGGTGTGTTCGCATACTATCTCGTTGATTGGATTATTCACAGGTGTGACACGGAAAGGCAGGCGCGGTGGATCAACCCGAGGAACGAGAACTTCGCGAGCGAGTCGGTCGGCTCGAAAACGACATCGCAGAAATCAAGAAGGTGCTGGGGCAGCTCACCTCGCAGCCTCTGCCGCCTCCGGGGCAACCGTCCAGGATCAAACCGGTCCCGAAAATACCGACGCTGCCCCCGAAACCGCCCACATCGTCGTCCTGGAAGTTGCCGGCCAACATGCGCGGAGGTGATTTCTGGCTCAAGATCGTGGGAATTGGCCTGACCCTGTTCGGGGTGGCGTTTGCCTTCAAATATTCGATCGATCAGGGCTGGATCAATCCGCTCGTGCGACATCTGTTCGGACTGGGAGTAGGGATGATCCTGCTGTTGTTTGGTCTGCATCTCTACGGCCGACGTCCCGCCTTCGGTCAGGTGTTGCTGGGGGGGAGCATCGGGACCTTCTACATCACCTGTTTCTCGGCCTTCCAGCTCTTCGAGTTGATAACTTATCCGGTCGCCTTTGCGGGGATGGTGGCGATCTCGGTCGGATCGTTTGTGATCGCTCTGCGGCAGGATCGAGCGTTTTTCTCCGTGATAGGCACCGCCGGTGCGCTGGGGACGCCATTCCTGCTCTACACCGGCTCGGGCAATCTCCCCGGTCTGGTTCTCTACACCTGTTTGGTTTTCGTTTCGGCGGCGGCGGTCTATTTCTACAAAGGCTGGCGGCTGTTGCTCTGGCTCTCGGCGATCGGCGGCTGGATCGTCCTCGCGATTGGTGTTATTGACCTCGAAATGGATTCATGGACAGTCGTGGACGGCGACCGCTGGGCGATGCAGGCCGGTCTGGTCACGGCCTGGCTGACCTTCTGGATAACTCCGGTGGCGCGACGGGTGGCTGCGGTCAAAGCGCCGACACGATGGAGGATCGAACGACTCGGCATCGGCGACTCCGGCATCGGCAGTATGGCCCAGACCGTGCTGGATCGGCATGTGCACCTGCTTTCGGTTGGCCCGGTGCTCCTGGCGCTCATGCTGTCCTACGCGACCTGGTCCAACATCGATCCGCATGTTATCGGTTGGGTCAACATGGCCGTTGTTCCGATTTACGCCCTGGCCGCAGTGTATCTGAAAACGATCCCATCGCTCCGAGACCTCTCGTTCACTCAGGCGGCGGTCGGGATCGTGTTGTTCACTCTGGCTTTGATCAACCTGCTCTCGGGCGATACCCTCAGGTTCGTTCTGTCGAGCGAAGCTCTGACTCTGCTCGTCATTGGCCGGCACCTGTCCGACCGGCGAGTCTCTCTCGGCGGGCATCTGCTGTTCGCGGCGGTGGTCATCGGTCTTTGGTCCAGGCTCATCGTCGATCCCTCCGGAGCCCTCGGGTTTTTCAGCGAGGCGAACCTGGTCGATCTCTGGACAATCGCCTGCGTTGGGGCGGCGGCTTTCGTTTGGAACGAACCCGACACCCGTTGGATCTACGTGATCGTCGCGGCGCTTTCTCTGGCAAGGTTGTTGGGTCGCGAGTTCGAAGGCAACCTGCACCTTTTCCTGGTGACGCTCGAAGCAGCGGTCCTCAGCGTGCTGGCGTGGAGGCTGAAGGACGTCGTTCTCCGAGTTTTCTCTCACGTGTTCTGGTTGGGCACGGCGGTCTTTGTGGCCTCCCGCATGGCCGAACCGCGCCTCGTAGGACCGGCGTTTTTCAATCCGGATGCCGCTTTCAATCTCTTGCCGCTGATTCTGATCGCGGGCACGACTTTTCTCCTCGCGAACGAGGCTGAGAAGCGGACCTATTTGCTTGCAGCTCACGTCGGTTTTCTGGCCTGGCTGGCTCGGGAGCTCTTGCCGCTGGAAAACGGGCAGGGGTACATCTCGGTCGCCTGGGGTGTTTTCGGCGCAATCCTGTTGATTACCGGTCTGCGACGTAACGTCCATTTGGCGCGTCTGGTCGGACTTGGCACGCTGATGCTGGTGGTGGCCAAGATGTTCGTAGTCGATCTGGCCCGGATCGAGACAATCTGGCGCGTGTTGCTTTTCATCGGATTCGGGGGCGTGTTCCTGGCCCTCAGCTATTATTTCCCGAAGCTCTGGAAGAAGAACGCGGGGGAGTCTTCCTCGGACAAGACGTGACCGACCGCGCGGGGGTGGTGTGTGTGCGTAGTTAGAGCCGGTCGTGGGTGCGCGCGAAGCTGTAATCCTCCGGGACGCGAATGAGGCCGCGCACGTTGCGACGAAGCGGTCGTTCCACCACCGCCGAGAGGTTGTTGACGTTTCCCTCGGCGACGGTGAGCTGCGTCTTGGAGGCTTTTATCACAATCCCAATATGGTCGTGGGGGCCGGGATCGAAAATGTTGTCGTAGATTATGATATCTCCCGGAGCGGGCTTGTAACGGGCATGATTCACGGAGATGTAGAAGCCGTTCTCCGGTCGCTTGGACCATTCGAGCCAGGCTCGCACCGATGCGAACGAGCCGAACGCTTTGGTGGGGTATTGGGGGGGCAGGTCGAATCCGGCCGAGCGGAAACAATGGTAGACAAAAGCCGCGCACCAGGAGCCGTCGAACTCGCTTCGCGGTCCCTTGGGAAAGCGGTCGGTTATGGGTTTGAGGTTGGACCTTAGTCCGAGGACTTTTCCGTGGAACGGCTTACGGGCCATTTGCTCCGCGACCTCGGCGAGCCGCCTGCGTTTGGTCATAGATGTCACTCCTTTGCGTCCCGGAAGCTACGAGAAGAGGCGTCAGCTTCCTTGGAACCTGACAAAGCTCAATTTCCCCCAATAAAAAAGTACGCCATCAGGGACTCGAACCCCGGACCCGCTGATTAAGAGTCAGCTGCTCTACCAACTGAGCTAATGGCGCACAAAAAAAGAACAAACGTTTACACGCTTGACTGGTAGTCGTCTATTTCAAAGAACTAAAACCAAACCGTCAAGGGCTCGGCCTGCGCAGAGAATATATAGGCTTGCCCAAAAATGGCAAGGAATTTTACAGGCCAAATTAGGCCCTTCTCAATCCTCGGTCTGCTTGCTAACGAGCCGGCCAAATATAATACGCTTGATCCCGGTCCCGGCGAGGGAAAAAACGCCGCCCGTGAGCCCGACCGAAACCGGCCGCGCCTAGTACTCGCCGCGCTCCGGGACGATACAGATGAACTCCAGCTCCTCATCGAACGGATTCTCGAACTGGTGATTGGCGTTCGGCGGTACGAAGGCAAAATCCCCGGCGGCCAGTTCGTGAGCCTCTCCGTCGATAGTAAGTTTCCCGCGCCCCTTCATGATGTAGTTGACATGTTCCCAGTCGTGAGAATGGCGAGGGGTGCAACCGCCCGGCTTGAGTCGAAACGTGCGTACCACATGCTCGGGCCAGATATCGGCGTTCATCGGCACCGCTTTGGAGGCATCGCGCACACCGTCCATAATGATCGGTGTGTATTCTATGTCTTCGTATTTGATAACCGGCATAATTCTCTCCTGTCGTTAAGCCTGTTGATCAGTCTTACGAGACGGCATGTTGCCGGAGAGTCAAGTTCCCGACTGTGCAACCGGGGATCTCGACCTCGCGTAGCGGGTGAACTCGTATCGCCCCGGCGACGGTTGTGTCTCCGACGCCGTCCGGTCGTCAGGCTGTTTCAACAAGCGCGATTGTTTGAGAGAATATAACAGGCAAAAACGGAAAAAGTGCAAAAGAAAAGGTCCGCTCTCGGGGAGAGGGCGGACCTTTAAGAAGAGTAAATTCCAATTACGTGGCAAGGCCTACTGCTGGCGACGGTTCGAACGACGATTCGTACGACGAACGTTGCTGGCGCGGTAGGTGCGCTTGTTCTGCTGCTGACGCTTCGCGACCTTGCGGTTGGTAGTGGTCTGGCGGGTGACCGGCTTACGGAAGGCATTGGCCGGGCCACGATTGCCGCGCCACACTGACGGGCTAGCCTTCTGGATGTTCAGATCCACAGCCTTGTAGCGCACAGAGTAGACCGTGCGGCCGAGCTGGCGGGCACACCAGGTGGTTTCGTACTTGCGGTAGTATTTCCGCATGAACGCGATTTCTTCTCTGGTCCACGGACGAGCCACACGACGGGTCTTGCGCGGGGTAACCGCACGACGGGTCTTTCTCTGTGGTTTACGCGTAGCCATAATAACTCCTTGTTTGAAGCGTTAAGGTATGCGAACACACATTGTTTGAATGACGGCATTCGCAGTTTGCTTTTTCTATAGCATTAGCATCGGCTGTGAGATAAAATCCTTAACGCCAACTGATTAACTTTTTGCATGGATCATTCCCCCTCGGACCGGTCAGGTCCATCTTTTGTCGCTGCCCTGAAAAGTTCCTCAGAATTCATTACAGCCGTTTAAATCATTCTCAGGATACGGCGTCAACCTGTCGTTTTGAAACATCCGGTGGGGGAGAAAACCTATAACATAGAGCAGGAAACCGCTCTGCGAGCGGGATTGCGGTCGCAACGACAAATCTCTTTACGGATTGTCGATCGAAACCGATCGTGCTAAAAATCCATTCCAAAATGTTAGTTGCCAGACGTTGAGGGGCGGATTAGGTTGAAATCGGGTCAGGAGAGAAGATGAAAAGTGAGTATCTCAAAGCAGCTTTATTTCTGATTTTTACGGCAGCCTTCTTCTATTTGTTCTATCTGATCATGGCGCCGTTCTTCGCGCCGCTCTGCTGGGGAGCGGTTCTGACGATCATTTTCTATCCGCTTTACACTCGTATCTGCCGGAACAAATTCTTTCATGTTCCGAAATGGCTCGCTTCGGTGGTTGTTATCGTGATCGTGGTGCTGGTTATAATCGGCCCGATCGCCTACCTGTTCGTCGCCCTGGTTAACGAGGTAACCGCGGCTGTGGCCAAGGTCAACGAGATGTATAAAAATGGAGAGCTGGACAGCCTCCTGTCGTTCAATGTCCCCTGGATCGAGACGGTCAAGCTGAAACTGGCCAAATACTACGATATCTCCCAGATCAATCTCGATCAAATCGCCAAGGATGCCATCAATCGTGTTTCCGGAGTGGTGCTCAATCAAACCAGTTGGCTGGTAACCAACGGCACCAAGGCGGTGTTCTATTTCATCTTGACGCTGTTCACGATGTACTATTTCTTCATCGACGGCGAACGCCTGGTGGCCAAGGTAAAACGCTTGATTCCCCTTTCGGATGCGGATCAGGTGGAGTCGATCTTTGCCCAGTTACATAGTATTACTCATGCCACGATGTTCGGCGGGACGATGGTTGCCCTGCTCCAGGGATTCATCGGCGGGGTGCTTTTCGCCGCGGTCGGCATCGGTTCACCCGTCTTCTGGGGAGCGCTGATGGCCTTTCTGGCTATCATTCCTTTCGTCGGGGCATCGATTGTTTATATCCCGGCCGGGATAATCCTGATCCTCGGCGGATCATGGATCAAGGGGATCGTGGTGCTGGCGGTGGGCGGAGTCATCATTAGCCAGATCGACAATGTCGTCCGGCCCTTGTTGATATCCAAGGGAGCCCAGATTCATCCGCTGCTGTTGTTCTTCGCCATCATGGGCGGGATCAGCCTGTTCGGTATCCTGGGGCTGGTGGTCGGTCCGCTGATCGCAGCGGTCTTTATGACTCTTCTGCACATTTTGGATTTCCGTCTCAATCCCGAAAGAGAATCACCAGATTTATAATAACCCGCCGGGTATAGGTTGATTTCGTGAAGGGCCGACAACCTCGTTGGCCTCTTTTTTTCAATGTCTGACAATGACGCGGAGGTCAATTGTGTCACCTGTGTGGCCGGTTTGTAGCCTGAACCTTCCCACCCGAGGGTAGTGTTGACAAACCTCCATCGTGGCGGAGACAAGCCCCGCCGCTACGTGTTAAAGAGCCCTAACCCTCGCGTAGCGGGCGGCCTTGTGTTGCTCGCATTACTGACGTGATTTGTGCGAATGTCCGAGCGTAGGACTTTTTCAACATTCCCCGAGGGGGGGAGCGCCAGGGTCGACAGTAGGGTATGTCTCTCCGAGACATGCCATGGTGTTGTCGGTATGATTTCTAATCCTGCCCGTGGACGGGTGGGCCACCGGACCACCATTACCTGCGAACACGCGGGTTCGAAGACGGACCCGCGCTACGGGTTAATTAGAAGTTGCAGAAACAGGGGCAGACGAGACGTCTGCCGCCCACGAAGAAGTAGATCGGGGAAGGCGATACGCGAGCGCGTTGCGCCCTTTCTCATCTCTGGATGCCGGCCTTCGCCGGCAAGACATTCCCCGGGGCAGACGAGACGTCTGCCGCCCACGAAATGGTGTTGTCGGTATGATTTCTAATCCTGCCCGTGGACGGGTAGGCCACTAGCGAGTTTCTGTCGCTATCGCAGTGCAGGGTCAGGCTTCGCCGCGTTTGTATTTGTCGAACAGGCGACCCCATTCGGTCTCGGAAAACTTGCGGATGATGGATTTCCCGACTGTCGGGTACCAGAGCCAGTCGTGGTAGATATTGGATGCCGCCGGCGCCCAGACCACTAACGGTGAGTGCAGCGCAATCTTCTCTAGGAACCGCAGCGGTCCCTTTCGAAGCATCTGATCCCCCCAGATAACGAACGACTTCTTGGTATGGAAATGGAAGTTAATCTCGTCGATATCTTCCCCCTTGATCTCCATATCCTTGTATTCGGCGCAGCCGAGACCGCGCTCGTGGCACATGCGGAGATAGGGAATACTCATCGGATCGAAACCCATGAGTCGCGCCGCCACGGCGTCGATCGCCACCGAATCGGAAGAGGCCAGAATCAGATTCTTGCTGTGTGGAATCATTGTTCTCGGACCGGCCCCGTCGCCTGCCACGGTGCCGTCCATCACCGCCAGGATGTTCGGATGAAGTTCCTTCTGCATCAGCATCAGGTCGACCAGCACCTCGTGCATGTATTTATGAGCGTAATGGCGCACCTCGCGCAGGAGACCGCCGAAAGAGTTCTTGATCGAGCCGGTAGTGGTCGAATGGCCGTGTGTCTTGACCGTCGGCAGATGGATAATCTGTTTACCGACGTACATCTTGGGAATCTGGATGCCCTCGGGGAAAATCTCGTTGAGCTTGAGCAGTTCCGATTTGAAATTATAAACGATCCATTCCACCCCCGGCAGCGGGGTAAAGCCCAGACCGTATTTTTTGAGGATCGGCATCCAGAGATTGTTGTGAGCGCCTTTGATCGGATTGGTTACTACGGTCTTGTTTTCAACCGGGATGAGTTTATCCTTTTCATAGCCGTCCTCGACCATTGTCCGGACCAGCCCCTCGACCTGCCAGGGTTGTGAAGAACAGGCCGGGAAGTATTTAGTCCAGGAGAGATTCAATTTGATCAGGGTGTCCTGGCTTTTATCGATGATGTTTTGATAATCGATCAACTCGAGGAGTTTACGGTAGTCTTCCACGACTCGGGTTGAGTCGGTTCTGAGGACGGCGACGGTGGCTTTACTCATGAGTTCCCATTTTCGATACGGTTAAATTCATATAGAACGAGGGCGAATATAACCCTGTAGCGGAAGTATGTCAAACGGGTGGAAAGGTTGTTTCAAGGGACAAGTCTCCCGAGACAACATCATATAATTAACTTTTAAGGTATTCTTCTGAAAATTGCTAAATTTTCGCACAGTTAAGCCGATATGAATCAAAAGGTAAAGAGAATAGGATACAATCTGTTAGGGCTACCCTGTGAGGGTGATTTTGCTTGCTTTTACTGTATCAGGAAGTTATAGTCATAGCTTAGCATTGAACCTTCCAACCATTCATGCAGAAGACATGTCGAGGTTGGTTAAAGTGATGGCGGGCAAGGCCAGGAGGAGGATAACAGCCCTCAAACGTGTCGTTTTTCCGACTTTTTTATCCTTGACACGGTTTTTCAGTTCAAATATGTTTAACTCCGATTTTGGTGTCTTCCGCCAATTAGAAGGTTTTACGGCATAATGGTTTACATCATTTAGCCGATAGTAGGCGGAAGGTAACGTTGACAAAGATTGATAAGAAATATATAGAATACGAATACGAGGTTAGAACAAGCAAAGGAGGTTTTCTTGAAAGAAAGCCGGGACATGGTGGCCTTAGCATGTTCGTCGCTTGAATCCCGGGGGAAGAGTTTTGAAGTTGACGGAACAACTTCCTATCAATGGATTGTGAGAGAATTACGAAATCAAACAGGTTTCTTAAAGGAGTAAATGGAATGAGAAGAAACACAAAGTTTCTGTTGCTGTTCGCAATACTTGTGACCAGCATCATGGCCGTGTACTTCGTTAGCGGTTGTGGGGACGACACCACCAATATCACGGTGCCGGACAACACTAACGACACGACAAACAACAACAATAACGACACGATCGTCAATATCGAAGCCGACGACGAAGTTATTGGTTCGGTACAGGGTATCGTAACCAGCACCTATGACAATTCCGTGTTGTCCGGTGTGACGGTTACCTGGACGAAGAACGATCAGTCCTTCACCTACGCTACCAACGCTGCCGGTTATTACCTGATCGATGACTCGCTTTCTTCCGGTTATTACGAACTGACCTTCACCCTGACCGGTTACACGATCATTAACGCCACCGTGTACATCCCGACGATCGAAGAGATCCGCGGCAGCACCTCCGACGAGGCGGCCGGCGACGAAGAGTACATGGAGACGATGAACGTCCAGTTGTATCCGATGACTGCTACCGTGACCGGTACGATCTATACCGCTATGCCCGATATGCCTGCTGCTGCCGGTAAGGATGCCCCGATCATGGCTCAGGACGACTTCGATCCGGCTGTCGGTCTGGCTGCCGGAGTGGATGTGGTACTTGACTACAGCACTTTGCTCGGCTACTACTACGAAGATTCCTATTACTATTACAGTGACGCTCGCTTCCAGGTTAACAAGTACAACGCCACCACCGATGCCAACGGTGTTTTCACCTTTAACAACGTGCCGCTGGTCATCGATAACTGGTTCTATGATTCCGGTGCGAAGAAAGATGGAACGCCCGATATGGCTTCCGGTTCTCCGTGGACCGGCGTAAGATTGCTGATTATGCCGTTCACCCTGAATGATTCGGCTTATGCTTATTGCGTCTACAATTTCATCATGAATCCGGGTACTACCACTTTGCCGAATCTGTTTGTACCGCTGGCCGGCAGTGGTGACGAACCGGTTGCTACCAACAAACCGGCTATTCTGACTTATAACTTCGAACAGCCTGGTTTCCTGGTTGATGAGAACCTGGTTCTCACCTTCTCCAAGTCGATGGATTCGGTTATGTTCGACTTCGATCTGCCGTTCGACTTTGGCTATACCTGGGCCAACACTTACCGTACTCTGACCATCAATCCGGCTCTCGACCTGGTTCCCGATCAGAGATACATCATTAAGCTGTACGGTTACGGTTTGAACGGACTCGAGCTGTACGGTGGTGAGTTCATGGATACTCTGTACACCCAGCAGGGTATGCGGTTCGTGACCACCAACCTCGATGACTACGGCGCCACCGACGGCACCGATGACTTCACGCAGATTCCTCTTGCCACGGCGATCACTTTGACCTTCGATATGAACGTCGATCTGTCCGAAGGCTTCATCGAGCTGCGCGACATCGACGGCGGCAACCGCCTGGTCAACTTCGCGTCTTCCGGCGACGGCACCCAGACTGTAACGATTACTCCGACCCAGATTCTGGAATCCGATCATCGCTACAGCCTCGATTTCGAAATCTATTCGACTCTGCGTAACGATTATGTTACGGATGCCGAAGTTGCCACCGGCGCGCTGACTTTCCGTACCGTTTATACCGGTCCGGCTATGGTCGCTCCGACCAATTTCGTGATCAACTATGACGAGATGGGCGGCGATGACTGGGTTGCCGACTGGGACAACACTTCGTTCTACTTCCAGTGGACTTCGGTTCCGGGCGCTGATTACTATCAGATTTTCGCCAAGGACAACATAAACAACACCGACGTTGTTCTGGTTGAAGACAGTGTTCAGGATTACAGCTACCTGCAGCGTCAGGTAGGTTCGGTTGACCTGACCAGCGGCTCGAATACTCAGTTTGACCTGTACTTCGACGACCTCGTTCAGACTCCGTTCTCCGGCGCTACCGAGGTGACTTTCTATGTCCGTGCGGTCGATCCGCTGGGCAACGCCGGTCCGTTCTCGGCCGGTATCACCATAGCTGATGAAGTCGAACCGGTCTTCATGGCCCATCAGGTCGGCAATGCCGACAATGCGGGTGGTGAAGAGTCATCAACCTTCTACATCGGCATTGGTCCTGATCTGCTCAAGGCTATGTCCTTGTTCGAATATCTCGGTGCGATCGAGTGCAGCTTCATTGAAGCCGGTGGTGATCCGAACTTCGTGCTGACTTCCGCAGCCGTTGAGTGGACCTTCGGCAACGACATGCGCTCCGTTTACGGTGTTGTGACCGTTCCGGCCGGCGCTACAGCCTCGGGCGATATGATGATTATCAACCTGTACGACAACAGCAACAACATGGCTGTTGACACGATCTATCTGTACCCGTGGGTGACAATTACCTCTCCAGTCGATACCACTTCGACCTTCATGGCTCAGGAGTTCCTGGTAACCTGGAACTCGACCGATCCCGAAGGCCTGTACAATATCTTTGACATGTACCTGTCGCTGGACGGCGGCACGACCTGGTTCGACACCCTGCTCAACGTTGAAGATGACGGTTCTGAGACTATCGACGTTGATGATACTCTGTTCTCGACCACGGCCATGATCGGTCTGCAGGACACCACCGCCGGCGGCGGCTGGATCTGGACCTCCGACCTGTTCACCTGGGCCGGTCTCAAGCTGACCGCTCCGGACTCCTCGACCTATGACACTATTACCACTATTTACGATGAAGGCGGCATTGACTCGACCGGTATTCCGATCGCGTTCAGCTATGCCGGTCTTGACAGCATCCAAGTGTTTTACATGTTGTCTCCCGGTGGTTTAATACGCGTTGTCGATACCATCGTTACCGATGGCTCCGGTACCTACAGCTACACCTGGTATCCTGAAGACCGTGGTGAGAATTACACTTGCTACCTCGGCATCCGGGCTCTCAGTTATTCGCACCCGATTCACTATTTCGGTTGGGGCATTGATGTAATTCACGACTATGTAGACATTACTGGCCCGATGGCTGCCGACTGCATCACGGGTGGTGCTGACACCGTGATCACCTGGACTTCGGATTTCAACCCGGCTTCCTCGCAGATCGTGCTTCAGTACTCGCTCGACGACACCACTACTTGGACAACCCTGGCCGATACCGTTGCCAACGACGGTGTATTTATCTGGTCAGTTGGCAGCACCATTCCGTCGAATGATTCTGCCTGGGTCCGGATTCTGAACCAGGACGATGTTGTACTCGACCTCGAAGGTCCGTTCAGTGTCAGCGGTATCGTTCTCGATTCTCCGCTGGTCGGCACCGAGTGGCGCGGCGGCACCTCCCACAACATCCTGTGGAGCACCGTCTGTTCACCGGGTACGATTGATCTGTACTACTCGCACGATAATTTCGTGACCGACTCGACTCTGATCGTGGCCAACACCGCCGATGACGGCACCCATACCTGGAGTGTCCCGAACACAGCCGATGCCAACGTTTGGATTCGTGCCTTCACGAACACGCACAACACCTATACGACAGCCGGTCCGTTCACTATCTCAGGTGTGACCCTGACCGATCCTAACGGTGGTGAGGTCCTGTCGAGCGGCGGCAGCTACTTGATCACGTGGAATACTATCGGTACTCTGATGGATTCTGTCGGTCTGCACTATTCGATCAACGGCGGCTCCTGGACCCTGATCGCGGATGATATCCCGAACACAGGTTCTTATACCTGGACCGTGGCTAATAATCCGGCCGATTCAGTGTCCATCCGCGTAGGTAAGAATCAGACCTATAACGGTAATGACGTCTGCGATGCTCCGTTCAAGATTGCCGGTATCATCGTTACCTCTCCGAACGGCGGTGAGACCTGGACTCTGAACCACGCTGAGACGATTACCTGGGAAGAGATCTCGATTACCAGCGCGGTCAAGATTGAGTACACGCTCAATATGACCGATTACTACATAATCCCCGGTGCTTCCAGCATTGCGGCGGGTACTAAGACCTTTAACTGGGATCTGAACCCGAGCAATGACCCGAATCTTGCGGCATCAAATACTTGTTTGATCCGCATCACCGAGGCGAGCGGTCTTGAGCCGATGAGTGACGCTTCCAACACGTCATTTGAGATCGTAGCTCCGTAAGTGTTGTCACACTGACATTATTACCGGCGGCCACTTTATGTGGCCGCCGGTTTTTTTGTGCCTGTAATCTTGATGGGGGGTGGGCAGACATAGGGGCAGACGAGACGTCTGCCGCCCACCATGTTGCTGTTTTATTGTGACAACTATGTCTGGTTTGTACAAAATCACTTCGGTGGCCCACCCGTCCACGGGTGGGCCACCGAAAGCGGAAGGATGTGCTGATATTCCCACCGTGGACGGGTGGGCCACCAATGCGTTTTATCGATATCCAATCCCCTCAGGAGGGAAATTTCAATTAGTGCGAAATTACTTTTTCACCAGTTCCCGGTAGCACTCCGGGCGGCGGTCATTGAAAGCATGATTGCGGGGAGTGAGCATCTTATCGCGAGCCATCGCGATGTCGACATCAGCCGAGATAAACTCTTCACCCGTTGAGGTTCCCTCGGCGATCACTTCTGCTTTGGGACTCGCAATGATCGACCTGCCGGTGAAGGTCAGTTCGCCTTCGGTTCCGACGCGGTTGGCCGTCATTACGAATACCCGGTTACAGACGGCATGAGTGGGAATCGCTTTCTGACAAAGCTCGGGCAGGACGAGGTTGGAAGGATGACAGATGATGTCCGCTCCCTTGAGGGCGAGTATTCGCCACACCTCGGGGAAGAGCCAGTCGAAGCAGACCAGCATACCGATCCGAGCCGAACCGATATCGAACAGGGGCAGTCCAAGATCACCTGGTTGGAAGATATCTTTCTCGTTCCAAAACAGATGGATTTTACGGTACTTTCCAATCGGACCGGCAGGGCCGATTAACACGGCGGTGTTGTAAAGATAACTGCTGTCTCGCTCGTTTAATCCGGACACTACGTGAGTGTTGTGTAGTTTGCAGTATTCTGTGAGATATTGCACGAAAGGGCCATCCTCGGCGGATTCAGCCAATTCACGGGCTTGTGTTGGGCTGGAGAAGTTATAGCCGCTGTTACACAGCTCGGGGAGAACGATCAGATCCGCGTCAGTTGCTTGATCCAGGAGAGGCTGGAGCCTGGCGATAGTTGCTGCCCGATCTCCCAGCACCGGCGCAATTTGAATAATGCCAAGTTTCATCAGGAATCCTGTGCTTAATGTGGTGTCTGCATTAATCGGACATTACGATTTATGGACAGGGTAGTCAAGTCTTGCATAGATTGAGCTCATGGTGGCTCTTTGGAACCTGCCCGCAAGTGGCAGTATTGCCGTAGTGCAGGTCCGTCTTCGAACCTGCGCACGGAATGCGAGGTTAGGACTCTAAAACACGTAGCGGCGGGGCTTGTCTCCGCCGCATAAGAGGTTTTTCAACACTCCCCGTAGCGCGGGATCCCCGCGATCCCTCGATATGATCCCGCTTACCACCTCGTATCACGTTTTTACTGCGAAAGCGGGGATATATCTTCATCATTACGATGATAAAAAAAGCCCCGACCTTGAAGGCCGGGGCTGTGACAAACTATAGTATCGAGTCTATTCGACGCAGTTCAGATCATCACCACCCTGGAACATATAAGTTGCCAGATGAACCAGGTCGGCAATCGTAATACCCGGTTCGCCGTCGACATCAGCCGCCGCCATAACCGGAGGCACCGGGCCACTGCCGAACATGTAAGTAACCAGGTAAACCAGGTCGTTGATATCCGGACCAGAGCCACTGCCGTCAACATCGCCACAGACATAGACCAGCTCGGGTTCAACCGTGAGGGTTACCGGGATGTTGAGACTCGGGGTGTCCGGATCGTTGGAGCTGATCAGGATCTGTCCGGTATACTCGCCGTCTTCCAGTTCAATGGCGCTGTAGCCGACCGTAATCGTGGCGAAACCGAACGGGTCGATCGATCCGCCAGCCGGAACAATCGAGAGCCAGTGAGAAGATACGATTTCGATAGCGAGATCGGAGTGCATGTAAGCGGCGTTATTGACGATCTCGAGAGCGTCAGACTGCTCGCTGTTCTGCAGACCAATCGTGTGACTCAGGAAATCGCGTTCACCGGTCTCCATCGTACCGTAATGCAATTGGATCGAGCCGTTCTCGTACAGTTGGGCCTGGAAGGACAACGAGCCCGTTCCGGTCGTGCTGTAGTAGAACATGATTTCATCGAAGCTGACGATAAAACGACCGTTGGCGACATCGTGATAATAGAGAATCTCACCGCCGCGACGCGGATCGAGATCATCCCAGAACATCGCAATGATCGCTTTGGCAACGCTGCTCGGCAGTGTGCCGTTGACACGGCTGCTGAGGCTTTCATCGAAGCTGATGATTCCGTTGGATCCGATATAAAGTTCGGTGTAGACCGAATCGTAGAACGGGAAACCGAAGCCGATCGAAATAGCCTCGGAACCCTCATCATCACCGAGAGTAATTGCCGTACCGACAGTGGAGATATCCATATAGTCGAGAGCCGGTCCGCCCGATTCGTCGGAATCGATCCAGGAGTGACCGAAGACATCCGGACCGCCGGAGCCTTTTTCAATCGGAGCGTAAATCGGCTCCTGATAGTCGGACTTATCGGCGTCACCGGGACGATAAGCGATCGGTTCGCTGGAGGAGGTCGCCAGACCGGCGGTTGCTGTCTTGTCCTTGAGGTTCATGAAGCAACCGGCGGTGTAATCCAGACGGCCGGGGCCGTTGTTGTTAATCGTCAATTCATACGTCGATTCCTGACCGGATTCCAGAGTCTCGGACAATGAAGTCTCGATAACACTAACGTCAGGAGCGTAGATAAGGGCGGTAAAGGAGATGTTACCTTCCGGGTCACCGTTGTCGTTGCTGGTGTAATGGATGCTTCCGAGATGTTCTCCGCATTCCAGACCCTCACCGTTAACGACAACCTCAACTACCGCTGAATCGCCTGGGAGAATCAATTGAACATCGGTGGAGAATTCAAGCCAGGTGTTGTCGGATTCCAACCAGACCCGCAGGGAGCCGTCACCGGTGTTGCGGAAAGTCATATAATGCGTGGCGGAAGCGCCGGGTTGGAGACTGTCGGCAAACGGACCGGCTTCCATCTCCATATCCGGCATCCCAATTCGTCCGTACCCTTTGATCTCGATGTCGTCAATGTTCCAGCCGGATTGTTGGATGGAGCCATCGGTCGATCCGAGACCCCAGCGAAGCTGGAAGTAGGAGTTGGAGTCGGCCACTTCGGACAGGTCATAGAACTCGTAAGTCCACTCTGTTTCCTGGTTGGTGGCATCGTTCTCGAAAAGACGGATCCAGCTTTCACCGTCGTAAACATCGAAATAAGCATGGTCATAGGAGGAGCTTTCGACTCCCAGCCAGTGGTAATAGGTCATCTGTACGCCGGTCATGGTACCGCAGTCGATAATCGGTGAGTAAACCCACTGGGTCGAAGAAATACTGGCGTTATATGCACCACCAAGGTCGTTACCGAGCACCTGGTTGTCTGTCGTCGGAGAATGATCTTCGGCCGGATCGTCGTTAGTCCCGACCGTTGGGCCGATTTCCCATTCAGCGGAGCCGCCAAGGCCGGTCCACCCTTGATCGTAGGAGAAATCGTCGGAGTAGAAGACTACCCGGTCGCCTACGGTGACGTTGAAGGAGAGGGTTGTGTTAAAACCGTTATCGCCGGTCACATCGACCGTGACCGGTACGGCATAGCCCAGTGGACACTCGCTGTTGGCAGTCAGGTCGAACTCACTGCCGTAGTTGTTGGCTGTACCGCCGGCCGAGTCGAGCGAACCGTAATACGCCATAGTATTTCCGAACTCGACATAGCTGTCGGTTTCGGAAACAGTTACGTTCACTCCGAACGCCTGGCCGGAGCCGCTGTTCTGCAGGGTAACGGTCAGATCGGCGGTTTCACCCGGATCCAGAATACCGTTGTTGTCTCCGCCTTCGGAGTCATCGATCGCCACATACAGCACGCTGAGATTAGGGGCATGGATAGGTACCTGGAACGTTCCGAACCAACTATCACGTGCCGTTCCTGTTACCTCGAGATTAATAATCGCCCGATGACCATCCGGAGCATTACCGGCGACATCAAAGGCATAACCGTCGACTACGTAACCGGTACCGTTGTCGCCAACGATTGTTCCGTAGCTTTCGGTGCTGTCGGTAATAGTCAGATATTCATCGTCGGTGTTGATATGTCCTACGACACCGAGAGCATCATCGGGGCCGACATTGACCAGGCCGAGCCCGAGTGAGATCGACTCACCGGCATCGATAATACCATTGTTGTTGCCGAGGGCGTCACCGAAATCGGCATAGTCATAAACGACATACGGGCCGCTGGGTGTAATTACCTGAATCGTGTCGAAATACGGCTGCTTGAACTGAGCCGTAACGACTATTTCCGCTTCGCCGGGAATTCCGAACGAAGTCAATGGAATCGTAACCTGACCCGAGGCGTCGACATAACCGGCGCCTTTCAGTTCACCGTCAAAGGTGATACCGACGTAAGAGGCCGGATCGGCCGTAACCGTGATATTGGTTGCAGTCATCAGCAACGTGGCATCGTGTACCACATTGTTTTCTTCCGGTACGCCGAGGTAAGTCATCACCGATGGGTCACCCATCAGGTGGTAAATTTCCCAGTAGTACGTTTCACGAGAGCTACCGGCCTCGGTAACGGCAAAGGAACCGGCTGAAAGGATAGCGCCGTTGACGATGTACCAGGCGGATTCAGCTTCGCCGTGATCGTGGAAGATACCGTCGTAGGCGCCGGGGCCCATATCTTCATAATCTGGACCGGAGCCGACAATGTCACCGGCGCCAACGCCCCACCAGTAGTCTTCGTCCCAGTAGGTGCTGTTGGAACCGCCGATATAGCCGATACCGCCCTTGCCCTCGACCTGAAGGAATGCTTCACCGAAGCAGGGGGTGGATTCATCGAAGGTGTTGGACTGACAGCAGTTGCCGATACCGAGCAGGTACTTGCTGTAGTTGGTCAATCCGGGAATATCAGAAGTCGTGAACGACGGATCGGCATGGCCCGAGTGAGAGCAGTGGGCCGTGTAGTTATAGAAACCGACACCGTCGGAGATCGTCTGAATGATCGCTGCTGCCGCTCCGGAAGCGTCGGATGCCGGATACAGCCAGACATGCGGGTCGATTCCATGAGCGAGATTGAAGTAGTAGTTCGTGCCGTAGTTGATCTGACCGTTGCCGTAGGTGGAGGCATAGGTACCGTCGACACCGGATACCATGGTAACTTCACCCAGGTAGCTCGGGTCGGGCATCTGGTACATTTCGTATTCGAGTGTTTTGTCGATCTGCGGCTGAAGTTGTGCGGTTGTCTGCGCTGAGAAACGACCGTACCACATCTCCGGGAAAAGATCGTCGGTAAACTCGAAGAAGTACAGGTCGGTCACATGGCTGCCTGCCGTTCCCGAATAGGGATCGAGCTGTTGGGCGTCGCCGACGATCAAAGCCATGGAGGGCGCCGGGACCATGTTGGTGTAGAGGCTGTCCAGGTAGTTATGAACGGCGGTGCGATCATTGCTGATCACGTCGAAATAGGCAACGTGTACCTCAAAGCCCTTACGAGTTTTCCACTCGATGAAAGGCTGCAACTGGTCCTCGAACATCCGGTCGGCAATAATAATGTAACCGATGGGATAGGTCAGCAGGTTAGCCTTGGAGCCGGCGAACATATCTTCATAGTTGATCGCCTTGTTCCAGACCGGTTCGAATACCGGGGAGTAATAGCGATCGAAAAGCATATCGGTCGCACCCCAGTCGGCATTATCGAAATTTATCCGAACTTCAATGTTCTTATGCACGCGTAGAATGTTCTCGGAAGGAGAGTATTCGAATGGGTTAATCTCGACGTGGCCCATTCTGACTCCACGCATGATTCCTTCCTCTCTCGTGACAACCATCTCCGGCTGATAGAAACCGGACATCTGATAAGTTCCTTCATCCTGCATGAAGGGGAGTGATTCCGGGTCTTCCGATTTGGAGACCGAAGGTTGCGCCGGCATAACCGGCATGTCGAAACCGAGATCGGAAAGTTTAATTTCCTCAACGTCGGAATGAATTACTTCCGCCGACAGCTTGCAGCCAAGGGGGATCGCAATTACATTTCCGGCAGTGGGCAGGAACGGTTCACCGATTTCTTTGGAGCCGGTGAGGCCCTGAGCGGCGACAACGCTATAAGCGCCTTTCTTAGTAATAACTTCGGCGATGTTGATTGTGCCGACGTCAAGCCGCAGACGCAGACCATTGTCGTCTTGCTGAAGAAGGGTTACGCCGTTGGCGGCATCACTAATCTGTACTGTCTGGGGCGCCGAGCTGCCATAAGCTACGAGCGGCAACAGTACGCACAGCAATGCCAGGCAGAGCCATGAACGCATTTTCAAAACTTCCTCCATTCCTGTAATACTTGAAGTGGCCCTCATCCGGTGGGGCGGATGGGACACATAGGTGGATATGTACCATCAATCGTCTGTTCGGTTTATGTTATGCAAAGCCTCTGCGAGCAGTATCCAAGCTGTAAAATACAATAAAATGGCCATTTTCAAAGGAAAAAACCGGATACATTTCTACTCCAATAGGTTAAAAACGCTTATTTTATGCCGGTTTGCACCGATTCCGTGCAGACCTACAGCCGGTTTGGAGGAGATCGGCTTCCGGATAGTTCCACTTGAGTCTTTTAAAATGGGAGCTCGCGGACCCGGTAATGCTGTTTTCCCTTTGAAAATAGCGGTTTTATGCTATATTCCGGCTAATCAGGGAGAATAGTATGACAAAACTGTTATCTGTGCTTCTAATGCTACTAGCAGTTCTGTTGGTAGCGATGTCTGCTTACGGAGCCGATCGAGATGTTGATCTGAAACAACCGTCGAAGAGTTCCACCAAGACTGATGTTAAAACTGTTACCACAACTACCGTCCAAAAAGTCGAAACTGATACAGCTACTGAGGTTAAATCGAACCTGACGACGGTGGAAACCGATCCTGTTGTCGAGGCGACTGAAGCTGTTTCATCAGCTAATTCCGACTGGCACGTAATGGCTTCGGGCGGCGGCATGCAGAGCGTTGGGACGCTTTTTCTCGGTTCGACCATCGGCCAGACAGCTGCAGGTATTTCTACGGTCGGGAGCTATCAGCTCAATTCCGGTTTCTGGCAGAACTGGTCCGAGAGTGAAAGCTGCTGTGTCGTGCGCGGGGATGTCAACCACGCCGGTGATGGTTTCGATATCAGTGACATCGTTTATTTTGTCAACTGGCTCTTTCTAAGCGGTCCGGATCCTGTCTGTATGGAAGAAGCCGATGCCAATGCCAGTGGTGGTGATGCTGATATCTCTGACCTCGTTTATCTGGTAGCTTACATATTCCAGGGCGGAGCGGCACCCGTTCCTTGCGATTAAGGCATTGCTGTAAAATATCTTAACATCACATCAGACTCAACTCACCGTTCTCTATTACTATGAGTTGACGGGCTATGTTTTGCACGAAACTGCGATCATGGCTAATCAACAGGAATCCACCAGGAAACTCCTGTAACAGGTGCTCCAAAACCTCGATTGACTCAATATCAAGATTACTGGTAGGCTCATCCAGAATCATGAACTCGGCCTTGTCCAGGAGGCACCGTACCACCGCTGCTCGCATCAATTCTCCCGGTGAAAACCGCTCCACCGCTTCGGTGACCTTGTCGCGTCTCAGAAGGGCTGCTCCTAAATACTGGCGGACTTGGGTTTCATCATGATGTCCCAGTCCCATGTTGTCGAGCAGGCTGCCGTTGTCAAACACTCCCTTAAGTCCCTGTGGTAAATAAACGGCGGAGACATTTCCGTTGCGATGGATATTACCTCGAAGAGGTTTAAGTTTTCCCAGTATGAGATTCAGCAGAGTGGTTTTACCAGCCCCGTTCGCACCTAATAAACAGGTCTTGGAAGCGGTAGACAGCTCAAACGAAAGTTGCTTGAGGAGGGGAGGTCTCCGGTCCGGCATATAGTCAAAATCAACACGATCAAGACGAACGAAGGTTCGATGACGTACTGTGTATGGTTCGATCTTAAGATTAACTGTCTTGGGGACAAAAGGTTTCACCTTTTCCAGGTCCTTACGAGCACGTTCAGCTCGCATTTCCACCGCTTTTGATCGCGCAGCCATTTTTTTAGCCATTTTGGCGATATGTGGTTTTTCCAACTTGGCGCCTTTCTTGGTCTTTTCCTTGTTGGCAGCCCAAGTTGAGCGACGTCTGGCATCGGCCTGAAGCTGGTCCATTTTCCGTTTGATATCTGCGGCCTGGCGTTGGCGGCTTTCATAATCAGTAGTTTTAAGGGACCAGGCGGCGGAATATCCTCCCTCGACGGAGTAAATACCGTTAGCTGAAATAAGCAGGGTACGGTCGGCGAGATTATCGGCCAGAGAACGGTCGTGTGTAACCAGCAGGAAACCGCAGCCGCGCTGTTTCTGCCGGATCACCATTTGCTCGAAGCCGTCGACACCCCCAAGATCAAGGAAGTTGGTCGGTTCATCGAGCAGGATCAAATCGGCATCGCACGCCAGTACCGAGGCGAGTGAAAGTTTCTGTCGTTGCCCTTCGGATAATCGATCAGGTTCTATTTCATCGAGAACCAGTCCAAACCTCGCCGCAGTGCGGAACAGAAGCGAGTGGTTCGCTTTTCCCTCCAGTTCCCGACCGGAGAGACCGACTTGTGGCAGGTAAGCAAGGGAGAGGGCGGGACGCAAAGCCAGGTGACCCTCCCAACAAAGATCGTTACCGTTTGTATTATTCTCCGAAGAAGTGGCCCTGGCCGCGATTGCTTTCAGAAGAGTCGATTTGCCGCAACCGTTTCCGCCCATGATTGTCACTAACTCGCCGGGCGCTATGGATAAACTGATATTCGATACGACCGTAGTCGCATGATAACCTAAGGATAAATTCTTGATGGATAAAAGCGGAGCTTCAGACATACTGACACCTCAATCTGAGGGACTGCCGATTGCCCAAAAGACACTCGATAGCCCGCCGGTTCTTTGTCTTAGATTGATTGCCGATCGGAGCGATCGGACTGATTTACGTGTCAGTTGTTTCTCATCTTCCTCTTCAGCCTCCGTGGAGTTGATATATTTCTACAATATCGAGCATTGGCCGTTTTAGCAACTTTTTTCGAAAACGAAAATGCTATGTAAAAAAAACGGCCCGCGATAAGCAGGCCGTTTCATGATCATATTTCAGCAGTTCGGTTATACCATCTGCTTCCGAGCCATCAATTCCTTCTTAAGCCAGTCAATTGCTTCAACCGGTTCGGGATCGGACTCGTTAAGAACTGCCAGGTAGTAGGATGTGAAATCAGCCATCTGGACGGCACTGAACATACGCTCCATACGGCTCTTGCCCTTAGTATGGATTTCGTAGATTTCAATACCAACCTTGTCGATGATCTCCTTGACGATGTTCATGCGAGTTCGTATCTGAGGATGATCCTCGGCGTCGCGTAACAATATCACTATCAGATGGTCGGCATGTTGTTTGGCGACGTTGCAATAACCGACCAGTTCGTTGTGATTGAACTCCGGGAATTGATTCCCGAACACCAGATTCTTTCCATTTTCGGCGATCTGTCCGCGCAGGCGAAGGCCCACGGTGTCGGTCAGAGTCGGTCCGGAATAGACGATCGGTATCCGACCGTGAATCTTGGTGGCGAGCAATTTGGCCGGATTGCTTTCAGTGGGATTATCCTCGATATATGCTTCGCGGTAATGGCTGAGGTTGGGGATCATATCCCTGATGTCATCCACAGCCCCTTTGGCAAGACCGACGGTGTCAAGGAAGTGGACCATAAGAGCGAAGCTGTACCCGATTGCCGCACGCGGCGGCAAACCACCGGGCATCTGTGCCATCGGGATTTCGTTAAGGCTGCAGATGTCGCCGAGCATACCGCCGGTGCTGAAAGCGGCCACCATCGCTTTGCGAGCGAGAGCATCTTCAACCGCGGAGATGGTTTCTTCGGTATTGCCGCTGTACGATGATG
Organism: Candidatus Zixiibacteriota bacterium; assembly: GCA_035380245.1. Taxonomy (NCBI): domain Bacteria; kingdom Pseudomonadati; phylum Candidatus Zixiibacteriota; species Candidatus Zixiibacteriota bacterium. The sequence continues at coordinate 279,060 of DAOSXA010000001.1, read as the reverse complement.
CCAGCACCAGGGTCTCATCATCGACATACTCGGGCAGCGAGTAATGACGGCAAATCTCGAACGGAACCAGCAGGGTGGAGCGCAGCAGAGTACGGATCATGTCGCCGGCAATAGCCGATCCTCCCATCCCGACCAGTACGATATTGCCCGGGTCGAGAAAATCATCGGCGTTGATATGCCAGCGCTTGGCCAGCTTGAGGGCGTCGGTCAACTGCTCCGGCAGGTCGAAGATCTTATTGTACATATTGCTGGGATCGAATTCCCTGATCTTATCGACATTGTCCAAAACGCTCAATTGGCTGTTCCTTTATATTTCGGGTTCTTTTTTTCCAGTTCGGATCGGAAACTTTCCAGTTTGTTCATGACCAGCCTTGTTGTCGTACTGGCCATGATCGGGGCTACCAGATGTTTTACAAGTTGCGAATCGATTCGTTTGACCGTTCGGCAAACATCCAGGATTCTCCGGGGTGCCATCGATAGCGTGTCCACGCCCATGCCGATGAATAGCGGCAGAGCGAGAATGTCACCCGCCACTTCACCGCAGATCGACACCGGTATGCCGTGTTCCCTGCAGGCTCTCACGGTCATATTGACCAGTTGCAGGACCGCCGGTTGATACGGGCTGTAAAGTTCTCCGAGTTTACGGTTCTGACGATCGGCGGCCATGGTATACTGCGTGAGGTCGTTGGTGCCGATCGACATGAAGTCGACTTTTGGGGCGAGCTTGTCGGCCAGCAGGGCTGCCGAAGGAACCTCGACCATGATGCCGACTTCGATATTCTCGTCGTAAGGAATGCCCTTGCGACGAAGACCCAGTTTCACCTGGGAGATCAGTTTCTTCGCTTTTTCGATTTCGTGGAGTTGCGAGATCATCGGCAGCATTATTTTGATGTTGCCCAGGGTCGAGGCTCTCAGCACAGCACTAATCTGGTTTTTGAACACTATCGACATATCGAGCATGGCGCGAATACCACGCCACCCCAGCGCCGGATTGTTTTCATCCGGCCAGACACCGTCATCCGCTACCTTGTCATAGCCGAGATCGAAGGTGCGTAGAACAACCGTAGTGTCCTTGAATTTTTCGGCGATTCGGCGATAGAATTCATACTGCGTATCCTCGTCGGGAAAACTCCCGTTGGCCAGATACATGAACTCGGTCCGGAACAGACCGACCGGGATCTTTCGCTCGGAGAGGACATCATCAACCGGGCCGGGGATAGACACATTGGCTGCGATGTTGAACGGAATACCGTCGGCTGTGAGAGGCGGGATCGGCGAAAGCTTGCGCAGACGGGTGATGAAAGCCGGTCCGAGACGACGTCTCCTTTTCTGGTAATCGGCCCATTCATCATCGGTCGGGTACATGATTATTTTTCCGACCGTGCCGTCCACGATAATCGGAGCCTCGTTGGGTATCTCACTCCAGGCCGGACCGGTCGCTACGACCGGCATCATCAGCGAGCGGGCGATCAGCGCCATGTGGGAGTCGGCGCCGCCTTCAGCGACGACAAAAGCGATGGCCTTGCGATTGCGATAACCGAGGATATCACCCGGTGAAAAAGTTCGGCCGATCATGATTGTGTTGGGAGAAAAATGTAATTCACAACTCTCATAACCGGTCAAATATGAAAGAACCCGGCTCGAGACCGCCTCGATATCCTGCACCATCTGGCGCATGTAACGATCTCCCGAGCGCTTAAGTTGTGAGGTCGTGTTTTGGACGAGGCTGTTATAGACGAATCCGGCGTTGCGCCGACGAGCGATGATCTGGTCTTTAACTTGTTTGAGGAATTCGTAATCCGAAGCGATGAGAAGCTGGGCGTCGAAAATTTTCGCCAGCGGCAGGCCCATCTTCTTGTCGGCCGATTGATGCAAATCCCGCAGTTCGGCAATAGTACGCTCGACGGCGCGGTCAAGAGCATCGATCTCAGCCTGGATTTTCTGCGCCGGTACGGCTACTTCGGCAACCTGCATATCACCCGGCAAAACCACCCGGGCTTTGCCCAGAGCGATCCCACCGGCGATAGGGAAACCGGCGATTACCTTGCGACGACTGGCCGACATATACTCCTTCCCGCGAGAATAATCCACACTCCACCAATAAAGCGGTTAGATAAGTAAGCCGGCGGTCAAAAACAAGAATAAAGAGCTATATTTCTCCCCCGAACCCACCTTCGATAGTCTTCACGATCTCGGCCATGGCCGCCTCTTCGTCCGGACCGTCCACTTCGACCAGAAGTTGCGAACCCAGCTCCGCGGCGAGCATCATTACGCCCATAATCGATTTGCCGTTAACGCGCAGGCTTTCCTTAGTGAAAAATACCTCGGACTTAAACCGGGAGGCGACCGTGACCAGCATCGCCGAGGGTCGGGCGTGCAGGCCGAGTCTGTTGACGATAGTAACCGTTTGCTTAATCATTCGTAGCCGTCTGTCAGTACATACCGTTTACCAGCCAGTTCCCTGATAACACCCTTAAGTTCTAGCGCCAATAGCAGTTCCATCATCTGGTCAACCGGCAGACCGACAGCTCGTGAGAGTTGGTCGAGCTGCTGTGCGCCGTTGGCCAGGCGGTTGGTAATATCTCGCTCGGCAGGTGTCATATCCGGCAACTGCGTAAATTTCCGGGCCAATATAGTACCTTTTAGGCCGGGTAGCTCAGAAAAAATGTCATCAATTGATGTTGTCAGGCAGGCGCCGTTGCGGATCAAGTCATTGGCGCCAATGCTCATGCGGTCTTTGGGGTGACCGGGGACTGCGAACACTTCGCGTCCCTGGGAGGCCGCCAGCTCAGCGGTAATCAGGGCTCCGGATTTGGTCCCGGCTTCAACCACTACGGTTCCGGCGCATAAACCGGAGATGATCCGGTTGCGTTCCGGGAAAGTGGTTTTGTCCGGGCGGGTTTGCGGAAGATACTCAGAATAAATTGTTCCACGGTTGCGGATTTCCTCAGCCAGGCCCTTGTTACAGGCCGGAAAAACCCGGTCCAGCGAGGTGCCCCACACTGCAACCGTATGTCCGCTCTTATTCAGGCAGCCGCGGTGCGCAGCGGTGTCTATTCCTTCGGCCATGCCGGAGACAACCGCAATCCCGGACTCGGCCAAATCAGCGGCCAGTTGACCGGCTGTCAGGCGGCCTTTTTCGGTCGCATGACGCGTGCCGACCACCGCGATCATCTTCTCCTGCGGGTCCATCGGAAGCCCCAGCCGATAGAGGATCGGCGGGGGATCGTTAATCTCTTTAAGGAGAACGGGATAGTCGTCATCCTCCAGGAACAGGGCCGACCAGCCAAGTTGGATTATTTCTGCGGCAACGGCTCGGGCTTTTTGAGCATCGGCGTGTCGCTGGATGTCGGAGGCGGTTTTACGTGAGATGCCGTTGATTTCTTCCAGTCTCGAAAGTGGCTGGGACAACACGGCCCCCGGTCCCCCGAAAGCTTTGATCAGCTTCTTGTAGCGACCGGCGCCGACACCGGGAACCTGAAGCAGAGTGATGGCTTCAGAAAGTCTCTCTTTAAGCTCGGCGTTCGTCAAGGCGTCGGGCTATCTCTCCCAGGAAAAGGTTGGTGTTGCGATGAGCCACGGCCGAAATGAAAAGGAACTCTCCGGGTAATTTTTTTGCGATTCGCTCAACCTCGTCTTCCGGCATCGTGTCGATCTTGGTCACGGCAACGAACGAGGGCCGTTCTAAAAGCCCGGCATCGAATTCCCTCAACTCGTTCTGAAGCTCGTCGTATACACTCTCGATATTCTCTTCGTTGATGTCAATAACATATATCAGCAGCCGGGTGCGTTGAATGTGTTTCAAAAACTGAATCCCGAGCCCTTTGCCTTCCGAGGCGCCCGCGATCAAGCCGGGAATGTCGGCCATGACACAGTTGCGAGTATCGGTCAGCTTTACGATACCGAGATTCGGTACGAGGGTGGTGAAAGGATAATTGGCGATCTTGGGACGAGCGGCCGAGAACGTTGCCAGGATTGTCGATTTGCCGGCATTGGGGAGTCCCACAAGTCCGACATCGGCCAGCAATTTCAACTCCATGGACACTCGCAGATATTCCCCGGGACGACCGGGAGTCGCTTTGCGCGGAGTTTGATTGGTAGGCGATTTGAAATGGACGTTACCCTTGCCGCCGCGACCGCCGCGCACCAGAACGATTTCCGTTCCCGGTTCATCCAGATCCGCGACCTGGCGACCGGTGTCGAGATCCGTGACGATGGTGCCGACCGGCAAATGCAGAATGGTGTCTTTACCGGATCGTCCGGTTTTGAGGCTTCCCTCGCCGGGACGGCCGTTCTCGGCTCGATATTTTTTCTTATAGCGGAAATCGAGCAGGGTGGTCAGATTCGGATCGGCTACTGCCGTCACGTCGCCGCCACGACCCCCGTCACCTCCGTCCGGTCCCCCTTTGGGAATGTATTTCTCCGTCCGGAAAGCGATACAACCGTCGCCGCCGTCGCCTGCGGCGATCTCTACTTCAACATAGTCAATAAACATAGACGGGAATATCCGCCGTAACGGTCGCGAAGTCAACCTGAATAGGGAACGGGGAGGGGCCCGTTTGAATTGTTTTATCGCTTTTGAATTTGTTGACGGCTGCCATTGACAAATATATATTCGACCCCATGTCAAACAGCGGAATGGAACAGAAAACAACGACACCGACCATTAATCAGCGTAAACGGCGTTTCTATGAAGAGTCTTCGCTGTTTTTGGGGCATATCTGTCTTAAGCTCGGATTGACTCCGAACATTCTGACAGCCATCTCTTTCCTTTGTGCCATTGCGGGCGGTATCGCGTTCTGGCGCGACCAGATGCTCTGGGGAGTGTTCTGGATTATTGCCACGGCTTTCACCGATATGCTCGATGGTTCCACCGCTCGGGCCGGGGATATCGGCACCGTATTCGGCGGCATTCTCGATCACGTTTCCGACCGCTACGGCGAGTTTTTCATCCTGGCTGGCATTACTCTTTCCGGGGCGGTTCATCCCGGCTGGGGCATTTTTGCCCTGTTTGGCATGATCATCGCCTCCTACACTCGGGCGGCGGCGGAGTCGATGGGGAAAATCGAAAACTGCGCTGTGGGCATCATGGGCCGTTTAGAGAAGTTCATTCTCATTATCGCCGGATCGATTGCCGAGTACTATCTTCCGGTTGGCACCTGGCCGCGCGGCGGCTGGCTGGAATTCGCTTTGATTATTGTCGGTTTGACCTCATTTATCACCTCGGCACAACGACTCGTTTTCACCTACAAAGTCCTCGGCAAGAAACGTCACGTCTGAAATCTGTTGTCGACCGGCATCAAATCGCCAACAGTTTCTCTTGATCGGCCGGACCGGTCTGCTTATATCTGAATTCAATTAATGACTCTTAACGCACCCGCTGCGGGCGCCAGACGAAGGACTCGACAGGACTATGATTACGGCTATCGGCAATCCGGTTTACGATTATATCAAGACACATCGCATTAATCCCTCCGGCCGCGTGCTTAGCGGTTGCTCCACCAACGCCGCTCTGGCGCTGGCCAAGATCGGTCGACCGGTACGCCTCGTTGGAGCAATCGGTGAAGATTATCGCGAGCATCTGATGAAGTCGCTGGCGCAACTCCATATTGATGTCAGGATTATTCCGTCGAACGAGTCCGGCGGTTTCTCGCTGATTTATTACGACAACATGGGCAACCGCACCCTGGATCTGCTCGGACGCGCGGCCGATATCGGTGAGATCGATCCGGCCTGGTATGCCGACTCCGAAGCGGTGTTGATCGGTCCGATTCTGGGGGAAGTCTCATTCGACAATATCCGCCGCATTCGCGCAACATTCGATGGTCTATTCTTCTGTGATCCCCAGGGTCTGATTCGCAATGCCGATGCCGACAAGCGTATTTATCACGAGAAGGTGGACGGTATCGAAGAAATCCTTGGTCTGTTCGATATCGTCAAACCGAACGAACTCGAAGGGAAAGTGCTGACCGGGATTGATTGTCGCCGGGATCCTTACGAAGCAGCGCGGATAATCAAAAGCTGGGGGCCGAAGATCGTCATTGTGACTCTCGCTGAGCTGGGTTCGATTATTTACGACGGCAACAATTTTATCGATATCCCTCCGCATCCCGTCGATCTGCTCGATTCCACCGGCGCCGGCGACACCTATATGGCCGGCTTTACGCATGAATACCTCAAGACCGGCGGTGATTTACGACGAGCCGGTTGCTTTGCCTCCTGTACCTCGTCGATCATGATCGAAAACACCGGACCGGATTTCCCGATGACCGAAGCCATGATCCGTGAGCGCCAGGAACACTTGCTGGCGATGGAAGGATTCAAGGTTGACGTCGCGGTGAATAAATAGGATTCACGGTATGCCCAACATAATTTCATACGGAGATTTCGAGAAAGTCGATGAAGCGGAGGTGGGCGGAAGACTCTATTGACCGCTCAGGCCTTGATCCCGTCGAACAGGAACGAAATCAGATAATCAGCCATCTGCCGGGGGCGGATCGAATGGTCGATATATCGACGCTTGACCAGCGCCGAGACCACCAGCTCGACCAGATGTGCGGTAAGCTCGGCATCGGCGTCACTGCGGATTTCACCGGTCTGTTCGCCGCGTATGATGATATCGTTCACGTAGTCGCTGAAATGACGTTCTATGTCGACTCCCTCTAGAGCCACCGCGGAATGATATAACGCTCTTGTCACGAACAGGTAGAATTGTTCTTCGTCGCGATATAGTCGTGAGTTCACGATCAAAGCGTTGCACAGGTAACGGATACGATCTCGCGCCAGGGCTGCCGTTTCCGCCTGCCGCAACGACTGCATCCAGCGACCGAGGTAATCATCGAACATCAACACCGTGAACTCGAGCAGGTGGCTCTTGGAGGGAAAATACTGGAAAAACGAACCTTTACTGATACCGGCTTCACGACAAAACTGATCCACCGAAAGACCATCGTAACCGAATTCGGCGAACAGCTTCAAGGCCGTGCGGTACACCCGGCTCTTTTTGTCCGGAGTCAGGCGACGGAAGGTATCTCCTGCCGTGCCGTTGGCGGCCAGTTCGTTTATGAGATTCTCGTTGAGTGATTCCGGCATAGATGCCCCTTCAATACGTACGAAGGTGGAATAAATTTCAGTCGATTATGACTAATTAGTCATAATGCATAGACTAATAGTATATAATTTATGATAAATGTCAATATCCATTTGACACCCCGGAACCATCGGCATAGCTTCCGGGTCAAAAGGAACGTTGGCACACACTCATACAGAGGATGTAATCGATGTCAAAAGTCAGAGTAGCCATTATCGGAGTCGGCAACTGCGCCTCATCGCTGGTGCAGGGTGTCGAGTTTTACAAGAAGGCCAAGGATGACGATCAGATCCCGGGTCTGATGCACGTCAACCTGGGCGGCTATCACATTCGCGACATAGAGTTCTCGGCGGCGATCGATATCGACGCCAACAAAGTCGGTAAGGATCTGTCCGAAGCGATCTTCACCAAGCCGAACAACACCTACAAGTTCTGCAACGTCCCGAAGCTCGGCGTGCCGGTCATGCGCGGTATGACTCACGACGGTCTCGGATATTATCTGTCACAGATCATCACCAAGGCTCCCGGTGACACGGTCGATATCGTGAAATTGCTCAAGGATACCAAGACCGACGTGGTGATCAACTACCTGCCGGTCGGTTCCGAACACGCCACCAAGTGGTACGTGGAGCAGATTCTCGAGGCGGGTTGCGGTTTCGTGAACTGCATTCCGGTCTTCATCGCTCGCGAGCCGTATTGGCAGAAGCGTTTCAAGGAGAAGGGTCTTCCGGTTATCGGTGACGATATCAAATCGCAGGTCGGTGCTACGATCGCGCACCGCGTGTTGACTCGCTTGTTCCTCGAGCGTGGCGTCCGGCTGGAGCGTACCTCGCAGTTGAACGTCGGCGGCAACACCGATTTCTACAACATGCTCGAGCGCAGCCGTCTGGAGTCGAAGAAAATCTCCAAGACCAACGCTGTTACCTCGCAGCTCAACTACGACATCGGCGCCGACAACGTCCATATCGGTCCGTCCGATTACGTGGCCTGGCTGACCGACCGCAAGTGGGCTTATATCCGTCTGGAAGGGACCACGTTCGGCAACGTTCCGCTTAACATCGAAATGAAGATGGAAGTCTGGGACAGCCCGAACTCGGCCGGAGTCGTGATCGATGCTCTCCGTTGCTGCAAGCTCGGTCTGGATAATGGCCTCTCCGGCGCTCTGCTGGAGCCGTCGTCATACTTCAAGAAGTCCCCGCCGGTTCAATACACTGACGATGAAGCCCGTCGCTTGACCGAGGAGTTCATTGCCAAGTACGGCTGGAAGCAGACTGATGTGAAGAAAACCGCTCGTCGGACGACTAAACTCGCGGCCAAGAAGGCTACGACAAAAAAGCCGGTAACCGGCACTCAGAAAGCTGCCGCTCCGAAGAAAACCACCACGGCTAAAAAGCGCGTGGTTCGCAAGAAAAAATAGTCGATTCGATGCTAGAGTAAGCCTATTTTGACCGGCGACTGCAAAGTCGCCGGTTTTTTAATTGAAGAGAGGAGCCCGTGCCAGTAAGACACAAAGGACCGCTGTTTTTGACATTCGAGGGGATTGATGGTTGCGGCAAAACAACCCAGGCTATTCTTACCTATAAATTGCTCAAAGCGCATGGCTATGAGGTAAAGCTCCTGCGTGAGCCGGGATCGACCAAAGCGGCCGAGCGTATTCGCCGCATTCTCCTCGACAAAAAGCTCGATATTGACGCCACGACCGAACTTCTCCTCTATGAGGCAGCTCGGGCCAATATCACCGTGACCGAAATCGCTCCTTTCATGAGTGAAGGACACGTCGTGATCTGTGACCGCTTCTATGATTCCACCACCGCATACCAGGGATACGGTCGTAAACTCGATATCCGCACGGTCCGGTCGCTCCACAAGGTGGCCGTGGGCAAGCTCACCCCGGATTTGACTCTTCTTTTCGATCTCGATGTTGCCACTGCCCGATCACGCCAGGGAGATAACCTGGATCGGCTGGAGTCGGAACCCCAGGTCTTTTTCGAGCGTGTTCGGAAAGGTTTCCTCGAAATTGCACGCAAGGAACGGTCACGCGTAAAAGTCATTGATGCCGCCCGTCCGATTGAGGCGGTTTTTGCCGAGGTAACGGATATCTTAGCCAAACGTTACGGAATCAAATGAATCACCACACGCCGCTCGACACCCGTGCTATTCTCCAGTCGGGAGTGCTGATTACGCTCCTGGCGTTGCTCTGCGGTGCAATCGGCATTTATGTTATTACCGATCCGGCCATAATCGAATCCCAAACGCTTTATATCGCTGCGATGGTGATCGATCAGGAATACCAGAACGATGTGAACTGGAACCGGTTGACTAACTCCGCCCGTGATGCCATGATCGATCGACTCGACCGTTATTCCGGGATTGTCACCGATGAAGATTTCAGCGAGATGGATGAACAGATGACCGGTTCGTACGGCGGTATCGGCACTAGTATCGTCGGTCGCGATCGGGGGCTGCTCATTGTTTCGGTAGTCGACGGCGGCCCGGCGGATCAGGCCGGTCTCATGGACGGCGACTTGATCATCAGGGCCGACAGCGTCGATCTGGGAACATTGACGATGCACAATGCCGCCCGGCGTCTTCGCGGCGAAAAAGGCAGCCGGATTGAGCTGGCAGTGTTGCGACCCGGCAGCGCTGATACTCTCACGATCGAGGTAACGCGCGGGCGCATTCCCTACACTCACATCCCGTATGCCGGGATACGACCGGATAGTGTGGCTTATATCCGCTTGACCGATTTCGATGCCGGAGCGGCCGAAGCCGTGGAGCAATCTTTGGATAGTTTGAATGTTTCCTCAAACAACAGTGCTCTTAAGGGATTCATCCTGGATCTGCGCGGCAATCCCGGCGGCTTGTATCGGGAGGCGGTCGCGACGGCGAGCTTATTTTTACCGGCAGGAACGTTTATTGTCGGAACTGAGGGCCGCTCGCGTTGGACTCAGGCGACTGATCGCGCTGCCGGTGGTGACCGCACCGAGGGAATCCCGATGGTTGTCATGGTCGATCGTAATTCCGCTTCCGCATCGGAGATCACGGCCGGAGCGTTAAGACAGGCGGAACGGGCTGTTTTAGTTGGTGATACCACCTTCGGTAAGGGGCTGGTTCAGGGATTCGTGCGTATTCCGGGACAATACGGTCTCAGACTGACTATTTCGCGTTACTATCTCGACGGCCGCCTGTTCCTGAACCAGTTCGATTCCACCCTACAGGAAATAGGGAAGGGATTGACTCCCGATGTCGAATACAAAGCCGATTACGATCAGTTGTTCGTAAGCCGGTTGGAGAGTTCGCTTCTTTTGCAGCAGTTCGCTCATTCTCATCAGGATGAATTGATATATGACGGGCAGGATCTGATTTTACACGACAGTTGGATCGATGATTTCATGGAACTGGCCCGCAAAGAAGGCTTTGAGTTCGTCTCCGATCTGAGCGGCGATATCGAGATGCTGGCTGAAATGGCTCAGGATGAGGACTCTCCCAAAATTGTTCGTATGATCGAGAAGCTGCGTCGCATAGCGCACAAAGATGACATGAATCAATTCCGGCGTCATGCCGAATATATAAAAATGCGTCTGCTCCAGCTTGCACTTCAACGCAAGTATTCTGTCTATGCGGCCTATAAGCAGGCGGTGAGCCTTTTGAGCCCGGAGATTGTTTTCGCTGCCGGGCAGTTCGATCACAACCATGCCGACTGATTTGATCTGGTATATTAGCTGTGGCCTTGTGGCCGGGATGGCCGGCGGTTTTCTTGGAATCGGCGGCGGTGTTTTACTGGTACCGCTGCTGACGGTTGCTGCCGGACTGAGCGTACATACGGCAGTGCCGGTGTCGATTACCGCGGTCGCGGCGCATTCTTTTGCCTCATCGAATATCTATCTTAAACAGGGGCGAGTGGATCTGGAGTTAGCCCTGCCGGTGGTTCTGCTGATGACCATGGGGAGTGTGCTGGGTGGTTATTTACATCCGATTATCTCCCCGCATTGGGTGGAATTGCTGTTGGCGGCGATGATGATCTACACCGCGCTGTCGTTGATTTTCACCGGTAAGCGTCAAGATGACGGCATGTTCGAGGGACTCAAAAGCCGCAACTATGGTATCAGTGCGATTCTCGCGGCGGCGATAGGTTTTCTGGCCGGGTTGATCGGCGTAGGCGGCGGCGAGTTGCTGGTGCCGATTCTGTACAGCCTGGCCCGGGTGCCGTTTAAAACAGCCCGGGGTACGGCGCTGTTGATAATCTCATTTTCAGCGGCTGCGGCTTCGGCGGTTTACTTCCTGGAAGGAGCGGTCGAGCCGAGAGTGCTCGCACCGGTTTTGATCGGAGTTATCGCCGGTTCTCAACTGGGTTCTTTCCTGGGAATGCGAACGCCTTCGAGTATCGCGCGTTTCGTTTACATAGGTGTCATGGCCTATTTAGCTTATGCTATGTCGGCAAAAGGCATTGAGGGATTTTTATGAACCGGACCGATTTTAATCTGAACCCGCTTGTCGGATTGCAGCGACATTCCTTACGGATTATGATCATTCTCTTCGCTGTGAGCGCCGCACTCTATTCGCTGGGGGCGCCAATCGCCACCCTGGTGGGATTGATCGGTCTTGGCAGTTTATACCTGGCTACCGTAGTTAAGCTCGTTATGATTTCGGAACTTTTCAGGAAAGCGCATCTGCATCGTCTGTGGATGCTCTCTCTGGCTTTATTACTGGTGTTGGTTGCGGTGGTCGCAGCGGAATACATATCGATATGAAAACAGCGGTTTTTTGTGACTTCGATGGAACTGTCTGCCGACGCGATGTCGGGGCGACGCTTTTCAAAAAATTCTCAGGCGGCAGGACCGATGTCCTGATTCCCCTTTGGAAGGACGGGACGATTTCAACCCGGGAGTGTCTTCGCCATGAAGCCTCGATGGTCACACTGGACAAGCAGGAATTGTATCAATTTCTCGATGAGTTCCAACTCAATCCCGGCTTTGACCGTTTCTACGAACTTTGTCGCGCCGGTGGGGTGGATATCTACGTTATCTCCGACGGCTTCGGATTTTATATCGACTATATTCTCAAGCGCTTCGGCTACGGCGAACTGGAGGTTATCACCAATCATGGGCAATTGGTCGATGGTGTCCTGACGATCGAATTCCCCTGGAAGAACCGCCGCTGCCGTCGTTGCGGCACTTGCAAGGGAGAGAGGATAGCCGAATGGCGCGAGCGACAGAATGGTGAAAATCGTGTCGCATTCGTCGGCGACGGTTATTCCGATCTCTGTGCACTGGCGGAGAGTGATTTGGTTTTCGCGAAAAAAGACCTTGAACAGTACTGCTTACAGAACAATATTGACCATATCGTTTTCGATGATTTTGATGATGTTATCCATCATCTGCAGGGACGGCAATGGCTGCCCGAGACTAATTGAACGCATCCTACGGAGAGTACGATGAAAGCGATTATCATGGCCGGCGGATTTGGAACCCGGCTGCGACCTCTGACCATAAACATCCCCAAACCGATGGTCCCTATAGCCAACGTGCCCATGATGGAACACGTGGTGACACTTCTTTGCCAGCATGGCATCACCGATATAACCGCTTTACTCTATCATCAGGCAGAGAAGATTACCGAGCATTTCGGCAACGGCTCGCATTTCGATGTACGGATGGAGTATGTCCAGCCGGACGATGACTACGGCACGGCCGGAGCGGTCCGTTATGCCCTGGCCGATTGTGACGAACCGGTGCTGATCATATCGGGGGATCTCCTGACCGATTTCAACCTGACCCAGGCGATGGCCTGGCACAAGGAAAAGAAATCCGATGCCACATTGCTTCTCACCCGGATGGAGAACCCGCTGGCATACGGTATCGTTATCACCGACGGCGACGGCCGCATCGTTCGTTTTCTTGAAAAACCCTCCTGGGGAGAGGCTTTTTCCGATACGATCAACACCGGCATCTATTTGCTGGAACCCTCGGCCTATAACCTCATTCCGCCGCAAACCAACTTCGATTTTTCGCAGGATTTATTCCCGTTGATGCTTTCGAAGGAGATGGGACTGCACGGGAAAATCATGGATGGTTATTGGAAAGATGTCGGTAATGTCGGTGAGTATCGTCTGGCTCATGTAGATTTCTTCGACGGTTCGCTTCAGCTCGAGTTAAAACTCCAAAAAGTCGAACTCGAAAAGGGGATTCTTTACAAGGGCTTGAATGTTCATTTGGAACCCGGTGTCGAGCTCGAAGGCCGCGTCGTTTTGGGTAACGATGTTACCATTGGTGCTCACAGCCATTTGACCAACTGTGTGGTGGGACATCGCAGCCGCATCGGTCACGGCGCTGAACTGACCAACACTATTATTTGGAACGACAATTCAATCGGCGCCGAAGCCGGTATGACCGACGCCATTGTTTGTACGGGATCGCGGATCGGACGAGGGGTTACCCTTCTGGACAATGTGATCGTCTCGGATGAATGCCAGATCGGCGACTCTGCCACGGTCAAAGCCAACTGCAAAATCTGGCCGGGGAAAATGGTCGATCCGGGAGCGATTGTCTCGACTTCGGTGGTCTGGGGTGATAAATGGAACCGTGAGTTGTTTACCAACTCCAAGGTAGCCGGGCTGGCGCTGACCGAAATAACACCGGAGATGCTGGTCCGCCTCGGAGCCGCGTTCGGGGCTTTTGTCGGGCAGGGAAATTCGGTCGTAACCAGCCGTGATGCTTCGGATACTTCCCGTTTGCTCAAGCGCGGTTTGATTTCGGGATTGCTGGCCGCCGGTGTTCATGTTTCCGATTTCGAAATGCTCCCCATTCCGGTGGTGCGTTACGGTCTTCGTCGCGGCGAGTATTCCGCCGGCATTTATGTCCGGCATAATCCCGAGGATTACCGTCGCATCGACATCATCTTTTTTGACGGCAACGGACTCGATTTGCCGACCGCCAAATCCAAGAAGGTCGAGCGGCTTTATTTCGGTGAAGATTTCGAGCGTGCCGGGTTGGATCAGATCGGCCATTTGGACATGGAAGAGCACGTGCTCGAGGACTACCGCGAGGATTTCCTCAAAGCGATAGACAGCAATATCATTCGTGAGGCCGGTTTCAAACTGGTCGTGGACCATTCCAACGGCGCTTCCAGCCAGGTGTTCCCGACGCTCTTTTTCAATCTGGGCATTTCGGCCATCGAACTTAACGCCAATCTGAATCCGCGCAAGTTCGCCGTTTCACCGGAAGAGCAGTCGCAGGCGATTGTTCAGCTTTCCTCGATTGTCACTTCGCTGCACTGTGATGTCGGTTTCCTGCTAAACTCAGCCGCCGAAAAACTGACAGCGGTGGACGAAACCGGCAAACCGATCGATCCGCAGTTGTTCCTGCTCATTGTGGTTGATCTTTTCCTCCGGACCAACAAGGCGACCAAGATCGCCGTTCCGGTGGGAGCCTCGATGGGAGTCGAAGAGATCGCCGCCGAGCATAATGTCGAGGTCATCCGCGTTGCCAACGACCATTTGAGCATGATGGAAATCCATCGTCGCGGTGAGGTCGATTTTGTCGGCGGCACTCGCGGTGGATTTATCATGCCGGGTTTCCAGCACGGTTCCGATGCCATGCTGGCGGCGGTGAAATTGCTCGAAATGATGGCGCTGACACACAGTCGCCTCGGAAGTCTCCGCAAACGATTCGAGGGACTTGTCCGCAAGTCCGCTTCGGTTCCTTGTCCCTGGTCGCGCAAGGGGACGGTCATGCGCAAGTTGATCGTCGGCTCGGAGGACAAGCAGCGGCAGTTGATCGACGGTGTGCGGATTTTTGAGGATGACGGCTGGGTGCTGGTTACCCCCGACCGCACCACTGCCTCGTTCAATATCCTGGCGGAATCGCGCTCACGCGATGGTGCTGATCTTTTAGTCGATCGTTACCGTTCGATGGTCGAGGAGTCGCAGGTCGACTGAGAGAGTGCAGAAGAGATAACGATCTGTAAAGCCCGGGAACTTGCTCCCGGGCTTTTTCAATGTGGCGTCAGGGATTTCTGCTTAACTCGTGGGCCCCTGTGTCTGCATCTTTTCATTGATCCGCTGGTGGCTCGCCTGTCCACGGGTGGGATATATCTGAAAGCTTCGGACAAAGGTGACCCACCCCTCGGGTGGGAAGTTTGCAAACGTTAACAGGTGTCGAAACTTCGCTTCGCGATCCGCTTTCGGCGGACAGGGGTTTCGACCTACAGCGGCTTCAAAAGTACGCGTTCCATTGCGGCCACCTGAAGGCGGTGGTCGAATCGTGCCATAGCTTCTTCCCGGGCAGAACGAGCCAATCTTTCACGCTCTTCGGGATGTTCAATCAACTCTCGCAGGCAGTTCTCCAGGGCAGACGCTGATTGGGGTGGAAACAGTCGACCGGTTTTGCCGTCGGTAACGATTTCCACCGTGCCCCCTTCGGCAGTGGCGACCACGGCGCGCCCCGAGGCCATCGCTTCGACCGTCACCATGCCGAACGTTTCCGAATGTGAGGTCAGTACGAATATATCGAGAGCGGCATAGGCGGTCTCGACGTCTGCCATGAACGGTCGTTGATGTACGAAACCGTTAAGGCCCAGTCGCTCGATCATCGCATTCAGCTTCTGTTCGTATTCCTGTGCCTCACCGGCGGTGCGATCTCCCACCAGAAGTACGTGGACCGACAGACCGGAACGATGCAATCCGGCTACGGCTTCGATTAACGTATCCTGTCCTTTCTTGGGGTCGAGTCGCCCGATGTTGCCGATCACGATTCCCTCAGTCGGTAGCTTGAGACGAACGCGGGCTTCGATTCGATCCGGAAGATTCTCCACGAACGGTTCCTGAACGATGCCGTAGGGAATCACATGAATGCGCTCGGGCGGGATCACCGTGGCCGCCGCGACGCGCTTTTTGAACATCGGTAAAGGGGCGATCCAGGCATCGAAGCTGCGATATTGCCAGTTGTGAATCGGATCGCGTTTGTTGGCTCCGAGATGCATGTGCTGGAGATTCATCAACCGGAATGAATCACTACAGAGTCTCCGGGCCAGCGCCACGGTAAGTCGATCTCGACTCAGGTTGGAAATGAGCCAGCCTATTTTATCTCTCCTGGCACGCCCTATCAGCCAACGCGCCTTGAAATAGGCACCGGCCAATCCGCCGATTTTATGCGGTCTCACAACCGGCAACCCGACATCCCGGGCGGTGATCCCAAGCGGGGATTTCGGATCGCCGTAGATGGCTGTCGGCCATCCGCGCTCGGCCAGCCACCGCGCCAGGCGGAGAACATTCATTTCCAGCCCGCCCCAGGAATGGGTGTCGCAAAGAAAAGCCAGTCCGGGTTTGTTCGTTTTAATCTCTGTCATAATTAATTCTGCCGTCAGGCATCGTTCGTAACGAAGATAAGATCGGCGGGAAGTAAACGAAATGAAAAAAGCCCGGTTGCTTGTCCGGGCCATTAGCTATCACAAAAAGCCGCACGGATCACACCGGCGGCTCGATATATTTTACCGTAAGAAGTTATTCGATATCGGTCGGCGTCTCTTCCGCAATTTCCTCTGATTCATTCTTCCAGAGAATCGCGGCCGGAATGAGTACACAATAACCGAGTGTCAGCAAAACCGGGGAGAGGGTCATGGAACCCTGGCCCAGGAGAATATAGCCGATTACGATAACGACCAGAGCCGCACCGAAGAGAATATAATTCTTCTTCCCGAACGGCCATTCCACTTCTTCGGTGGAGCTATCTTGTTTCTTTGCTTTAACTGCCATAATACGCCTGTAAAAAAGCGATCCAACGTTATCTGTCAAGAAGTTTCACGGATCACGTTCAACCCGTCGGTCTCATTCTTATACCAGATCGGGAGGCCCGTCGCCCATAGAAACATCAGCAACTGGCGGACTTCTTCATCGGAAAAAGTAGCCTCGGTGGCGGAACTTATCAGAAATAAAAGCGATCCAAGCAGCCCGGCCAGCGCCAGTCGCTGTGCCGTGGGATTGATCCCCTGCCGGAAATTGCGGAACTGCCGCCATAAAACCGTCAGCCAGAGCGCCGCGAACAACAACGCCCCCGGTATGCCGGTTTGGGCGGCGACATCGAGGAGATCGTTATGAGCGTGGGGTAACTTACGATACTCCGGAATATCAGGCCGTAGCCGGGCAGCGTATTCTTCCGGAAAATTACCCGGGCCGACTCCAAAGATCGGATTGTCGGAAATAATACTTGCAGTGTTGGACCAGACGAATAAACGGCTGCCTTCATAATCGGTGCTCAGATCACGGGTCGAATCCCCAACGAAACGGTTGGAAAGTCCCGGGATTGCCAGCCAGGCGGCCAGTCCGACTGCCGCCACGATGCTGATCAGGGCAATTGCCGCTCGTTTTCGGGTCAGCAAGCCCGCCAGCACGGCCACGATAACCATGCCGGCCGCGACTGTACGCGAGAAAGTCAGCACCGTTGCCAGCGCCGCCAGTCCGGCGGTCAGGAGAATCAGAAAACGGTGTCGACGGTCGAGATTGTTCCCCGGTAGTAATCCCAGTCCAAGCAGAAAAGCAGCCGCAGTGCCGTAATAATTCCCGAATGTCAGCCGGTGCGTAAAATTCCCGCGCACTTTGAAACCGAATCCGGGCGCCTCCTGAAGCGGTGTCGATTTGAACCAGTTCAAACCGAATACATACTGCAGGATTCCATAAATACTTATTACCAGCACCGCCAGTACGAAACATCGCAAGAGAAGCCGCTGATAATCCGGTCGCTGCATAACTGCCGCGCCGATCGGAATTACGCAAAAAAGCCAGGCCTCACGCATCGTGTTAAGCGATTTCAGCGGTGTGCCCCCGACCATCGCGGCGATGATATACCAGGCGAGCAGCGCTCCGATCAGCCAATAGATGTTTTTCAACTCCCCGGCAAACGGATTTGAACGATCGCGGATCATCACGATCAGGAACAGCAGTAGCGATACCCCCAGCGCTATCTGCGCCAGGGCAATGGAGAAAGTTGACCCGACAACGAAGACCAAAAAGGTGAACGCGAGGGCCCTCGTGAGGCCTTGTGCCTCAGTGTGGTTCATCCAAATAAATCGGCTTCTATGGTTTCAACCAGAGTATGGATAATGAAGATATGCTCTTCCTGAATGCGTTGAGTCGAGGTGTGCGGGATAATAATGCTGCGGTCGACCGTTTCCGCCAGTCGGCCGCCGTTGCCGCCCAGCAACCCCGCCGTGAGTATGCCTTTCTCGCGAGCAACCGTCACCGCCTTGAGCAGGTTGGCCGAGTTGCCCGAAGTGGAAATAACCAGCAACAAGTCACCTTTATTGCCGAGAGCTTCGGTTTGCCGTGCGAACATGTTCTCGAAGCCGAAATCGTTCGAGGCCGCTGTTACCACCGAGGGGTCCATGCCCAGGGCTATCGCCGGCAGAGCCTGACGGTTGCGGTCGGCGGTCAGGCGCACGACCATCTCCGCCGCAAAATGCGAGGCATCGGAAGCCGAGCCGCCGTTGCCTGCGATGAGGAGTTTGCCGCCGCTGCCGATCACTCCGGCTGTCACTGCGGCCAGGTCATGCACTCGCGGACCGATTTCTTCGATCCAGGTTCGGCGAAGTTCTGAGGTCTCGTCCGCCTGACGTCTCAGCTTTGATATGAACTCATCTGATTTCAAACCGAAGATGTCTCCTTCTGGTGAGTCGCATCGGTCAACTCACGCAAATACACATTTTGGGGGTCCTGTTCAATCCCGGTTCCTACAACCACGAACGAAGCTCCGGCCTCGATAGTTCGCGCGCAGTCCTCGGCGGTGCGGAGACCGCCGCCGACGATGGTCGGAATCTCGATAAACCGACTGACCTGTCGGACCATTTCGAGCGGGACCGATTCTTTGGCGCCGGATCCGGCTTCCAGATAAACCAGTTTCATCCCGAGATATTGAGCCGCCAGGGCATGGGCGCAGGCGATATCCGGTTTGGAGCGCGGGATCGGCAGCGTGCCGGAAATATACTGGACCGAGGTTAACGGACCGGATTCTATCAGCATGTAGCCGGTCGGAATAGTCTCAATCCCGCAACGCTTTGCCAGCGGAGCGCCTTTGACCTGTTCCTCGATCAGGTAGACCGGATTGCGACCGGAGATCAGCGAAGTGAACAGAAGCGCATCGGCGTACGGGTTAATCTGGGCATATGAACCGGGGAAAATGATCACCGGGATATCGCATCGTTCTTTAATTGCTTTTACCGCCAAAGGGAAATTGGTGTCGAGCATGAACGAGGTGCCTACGAGGAGGGCATCGACTCCGCAGTCGGCGGCTTGCTCGGCCAGACCGAGATAAACCTGTTCGGGAATCCGGTCCGGATCAATCAGGAGTAGAAAACCCCCACCGCGAGTACGGCTGCGCTCAATCAAAGCCTCGTATGTTTTCCCGTTGTTCATAAAATCCCCCTCTTCGCTTTCCCGTCCCGCACGACCCGGGACTGTTGCCGGCTCACGGCAGGTTGTCTAAGGTCGGGGAGATCAGCCTCCCGACTGCGCGACTGAGAGCACAAATCTCGCATAGCGGGCGGCTGGTCAGACTAATCCGGCAGGAGCTCCTCTAGTTTCTCTACCATACTAATCAATTGTGTGCCGTCGGCGACGCTACCCTGGGCGAAATTCGGTTTGCCGCCGCCGCGTCCGCCAAAAGCCGAAAACAGTTCTTTGGCCAGATTCCCGGCGTGGATTTTTTGCTCCTTGACGGCCGAACCGGAAGCGGCCACGAGAGCGGTTGTTTTGCCGTTTACCGAACCGATTGCCAGTGCTACGATCGCCTTGGATGCTTCCTTCTGGGCATCGGCCCAACTGGCCATCGTATCACGATCGGTTTCGCCGAAATCGTTGAACGAAACGGTCAAAGCTCCTTTGGTCCGTTCCTGGCCGACTGTTTTGCCGCCGCCGGAGAACATCTCCGCTTTGACCTTCTTGATCTCTTTATTGAGCGTCTGATTGGTTTCGCGCAACTGCTTTACACCGTCGAGCGCTTCTATCTCGGGGCGGTTAACCACTCCCGCCACCTCGCGTCGGAATCGTTTCGTTTCCAGCATGTACTTAATCGCCTCACGTCCGGTGATCGCTTCGAGTCGACGAACCCCCGAGGCGATGCCGGTCTCGACCGTGATAAACATCGGACCGATCTGACTCACATTCTCGACATGGGTGCCGCCGCATAACTCCCTGGAGAAGCCCTCCACCGAGACTACGCGTACCTTGTCACCGTATTTTTCGCCGAATAGAGCCATAGCGCCGGTCTTTTTGGCCTGGTCAATATCCATAATGTCCGTTTTGACCGGAGTGCCGGCCAGAATCTCCTCGTTGACCAGTCGCTCGACCTCTTCGATCTGTTCGGCCGTCAGCGGTTGATGATGCGAGAAGTCGAAACGAAGGCGATCCGGTCCCACGTACGATCCGGACTGCTTGATATGCTGACCCAGCACCTGGCGCAAAGCGGCGTGAGTGAGGTGGGTGGCCGTATGATTGCGCATGATATCCCAACGACGGGCTTCGTCCACCTCGGCGGTGACTTCCTGCCCGAGCTGGAAATCATCGACCCGCCCGATCTTTACCCGTCCGATGTGAACGGTGTGCTCCTGATGATTGTACAATCCGGATACTTCAAATTCCCAGCCGGGGCCATTTATACAGCCGGTGTCGCTGATTTGTCCACCCGACTCGACGTAAAACGGGGAGCGATCGAGCACCAGCGCGGCATGGCCGAGATCGCTGACATTGCCCGCTATCAATTTAGCCTTGAGATTCAATTCACCGCGCATGAATTCTGTATTCGGTTTGTTATCGAGACCATCGGCCTGAAGCGCTTCCACCAGCTTACGGAGCTTTTGGTCGCCACCGACTTCGAAAGATGATCCTGCGCGCGATTGTTCTTTCTGCTGCTCCATCGCCTTTTCAAAACCGTCGCGGTCCAGCGTAAGACCCTGTTCCGAAGCCATAATTTCAGTCAGGTCATAGGGGAAACCATAGGTGTCGTACAAGCGAAACACCTCATCTCCCGGAACGATCCGGCCGCCATCAGCTTTGACCCTGGTCGCTACTCGATCGAATAACTCCAAACCGGTGGCCAGCGTGCGGGCGAATGATTCTTCCTCGGTTTTAACGATGCTCTCGATATGTGTCTGCTTTTCTTTGATCTCCGGAAAAGCTTCACCCATTTCATTCACCAGGACCGGCACGAGGCGATAAAGGAATGGCTCCTCAAGACCGATCAGTCGGCCGTGGCGGGCGGCGCGGCGCAAAATTCGGCGCAAAACGTACCCCTGGCCTTCGTTGGAGATACCGGCGCCGTCGGCGATGGCAAAGGTCAGCGCCCGGATATGGTCGGCGATCACGTTGTGCGAAAACACGGAATCTTTGTAAGACGAACCGGACATATCCGAAATGGCGTTGATCAGGCTCTGGAACAGGTCGATCTGAAACACCGTGTCGGTGCCCTGGAGCACCGAAGCAATTCGTTCCAAACCCATACCAGTGTCAACCGAGGGTTTGGGCAGATCAACCACCTGCCCATCCGGAAGCTGATCGAACTGCATAAAAACGAGGTTCCATATTTCAACGAAGCGGTCGGTTTCACCGTTGACTATATCCTCCGGACCGGTACCGTATTTTTCACCCCGGTCGATATGTATCTCGCTGCACGGACCGCAGGGACCGACGTTGCCCATCGACCAGTAGTTGTCTTTTTTGCCGAAACGAAGAATCCGGCCGTTCTTCAGCTCCGGGGCTATTTTGCCCCAAAGCTCGAAGGCGTCGTCGTCGGTTTCGTAAACGGTCGCATAAAGGCGATCCACCGGCAATTTGGCCGTTTTGGTGAGCCATTCCCAGGCCATACTGATCGCTTCTTCCTTGAAATAATCGCCGAAACTGAAATTACCCAGCATTTCAAAGAAAGTGTGATGGCGGGCGGTGAAGCCTACATTGTCTAGATCGTTGTGTTTGCCGCCGGCGCGGATACATTTTTGCGTCGAGGCAGCTCGGCGGTAGTCGACCTTCCGTTTGCCGGTGAACACGTCCTTGAACTGATTCATACCGGCGTTGGTGAAAAGCAGGGTGGGATCCTCGAATGGAATCACCGGGGAAGAGGGAACGATTTTATGGTCGTGTTTCCGGAAATAATCCAGAAAAGCGTGTCTTATATCGGCGGTCTTGATGTTGTTATTCCTCGTTTTTATCGGCCCATAACTGATCAAACGCGGCTTTAGAGGCAGCATAGCCAAAACCGCGTCGGGAAAGGTAATTATACGCCTTGCGCTGGGCCGTTTCAAGTTCAAACTGGCTTATCCGGTTCCAGCGGGACTCGAGAGCGCTTACTGCGGAGGCGACATTATCTCCGCTCGGGATTAGCATTTCGGCAGTCTGCTCGGCCAGCCTCCGGTCGATTTGTTTCTTGCGCAGATAAGCGATCAGATACGAACGACCGCAAGGTTGACGTTCCAACAGCGACTGTCCGGCGGCAGCGGCAAAGCGGGCGTCATCGAGCGTGCCCGTTTTGCGATAACAGCCGATTATGGGGTCGATAATCTCCCGCGTGAAGCCTTTGCGGCGGAGTTTGCCGATCAGTTCACCGGTGGAATGATCACGCATGGCCAGCAGGTCACCGACCTTGCGCTCGCAGAGGAAGCGCTGTGAGTCAAGATGGAGCGTTCGCAGTTGCCCCTCGGTGATGACGATTCCTTCGATCAGGCGATGCCGGGTGGCAGCCTCATGGGAAATCAACAACGGTTGCTCCTGGCCGCTGATGGTCAGGGCCAGGCCCCCGGAGATTTCCTTTATCTTGGACAGTATCAGTTTCGGCATAGATGTCGTCCGTACAGTTACGTTCTGGTAATGTCAGCTTAGTGATTTGGATGAATCGGATCAACTAGTTTTCCACAATGCTGCGAGAGTTGGTTCACATTTTCTTATAGTTCGTTCGCATGAAGGACTTTTTTGTACTGTTCAATGTTGACTGAGTAAATTCGATATGTTATTGTCAATCGCAATTGAATTGATAACGATGCGATACCCGCCAGGCTGAGGTATTACGAGCGAATCAGATCGAAATTCCTAATGACTCAGGGTGCAATTCCCGGTATCGCGATACAAGAACGAAAGCTGTTAACTTCTAAATAGATTGCACGGAGCATTCATGGACCTTGATTTGCAGGGAAGGATAGAGCGTTTCACCCTGCCGGAGATATTCCAGTTGATTGCGTCGGGACGTAAGTCCGGAACGCTGGGGATTCAGAAAGAAGACTCGATAGTCATGGTGTATTTCCGGGAAGGTGAAGTTATCTATGGATACGGTCCCAGACAGACGTATCACCTTGGACAACTGCTGAAAAAACGCGGCATCATTAATGATAAGCAGCTCGATGAGGCGATCAACGTGCAGGCTCGTACCGAGAACACCAAGCGTCTCGGCGAGATCATGATTACCCGCAAGCTGATCGATCGTGCCGATCTCGAATCGGTTGTCAAGAGTCAGGTCGAAGAGTTGTTATACTCACTCTTGTCCTGGGAGACCGGTTCGTTCAAGTTCTATGAGAACCAGTTCCCGACCGACGAAGAAATCACCGTACGGCTTTCGGTTGAGAATGTCATACTCGAAGGACTCCGCCGAATCGATGAGCGGAACTGGCTCAACGAGACGTTGCCGGACATGAATCATGTTTACACGATATCCGCTTCACAGGGCGGGCGACGTCGCGATGTCGCCATGCAGGCCGATGAATGGAATATCATGGCGCTGGTCGACGGCCGCCGGACACTCGAACAGGTGGTCAAGCTCAGTCCGGTTGACCGCGAACGCTCACTCAAGACACTAGCGCAGCTCAAACTGGCCGGTCTGATCGTAAAAACTGATCGTGAACCGGAAACTGCCTCACCGCAGTTAGACAAAATGGTCAACCGCCTGGCGGATCTGTTCGAGGGTTATCTGACAGCCAAGAGCAGTAATCGTCTGAGAGATCGCCGGGTAACCACGGTTGTGGAGGAAGTCGATTGAGTCGGGTCGAAACGCTCAAGCGCCTCGAGACCATGATCGAGGATTTTCTGGATCAGGCTACGGCGCTCAAGGATGAACGGCTGACCGTACTCGGCGGGATGAATCGGCTCGATGACCTGGCCCGAGCTTCTACCGATGGGGTCGATGTCAGCGACCAGGTAGCTGAATGGTTCGCCGACCGCCGGGTTTGGCCGGACGGTGGCCTGTTGCGGGAATCGGATCGGACGCGTATTTCCGATATGCTTGACCGAATCGGACAGGAAATCACCAAAACTACCGGAGATTCCCCTGCCGGTCGCAAGGTCAACGACATTATCACCCAATGGCTTAAGTCGGGACCCGTTCCGGGTGATGCCCTGACACTCCGTCGCGGACCGGAAGAGGTTGTGCGCCAGGAAGTTGACTCAATCAAGAAGTTCCGCCTCATGTTGGCCCGTTTGACTGAAAAATTCGATGATCACGCTTCCGGCAAGGATCATCTGCTGTCGGCGCTGGATCGAAGCCTGAAACAGGCTGTCGAAAACCATGACAGAGAGGCCTTGCTTTTGTCCGCTTACATTATATATTATCTGCGGCTCGGCAAGTATATGGTGGAGCCATACGTTAAAAGGCTGAAAGAAGCCGAGAAGCTCTTTTCCGGAAAGGAGAAGTCCTGATGCTTAATCCTGCGGAAAAGGCTTATTGCGAGGCATTATTAGCCCTTCGACGTAAAGAATACCAGCGTGCCGCCGAACAGTTCGATAGAGCGGTCCCGTTTTTCCGCAAAGATCAGGAATTTAACCTGTTTCGGGAAACAACGCGACTGCTGTTGACTGTTAAGGAAGAACTGGCAAGGTTGGAAAAACAGAACGAACTGCAGATAGAGGAAGTCTTCACCGATGGCTAAAAAACAATCGTTTTCCGATAAGGCGAACAAAAAGAGCCATGAGACTGTTTGTCCGGTCTGCTCCGAAGTAATCCAGTTTGTCAAATTTGTCAAACCGGTTAAGAGCGACAAGGGCGGTTGGAAGATGCGGGCGCAGAATGTCGGCATCTGCAAGTGCAATCAGGCGGAATACAACTACTAGCACTTATTCGACCAGTCAGGTTTCAAAACCCTCCTAATATCCGGGAGGGTTTTCTGTTTGGGGGAGGTTTGTTATTCGCTATATTAGAGTACTGTCATGTCGGAGTTGCACAATCAACAGACGGGTGACGCCGCCGAGACCAAAGGATCGTCCACACGAGCTTACCTGATAGCTTACTATGCGGTTCTGGTGGTCCTGCTGGCCGGTGCCTTTCTACCACAATACCGAGTGTGGGGAATCAACGTCTGGAGTCATAAGTCACTTTTTTTACCGTTGTTCTGTTTTGGGCTGGGAGCGGTTCTGCCGTGTCTGTTAATGCCGTTGCAGATGCGATGGCGAACGGATATTTCCGGCCCGTCCGGCAGCACCGTGTGGCTGACGTCAGGTTCGATCTCAGCCGGTCTGATCGCTCTCTTTTATTTTCTCAGAGCGCGTTCATTTTATCTGGGAGATGGATATACTGTCCTCTCGTTGTTGTCTGAGGAAGTCCCCCTGGTTAAAAAACGTGACCTGGGTGAAGCACTCATCCATGTCTGGATCAAACATCTCTCCGGCCGCGAGGGAGAAGCCGGAGCCCTCTTCTCATTTCAGGCTATTTCCATGGGCGCGGGTGTAATCGCTCTTGCTTTGCTGATCTGGTCCGGGTGGAAACTTTTCAACTGCGGCTGGCAGCGGATCGCTTTCCCGTTAATTACCCTGTCGGGCGGATTCAGCCTGCTCTATTATGGTTATGTCGAGAATTACTCGGTATTTGTTACGACGGTGCTGGCTTTCGGTGTCGTCGGCCTGCTTATTTCCACCGGGCGGATAAGTCGCTGGTGGGCAATTCTCCCGGCCGGCCTGGCTGTGCTTATGCATGTGTTCGGTGCGGCTCTCATTCCGGCTCTGATATATCTGTTGTTCAGTGATTCACCGGCGGGGGATCGTATCGCCCGTTCGGATATAAAGACTAAAACGCTGTTTATCATTCTGGCCGTAGTCAGTATCGCGGCAGTGTTTTTCCATTTCTATTTCAAGATTTATTATTTCCGCTTCTCACTCATTCCGTTGGTTCCTGATCGGTTCACCGTTGAAGGTTACTGGTTGTTTTCGTTCAAACACCTGCTGGACACCTTGAATCTCTTGCAGATACTTCTCCCGGCACTGGCTATTACGATTGTCCTTTTCATCAAAGCCGGGCCACGCTCACTCATGCAACGACGTGATTATCGTTTCCTCCTGATTTTCTTCGCCGGGGCTTTCGGGGAAATTTTTATTTTCGATCCGAAGCTTGGGATGGCTCGCGACTGGGATCTTTTCTCACTCGTCGGAGTACCGTTGGCTCTGTTCGCCGCCTGGCTGATCTTAGATCTGAAGATCAGGCGGACGCCGAGATTTCTTCTAATAGGGCTCATAACCGGATTGGGTTTCCTGGTGCTGATTCCGAGAGCACTCAATCAAACCGACATTAATGTCGGTTTTACCTGGTTCGAGTCATACACCGAGATGGATTTAACCAAGTCCATGTATGCCCGTTCATTGATTCATGACTATTACGAAGAACGCGGCGACAGTGTCGGAGTCGATGCTGCTATCCAGCGATACAAAGAAGACTACCCCTGTTGGGTCGCTAACCGTGAGGGGCTTGCGTATAAGAAGATCGGTAACTGTGACAATGCCATTCCTCTGTTCGAGCGAGCCATCAGTCTGCATCCGTTATATGCCGCGGCTTATACTAATCTGGGAGTATGTCTGAGGGATCGAGGTATGTTGGATAGTAGTCTGGCTATGCTTCAAATAGCGGCGGCCTTGAATCCATACAATGCGACCATTGCGAAAGAAATGGGGTCCGTATTTTTCCATAAAGGAAATCTGGACGAAGCAGAAAAGCACCTGCATGATGCCCTCGCCATTGATCCCGATAACACCGATGCCATGACCGGTCTGGTTCAGGTTTATTCGCGGCAGAAGAAGACTGATTTATATCTGAAATATCTGCATCGTCTGGTTTTAAGACCAGATGCTCCCATGCAGGCTTTCAAGGAACTTGCTGAATACTATGTCACTCAGAAAAACTGGCCTGTAGCCGGGAAACTATATCGAGAAGCTATAGACCGGGGACTTGATACCACCTATACCCGAATCCTGCGCGAGCAGGCCCCGCAACTCGGGCTGTAGTGGTTCCACCGTGATAATCTTCGCTGATTATAATTAAACGAGTTCACTCTCAGCTTGCCTAAGTGACCGTTTTTCGGTAACTTAGCCGCTCACCTCGGCGGTATGAGAAGTCTCTGCCCGATTATGAAAGGCATCATTACCCTAGATGGCAATTAACGCGGATATATTGGGCGAATTGCTCTCTCTTCTCTGTGCGGTGGCTTGGGCCGTCGCGGTGGTGTTGTTTCGCAAATCGGGCGAAACGGTTCATCCAATCGGGCTTAACCTGTATAAATCGCTCCTTGCTACCCTCTTTCTGGTCCCGTCTATATTGATTTTCGAGAGGGATATGCTGGGCAATATCGCCGCGGTCGACTATGTGATCTGTTTCATCAGCGGAGTGGTAGGGATTGCCGTTTCCGACACTCTTTTTTTCAAAAGCCTGAATCGTCTTGGTGCCGGTCTTTCGTCGATCGTTATGTGTTTGTACAGCCCGTTCATCATTATTCTGTCAATGTTCTGGTTGTCCGAGTCGATCAGTTTCCGGCAATGGCTGGGGACACTGTTGATCGTGTCGGCGGTCGCTTCAGCGGTAAGTAAACCGACCGACTCCGATCTCGATACCCGATCCGTCATGATTGGACTTCTTTGGGGTGTCGGTTACCTGTTCACCAATGCTATCGGAGTAGTGCTGGTGAAACCGGTGCTTGATCGATCTCCCGTGATGTGGGTAACCCAAATGCGCATTGTCGGTGGAATCATCTGTTTGCTCCCGATGCTCTACTGGCATCCGCACCGCAGAGAAATAGTCCGCACTATGTTTGCCAAAGTGGGGCGCGTTTACACTATTACCGGATCGTTCATCGGTTCCTATGTGGCCATGATTCTCTGGATGGGCGGGATGAAATATACCACCGCCTCGGTGGCCGCGATCCTCAATCAGATGTCGACTATCTTCATCTTTATTCTGGCAACGGTTTTTCTGAAAGAAAAAATGACTACATCCCGTGTTGTTGGCGTAATTCTGGGTGTGGCTGGAACCATATTCGTAATGTTTGGATAGAATCATGATCGATTTTAAGACTGAGATAATTACGGGCGTCGAGAGGGAAGACCTTCTCGAAACAGCCGATGAATTCACCATACCGGCCTGGCCGGAATTCATGCGCAAAGACCCTGTTTCCAATCGACACTGGAGTGATATATATCGCTGTTTCCCGGCCTATCAATTCGTTATGACACGTACCGACACCGGCGCGATCATTGCAGCCGCCAATTCGGTGGCGCTTCGTTTTGAGGGAACTCCCGAGGAACTCCCCGAAACCGGCTGGGACTGGGCAATGGAGGAGTCGGTCAAACAGCATAACGGCGGCATTGCTCCCAATCTGCAGTGTGCGATTCAGATTGTCGTTGATGTCGCTTACAAGGGCGTTGGCCTGGCCGGGGAAATGGTTCTGGCCATGAAAGCGATCGGACGCCGCCATGGCCTCAAGGCTTTAATCGCTCCCGTGCGTCCCAACAACAAACATCGCTGGCCGACCGTCTCTATTGACGATTATATAACCTGGCGGCGCGAAGACGGTCTTCCGTTCGATCCCTGGCTGCGTGCCCATGAGCGACTCGGCGCGAAACTCATCAAACCCTGCCATGAGGCGATGACTATTCCCGGAACGGTGAGCGACTGGCGGAGTTGGACCGGGCTGGCGTTCGCCGGAACCGGTTTGTACCTTGTGCCCAAAGCACTCGTCCCGGTCAAGATCGACCTGGAGCAAAATCACGGACTGTACGTCGAACCGAATGTCTGGATGTGGCATCCGCAGGAATAAGACCGATCTTCGGGATATGGAGTCGGCCGGACAACAATTCGATCCGCCGCGGCGAACTATCGGCGTTCCTCGCGAGTTATTGGATATGATCGAAACTGTTTGATATGCTCAAATAGGACATTACTTATCAATAAGAAATCACTGAAAAAAGTCTTTCTGCCGACCACGAGGAAAGAAATAAAAGAACTCGGCTGGGATCGGCCTGACATAATACTCGTTACCGGCGACAGCTATATTGATTCACCCTTTGTCGGGGTGGCCTTGATCGGTCGTCTTCTCGAAGCTGAGGGATTCCGGGTCGGCATAATCGCACAACCGGATCTCGAGTCAGACAAGGACATCGGTCGATTAGGACAGCCGCGTTTATTCTGG
The DNA here is from genome assembly GCA_035380245.1 of Candidatus Zixiibacteriota bacterium. Lineage (NCBI taxonomy): Bacteria > Pseudomonadati > Candidatus Zixiibacteriota > Candidatus Zixiibacteriota bacterium. Next base: position 249,566 of record DAOSXA010000001.1, on the reverse strand, counting down.
GGAGTGACGGGCGGTTGTATCGATTCGATGGTGGCCAACTACACCGCACTCAGGAAACGGCGCAAGTCCGATGACTACACCCCCGGCGGGATCAACGACCGACGCCCGGATCGCGCCGCGATTGTCTACAGCAATCTCATCCGACGATACTTCAAGAAAAGCGCTCCCATCGTTCTCGGCGGTCTCGAAGCAAGCCTTCGCCGCGTCGCCCATTATGATTTCTGGTCCAATCGCATCCGGAAGTCTATTTTGTTCGATGCCAAAGCCGATTACCTGCTCTACGGCATGGCCGACCGTTCGACCATAGCGCTGGCTCATGCCCTGGAAAAGAGAGAGGACCCGCATTCCATTCGGGGACTTTGTTATATCTCAAAGGAACCGGAAGAAAACTATCTGCGGTTGCCGTCGTTCCAGGAAGTCTCTTCCGACCGGGTCGCTTTCGTAGGCATGTTCAAGACCTTCTACGATAACAACGATCCTGTTTCGGGAAAAGGACTCTGCCAGCAGCAGGACGCCCGGTATCTTATTCATAACCCACCCGCTGAGTATTTATCGCAGGAAGAACTTGATTGGCTTTATACGCTTCCTTTCACGCGCGATCAGCATCCCCATTATGAGAAACAGGGGAAAGTCAAAGCGCTGGAGACGATCCGTTTCTCCCTTGCCGGTCATCGCGGTTGTTACGGTGAATGTAACTTCTGCGCAATTACCGTCCACGATGGCAAAACAGTCCGCTGGCGATCTCCGGATTCGATTCTTTCCGAAGCTCGTGAGCTGACTCGCCATCCAGCCTTCAAGGGGAATATCTACGATGTCGGCGGACCGACCGCCAATATGTACGGTTTCGAATGCGAACGTAAGCTCAAACACGGAGCTTGCAAGAATAAGCGCTGTTTATTCCCGAAGATATGTGAACGACTGCCGATTGATCACGGACCTCAAATCGATTTACTGAAACATTTGCGTCGACTTAAGGGAGTAAAACGAGTTTTTGTGGCTTCCGGTTTGCGTTATGACATGATCGTTCACGATAAGAAGAATGGATCTCGTTATGTCCATGAGTTGGTCGAGCACCATGTCTCGGGTCAGTTGAAGATTGCCCCGGAGCATGTCGAGGGCCGCATTCTGAAGCTGATGGGCAAGCCGGCCGGGGATTATCTGGAGTCGTTTCGAGCGATGTTCGAACAAGCCACTCGTGCGGCCGGGAAGGAGCAGTTTTTAACTTACTACTTCATTGCCGCCCACCCCGGTTGTACCGATGAGGATATGTTGATCCTGAAAAAATACATCGGCAGTCACCTTAAGATAAACCCGGAGCAAGTACAGATATTTACGCCGTTGCCTTCAACCTGGTCGGCGGTTATGTATTATACCGAGATGGATCCTTTTACCGGCAAGAAGCTGGCGGTACAGAAACATCCCGACGGTAAGCAACGCCAGAAAGATATCCTGCAGAAAAAACCGCATCGATCCCGCCCCCGCCGCTAGTGAAGTCATACGCCCGACATTCCGCGAGGCGTCGTAGGTTGTGTTCCATCCGGTGGCCCACCCGTCCACGGGTGGGAATTGCGGCCGAGTGGCCAACCTGTCCACGGGTGGGATAAATCTGAAAGTTTCGGACAAAGGTGCCCCACCCCTCGGGTGGGATTTCGTGGGTGTAGCAACAACACAATGGCATGTCTCGGAGAGACATGCCCTACTGCAGGGGCCGACGAGACGTCTGCCGCCCACCAAAAACGGGCGACTTTGTGTCGTTTGTCTTCGTCGTGTTTGGAATGATCAATGCGATTTATGAATACGCCCGCTAGCGCGTCAAACGTTCGATAATATCGGCAACCTCAGGATATGCACGGGTTAGTCGCTCGCATTCACCCGCCTCGTAGTCATCGTAATCGAATCCCGGAGCCATAGTGGTCCCGAGCAGAGCATAAGCACCGCCCGGATTGAGGAACATCCCCTGCCACACCCCTTTGGGTACGACCACCTGTACTTGCTGGCCGTACAACAGGTCCTGTCCGAGACGAATCTCACGACTGGAGCCGTCGGGATAAAGCTGCAACATCGTCACCGGATCACCGAGGTAGAAGTGAAAGACCTCATCGGTCGGGAGCCGATGCATGGCCGAGAACGTGTCCGGTGTCAGGAGATAATAGATTGCCGTCGAATACGCTTTGAGGGTGCTGTGCCAGGCCGCGGAATCCTTGGAAGCGAATTCATCCGAGCGATAGCTCTCGACGAAATAACCTCCTTCAAGCGGATGCGGTTGCAGATTGAGCAGCTTTATTATCTCTTCGGCGGTCATATAGATTCCTCAGTTGGAGCTCGGTATCTTTCAACCGAAGAGGACAGCCGCAAGGCTGTCCTCTCAATGTTGTTTTGAATATAGCGGTCCGATGCTATTTCATCAACAGCATCTTCCGCGTTTCCGAAAACTGACCGGTCTGTATCCGGTACAGGTAGACACCGCTGGACACCGGCACGCCGCTGTCATCCGTACCGTCCCAGACGACCTCATGCGGACCGGCGGAGAACAAACCCTCGGCTACGATTGCTACCTGTTGGCCCAGAATGTTATAAACCGCAAGGGTGACCTGACCGGCCTCGGGCAGATTGAAACTGATCGAGGTGGTCGGGTTAAACGGATTGGGGTAGTTCTGCGAGAGTTGGAACTCACCCGGAATCGAACTGACTGCAGACAATGCGGCCAGCTCGACGCGCGAACCGTTGCCCTGCCAGGTCAGATTGAGGTCCACCGGTTGATCGTCGATCGTAACGATCAAGCGATCCCCTTCGACCGGATACTCGGCCGTAGCCGGATCGGCCAGGTCGCGACCATACACCGGCGTGAACTTAAGAGTACCGTCGTTGTAAACGCCGCTGCCGCAAAGGACGTCGTCGGATGTGTATAGCTTGATCCGGCTGCCGTCGGCCAGCGGTTCATCGTTAAGCGCTAAATCGTGACCGTACACGGCCATGAAAGAGCGTGAAGTGGGCAAAGTCTGAGTCTTGGCTGCCGGCAGCGGTTGGTTGGCTACATAGGTACAATCCATCGGGAGGTAGAAAAGGTATGCCTGCGCGGTGGATTTAATCCAATAGCCGTATCCGGGATTCATCTCGTTCAGTGTATTGTGCAAAGGATCGCCCGGGATATAAACCTGCATACCGTCGTCGAAGCCGTATACAACTTCGAGAAAACCGGCAAGTGAGGCCAGGGCATCGGTCGGCAAAAGGGAAGTTGAAGGCCAATAGCCGACCAGGTTCCATCCGGGATAGATCGGAATCCCTTCCCAGAAATAAGGATAAATGTCAAGGGCGCAGACCTCGAAATGCACCGGTTCAGTCAGACGAATCCAGTACCCGTAATCGAAATGAACATGGTTAAGGGTGGAGAATTCGGGCAGGGTCGGTACGTACATCAAACCGCCCTGGTCAAACGCCATGACGACATCGACGCTGTTTTCGAAAGGTTCCAGGAAATCCTCAATGGGACCGGAATAGAGCACATTCCACGAGATCAGATGCCATCCCGCTTCCAGGTCGAATTCCTGGCAACGCCCGTAGTCGAAACTGCAAACCTCGATGTAGTCGCCGTTCTCCGTCCAATAGACCGGTGAATAAGTGATTAAGGTTTGATCTCCCACCGTGAACGTGAGACGATCTCCGGGTTCAGCTCCTTCGTCGACATCGGTGAATATATCATCGCCGTAGACCAGCAGAAAACCGAACTCACCGTTGGCCCTGATTTCACCGGCGCCGCACAGCACTCCGTCGGGATCGTACACATAAAGCATCTCGCCTTCGGGAAGGAAACCGCTGTCGCCGATGAAGGCATGTTCGCAATAGAGACTGACCCAGGTGTCGGTTGGAATGATGCCGCTATCGTAGCCTGGTTCAGTCGGACCGAATTCCACCACCGACCAGTAGAGGTGCAGGTCTTCGTCGTTGGGCAGTGAGTTGTTCCATTTTCCCGGAGGACGCCGAGGATCGGTGTTGGCCGGTCCCCAGATAGACAGCGCCGTTTCGATGCCGACATTGTTAGGTTCGCCCGGCGCCCAGTTGGTGAAGTCCCAGGGTTCGTCGGTCATCCATTGCCAGCCGTCGAAATCTCTGCCGCCCAGCCAGAACAATTCATCGTTGCAATTGGTCGACCAGCCGTCGAGCACCTCATCCATGATGAAATCGTTTTCTTCCTGTGAGGTGATCGTCGCCAGGTAACCGGCTTGATTTTCTATCGACATGCCGCGAGCGATTTCATCCGCCTCGACCCAACGATAGCACAAAGGCAAAATACCGTACCAATGATCATTACCTCCCTCGGAGACCGGCCACTGGACAACATTGACCAGACTGTCGGGGGGAATGATATCGGTAATGGTAAAGCAGTACGGTCCGCCCCATTGTGGGATTATCGTAGCCGTTGCTGTCGCCCACTTCCATTCACCGGCCGGTGGATAGTAGCAGGAATCAAGGCATATCTGGGTTTCATCCAGATAGGATGTGATCGGACCGATCGTGATGCGATAAGACTGAGCATCGAACTCGGCCGGCATGCCGGTGCCGAACATACGAAATCCGCCGAAACCGACCGTGTCGGCGCCCTCACCGGTGACGCCGAATTCGTTAATAAAGAATCCTCCGTCGAACAGAGTTTTGCCTATCGGTCCCAGGGTATCGGCCACGGTGGTTCCCCAGGTCAGACTATCGCCGTAAATACGAAAGCCGTTGGTGATGCCATACGTCGGATCCGTATTATTGGTGACATGTAGATAAAACTCGATAGTCTCACCCTGCGGCAGCACGTTGCCCGAGGCCGCCGGTAGTACCTGATCCAGATAAATAGACTGTGCCGTCAATGTTGGGGTGATACCGATCAGGATCATGAGCACAAGATACGCGAGCTTGGTCTTGGACATAGAGCGACCCTCCGTTTGGGTTTATAGATATTCCTTCCTGTGATTACAAGTCATCGCGTGATCAATTAATCATCTGTTAAAGTATAACCACAGCTCCTTTATCGGTCAACCGAAAAGCCACTTTGGTTGTGTGATCGTACTTCTCGATTAATACGCGCAGTAGTTGCGTCAGCCGTTCATAGGCCGGTGACAAGTAAAGACTGTTTGACAAACTTAAAGGTGTACGTTATATATAATTAAGGAGAATCACAGGACGTGACACCCCCTCACCCAGCCTGCCTCAGCGATGTCAGATCAAGAAAAAGCTTAGCAAAGGGTTTTGCTATTAATTTATTTTTTCCAAGGAGTAATTCATGAAAAACTCAATCTTCGTATTAGCCGTTGCGCTGATACTGGTGGTGGCGATGGCCGGCGAGAGCATCTCGCGCGGCACGCCTGTCAGTTATCGTGATCCTGCGTGTCAGGATGGTGATGATCATACCTGGGGTGGTGAAAACGGACTCATCCCCGGCGGATGTCTTAACTCGACCGCTGCGACCGGCTATTTCCCGATTGATTTCCTGATCAACGCTTTCGGGGATCGGAATCTTCGCAGTGTGATCATTATCGGGATCATTGGCACGCCGATAACGAGCGTGACCGACACCAACAGGGATGCGACTACCACTAGTAACAGAGGCAACTGAATATGGCAAAGGACTCACGCGTTGGCGATCAGTTTCGTCAGGCCATGCTGCATTACATCGCAGCTTTGACCGTAAGGCGAGACTTTGCCGGCGTTGTCGCCTATTACGAGTCCAACCGACATACTTTGGCGACAACGACCGACGCGATGACGGGAGAAATCCTGCATCACGCGGCTCGTGCCTTTGCCTCCCTCTCTCAATACCCGCAAGCACTTAGAACCGCCCGAACGGCCCAGACCTGCCTGGCCGCTGACGGCGACAGCATCCATCTCGCGGAACTGTTCGTGACTCTGGGCGGCATACTCAGAGACATGGGTGAGATAAGGGAAGCCGAAAAGGCATTCCGTGACGCAGAATCAATTTTCCGTCGCTATGACTGCCCCGAGGGTCAGAGCCGCGCGCTCAACCTTCTGGCGGGGCTGTTCTATCGTCAGAACGATTACAAAAACGCGCTTAGCGCACTTATGGACGCGATCAAAATTGCTCGCGATCTGAAGGATCAACGCAAGATAGCCTTCATGATGGGCAACATCGGTCGTATTTACACTTTCACCGGAGATTTCGTAGAAGCTAAGAAATACCTCCTGACCAACATTGAACTCTCAGCCGAATTGGGCGATAAGTGTGAGGAAACTCGCGCCAGAATAGCTCTGGGCTATGTCATGCTTCAACAGGGCGACTACGAGACTGCCCGCGCCACTCTCGACGAGGCGCTGAGCCAGGCCGAGAAACTCGAAATGTATCACGATGTGGTCATTTGCCGAACCTATCTGGGTGAACTCCAGTATCGGATCGGCCATTACGATGAATCGCTCGGTACGCTTCATACTGCCCTTGCCGAGGCAGCTGCTCTGTCTTCTGATAGTTCGTTGCTGGGGCGGGTACTGCGACATCTGGCTGAACTGGAAATGCTTCAGAACAATGTTCGTAGCGCCAAGCGTTTGGTGGCCAAGGCTACAACGATAATGGAAAAGACCGGCAATCAGGTCGAGGTCGGTGCTTTGCTGAAGCTCAAAGCACTCATTGCCGCCTCTGAAGGCCATGTCGAACAGGGCCGGATACTCATGAACCGAGCCATATCCGTACTTTATGATACCGGGGTTCGATTCGAGATGGCCGATGCCCGACTCGCAGCCGGGAAGAGCGGATTGTATGATGACCGCCATCGTCTGACTCATCTTTTCCATGCTGAAGAATTCTACAGCCAATATCAACTGACTCACCGGCTCCGTGAGGTGCAGGAAGCGATTGCTCGTATCGAATATGATCCTTCGGGAAGGAAGATCGAACCGATACATCCGGCACATCCGGCGAACGATGTCGACTATCTGACCAACAATGCCGATCTGCTGCGCTGGAAAAAACAACTGGAGGCTGTAGCTCAGTCCGATCTCCCGCTGTTGTTGACCGGCGAAACCGGCGTCGGCAAGGATCGCATGGCACGCTATTACCATTCGATCTGTCGTCCCAATAAACCGTATGTGGCGGTCAACTGCGCTGCGATACCGAAGAACCTGCTCGAATCCGAGTTGTTTGGCTATGCTCGTGGTGCCTTCACCGGCGCCGACAGCCGGAAACAGGGTTTGTTCGTAGCGGCGAACGGCGGGGTATTGTTGCTGGATGAAATCGGCGATATGCCCCTGGAACTGCAAACCAAACTGCTCGGTGTTCTGGAAAGCCGCAAAGTGGTGCCGCTTGGCACTACCCATGAAGTGGAACTCGATATCCGCCTCGTAGCGGCTACCAACCAGGACCTCGAAAAAATGGTCGATGAGGGGACATTCCGTCGTGATCTCTATTACCGTCTCATCGGTTTCGGTTTCGAGATTCCACCGCTGCGGAAAAGGAAAGAGGATATCCCCCTCTTGATGCAGCATTTCATGACTCGATCCGGTTTGCTGGAAGAAGGTGAAAAACCATCGCCGCAGTTGGTTCAGCATTTCATTCGCTACGACTGGCCCGGGAATATCCGGGAGTTGGAGCACCAGATTAAGAAACTCGAGGTGATGGCTGAAATGGTGGCCGATGGCGACCTGCTCGAATTGTCACGCTCGATTTTCGCCGTCGAACAACCTTCTTCAACCGGTTCGTTTGCCGAACAGGTTGAGCAGTTTGAACGGCAGTTGCTGGTGGAAGCACTGATAGCAGCCAACGGCAACAAATCCGAAGCGGCCCGCCGACTGGGAATCCACGAAGCGACCGTGCGGATGAAATTGAAGCGGTATGCCATCAGTATTGATGGCGATGGCTTGTTGCAATGACAACAACGACCTGACTGAACGGCGCGAGCGCGGTGTGATCCGTGTTCTCATATAGAATGCGGGTGCTCCGGCTGCTCCGGTCGTAAGGTCGTACGATATCGATACATTACTCCTTGGTGGCGGTAATTGCTTGTTAATCAGGCGGTTACCGCCTTTTCTACGCCTTGATTCGTATATTCGTACGAATCATGTCTTCGGCAATATCTCGCAGGGAGATGGGCTCGCATAGCTATCTTATTGTCGTAAAATGAGTTGCCATGCCGATTGCGAACGCTGTTACAGTGATGGCATACCGCTTGCTGAAGAAATGAACGTCATTTTTGCTCTCTGAGCGCTGTTGCTTGTGCTTGGTTTGTTCTTTTCTCTTTGGTCGAGCCTCTCCGCACTCGAGGGGGAGTGCGGAAGGCAGTCCTTACACGGGCAGTGTTCCTTCCTGGCTCTCAGGAACACTGCCCCTTCCTTTTGTGGTCCGTTTAGTAACCCATAGATAAATACGGCTGTAGAGCAGGCGACGCAAGGCCGCCGCTACGCGAGGTTAAGGCACTCTATCGCGTAGCCCGGGGCTTGTCTCCCGGGCGACTAAATTCGTGCCGAGGTTTTTCAACAATCCCTACTGGGAGAACGGTTTTTTCAACGCTCCCTTTCAGGGCAATTCTATTGAGGGACATCAGATAATCGTTTTACAATCCGGGAGCGGTTCACTATAATTGCTTACCATGTCGGACTATGCTCTTGGTTTAATAGAAACATTCGGTCTAGTCGGTGCGATCGAAGCTACCGACGCAGCCTCAAAGGCGGCGGCGGTGACGGTGACGTCTGCCGAATTGACCCCGAGTGCATTAATGACCATAAAGATCGAGGGTGAACTGGGAGCAGTTCAGGCGGCGGTGGAAGCGGGAGCAAAAGCAGCTCAACGCATTGGCTATCTGGTGGCAGCGCATGTGATCCCGAATCCGGACGATGAACTGGAGCACATGATCCCGCCGCGTCGCTATGTATCCAAGTATCATCCCGGTGATGATCGTCCGCGTCTTTCACCCGGGCCGCCTCGTTCCAGACCTCCTGTCAAGCCTGCAGGAGCAGGCGCTCCAGCCCAAACCTCGTCAGGGATACAACCACCGGCGATCTCCGTACCAAAACGCACCGAGAAAGCGATGACCGTTACGGATCTGGCCAGTCTCACGGTAGTGGAATTACGTCGCCTGGCACGCGGACTGGCCAGGATAGACATGGCCGGGCGTGAGATATCCAAAGCTAACAAGAAAACTCTAATCGACGCTATTAAACGCGTCCTCGATATGGACTAAGGATATGTTTATCGGCAGAGTAGTCGGCTCTCTCTGGGCCACACGTAAGACGGCCAACACTCAGGGGATGAAATTTCTCATTGTTCAGCCTTACAACCTGAACAAGACTCCCAACACCGACACCGTCGTCGCGGCTGATATTCTCGGAGCCGGTGAAGGTGAGATGGTCATGGTGGCTTACGGCCGTGCTGCCCGTGTAGCCGTTGGTAACGAGAATATGTCGATTGAAGCGGCCGTGATCGGGATTATCGATGAATACGAGGTATCGCCGGAGCTTTATCACGGTGATCTCGATCCCGACAAGATCCGCTTCAAGAAGACCTGAACCGAGGTTGTGAACAACACCTGTTGTTTAATGACGGTGTCCCACCTCTCGGGTGGGATATTCGAATGATCGGTGCCACCCTCGGGCAGGCCCTCGCAGGTCAGGACCCTTGCAACCTGACAACCGAAAGCCGAAGGCGCTTGCAGGTCAGGTTCCTTGGAACCTGACAACCGAAAGTCAAAGACTTAGGATTGCTGTTATGAAAAACATAAAATGGTACTACATTCTGGCTGTCGCTCTGGGACTGGCGGCGGTGGTTGCGATCGTGTTCATTTTTATCCGTTCCGGCCGGATTGTCGAAAGACTCGGTGGACGGCGTTCCGTTAACGAGTTGGAGATGGAATAGGCGGAAACAGTGCCGCCCGAGCAGTCCGTAATTATCGGACACGATAAATCGTTCGTTTAGCGCGCAAGGAACTGCATGCATCCCATTGTTGAAAAAGTCAAAGAAGCGGGTGTGATCGGCGCCGGCGGCGCCGGATTCCCCTCCCATGTTAAATACAACACTCAAGTAGAGATACTCCTGGCCAACGGCGCCGAATGCGAACCCCTGCTCTATAAGGACAAGGAGTTAATGCGGCTTTTCACCGGTGAGGTGAAAAAAGGCATGGAAACGGTAGCCGAAGCGACCGGTGCTACTCGTTCGATTCTCGGGATCAAAGCCAAGAATGTCGAAGTAATCGGCCAATTCAAACAGCTCTTCGGCGGTACCCGTCACGAGATATTCCAGATGGGTGACTATTACCCGGCCGGTGATGAATACGTCCTCGTTTATGAGGCCACCGGGCGTTTGATCCCCTACGGCGGTTATCCGGTTAATATCGGTTGTATCGTGTCCAACGTCGAAACGTTGCTCAACGTCGCTTTATCTCAGTTAGGAGTGCCGGTCACCGAAAAGTTCCTTACCGTGACGGGAGCGGTGAAAGAACCGGTGACGCTTCGAGTCCCTATTGGTATTACGTTCGGTGAAGTACTCGAAATGGCCGGTGGGTCGACCGTACCGGGTGAGGTTACGGCTCTCGAAGGCGGAGCTATGATGGGAAGACTTCAGACTAACCTCAAAGCGCCCGTTACCAAGCTGACCGGCGGGTATATCGTTCTGCCTTCGGATCACTATCTGATCCGGCGGCGCAACCAGTCGATATCGGAGATCAAAAAAATCGGCCAGTCGGCTTGTGATCAATGCACTTATTGCACCGAATTTTGTCCGCGCTATTTGCTCGGGTATGAAATAGAACCGCACAAGGTCATGCGTACTTTGGGATTCGCCGGTGAGAAAGCCGACTACTGGAGCAAATTTGCCGTCAACTGCTGCGAATGCAATCTCTGCTCGCTTTTCTCCTGTCCCGAAGGCCTCGATCCCAAGCAGGCCTGCGTCCGCAGCAAGACCAATATCAAGCTCAAAGAGCTCCCTTACACACCACCCGACCGGCCGCTTAAAGCTCATCCGATGCAGGCGCATCGTAAAATCTCGATCAAGAAGCTGATACGTAAGCTGGATCTGGTGTCTTACAACCGTCCGGCGCTTTACCGCGAGGCAGAATATCATCCGACTCGAGTGGTGTTGCCGCTTAAGCAACACTTCGGCGCACCGTGTGAGCCGCTGGTGGCAGTGGGGGAGCAGGTTAGTTTGGGACAAAAGATAGGAACTATTCCCGAGGGGAAACTAGGGGCTGAGTTGCATGCCTCGATCAGCGGCAAAGTGACCGCAGTCAACGATTCGATAACTATTGAGGCGGAATGAAAATATGGAATATAACGCGATAGGACTCATCGAATACAGCTCGATTGCCAAAGGGATCGGATCGGCGGATGCCATGGTCAAGGCTGCTGCGGTCGATCTCGTGATCAGCCGAACGATTTGCAGCGGTAAATATATGAACCTGGTCGCGGGAGATGTGCAGGCGGTCAAATCGGCCGTTGCCGACGGTGAGTTGTTCGCCCGGGAGGCAGTGATCGGGACATTTATTATTCCGAACGTTCATCCCGATGTTTTCCTGGCTATGTCCGGCTCGACCGGAGTTGAGAAACTCGATGCCCTCGGTATTGTTGAATCGTTTTCGGTTGCCGCACTGATTGAGGGCGCCGATGCGGCGGCCAAAGCGGCCGAGGTGAAACTTATTGAGGTTCGTCTGGCCATGGCGCTTGGCGGCAAGGCGTTTTTTACCATGACCGGCGCCGTTGGAGCGGTACGGTCCGCGGTCACCGCTGCCGAAGAAGTTATCTCGCGTGAGGGTATGCTGGTCAACACGGTCGTGATCCCCTCACCGCGACCGGAACTGCTGCGGGATATTTTGTGAACCTGTAGGTCGAAACCCCTGTGGTTTCTACAACGAAATATTGGCATCTGAATGTCATTCCCGCGAAGGCGGGAATCCATCTTGAAAGACAAAGATGGGCCCCTGCTTCCGCAGGGGCGACGTGGAGAGTCGTTCCGGTTTGGGAAACCCACCTGAAAGGTGGGCCACCCGCACGAAAACGAAAAAAACGCACTGTTTGATATAGGACGCGATAATGTCACTTTCGGACTTTGAAATAGGCAAAATAACCGAAATCGTCGCCGGAAGAGTCGGCGCTAAACTCGACGCCAAAACACTGCGACAGGTAGTCGATCGGGTAGTCGATGCGATGAAAGCTCAGCAGGGAAATCCGGACATTAAAGGCGTAACTTGCGAGGTCCCGAGGTCTTCTTCCACGACCGGCCAACCACAGATGCCTCAACCGTCGCTGCCGCCCAGGGTTCTGCCGCCGGACGAAGCGATGATTGCCGACCGCGGCGGGCTTTACGAGCAGATTGAACGCTCCGACGGCACCCGCATCATCGTAGCCGCCTTTGGCAAGGATCGCCCCGGTATCGTGGCGGCCCTGACCCAGGTGTTGAGCGAGAACTCATGCAGTATCGAGGATATTTCCCAGAAGTTAATGCAGGAGTTTTTCAGCATGATCATGGTGATCAACATTGACAACTGCAAGGTCGACTTCGCCGCTCTGCGCGACCGCCTGGCCGCGGCCGAGGCGCAGTTCGGCATGAAGGTCTACGTCATGCACGAGGATATTTTCAAGTACATGCATCGGATATGAGTTCTAGTTCGGAACACCTGTCGGCTGATACCCGCAGTCGGCAAGTCTCGGTGGCCCATCCGTCCACGGGTGGGATGTGTAGCGCTTCCCGTGGGCGGCAGCCCTTACGGTCGGGCCTTGAGTTGACTCTTCCCGACTTCGTGGGTGGCAGACCTCCCGGTTTGCCCCTGTTGCAGAGTCGCATTCGTCCCATGGGCGGCTACTCCTATAGTCCGCCGCTTCGGTTCAACCGCGCACTAGGAACTTACGAAGGGGAAGAAGCAAGCGTGGCAAACCCATCTTCGTGAAATGGGAGTCCACTAACTCCCTATAATAGGGAAACGTTTGGAGAGGAAGGGAATACTGCGAGTAGAGGTGGAAGAACTCGCTTGGGATCAATTTGGATGTCGTGAGCCTAACGTGGTACTTCGCCTGAATGGTGGCGATATTCGATCGTCCGTTCCTGGTCTTAACGGTGTAGGCTACCTCAATCAGTGCGTGATTGTCGTTGTGCTCTATCACCTGGTAGTCTTCCTTAAACTGGAACTCCGGCCGATTGCCGATCTCATGGCGATGCAGGGTTGACCTAACCTCCTTGAGATAGATGTTGCCCAACTCGACACACTCCAATAGCGTCGCATACTCTGCTGGCGCGATCTTCTTCTTGGCCTGTTCCACGAGGCTATGCTGCTTCTGTATTGGTCTCATCGTACGCGCCCTTGCTACTGAATTTGCTCCCCGGCTGAGCGGCTGAATATATGTCCTTGAATGATCTAGGTACGATCAGCGCCGCTTCTGAGTTCGCTCGCTCGGCCATTTCCACGAATCTATCTGTCAAAAGCGCTGCAGTTGTATACCGTTCAAAGATGCAATTGACGAGTGCGTTCAAACTCTGGTTGTTTGATTGGGCTAACTCATAAAGGTGATTGTGAGTTGCTGGGGACGTCCGCACCATGAATTTGCCGCTTCTCTGGACAACACTCTCTCTTCTTGGCTCTGGAATAGGGATGTTGTTTTCATAGTAGTATTCAAACATCTCATTCTTCAATCCTTCGAAAGACTGGAGAGCATCCGGTTTAGTAGTACCTACACCATAAATTGCGGCTTCATCTAACTCCAGCGCAGTCGCCATGTAAATGAAATCGCCATCGTCCTCAACCCGCTTAATCCGAACATCGTAGTCCAGTCGCAGGTAGTACTCCAAATGGTGTCTGTTGTGTTTCACATCTATCCTCTTTGCGTCATGTAAATGATGGCTTCAATGTGTGGATAAAGGAACTTCCTGTAATCAAGTCTCCTGATCATGGGCTTGTCTCTGTGTTTTCCGTGAATCGTATGAACGGTAAAATGTCCGGATTGGCCCATCTGTTTCAGAATCGGATGGAAGTATTTTCTTTCCGAGCCGTGCCCTTTCTTCGTCGCAATTAGCTGAACTCCCAACTCAGTGACCATCAGTCTCTCTATGGGCTTCAATTCTAACTCCTTCTTGCCGGAGTTGTAGAACTTGTCAAATTCTGATTTTAGCTGATTCGTGTCTACCAAGTCCCACCCATACAGTTGTCGGCAAGAACAATATCAACATTAGCATGATATCAAATATAGTATCATTATTTGTTCTGTCAATAGCCTTAACGAAGCAATCATTACAATTGTTCATCTTTTTTTGTGTCTTAATGTATCAGCGGTCTGTCACATATGGTGTTGCGATACAATTGTTTGTATGTTTTGCGCTGTCTGTTGTTTGTATCAAATTACTCTATATGCCCGATTTTGATGGCTCTTGGGCGGTGATTTCCTTATATATCCGTCATAAAGCCGGAGAGAAATATGACCTACGATCCTAATGAAATAATCGAAACCATACACATGACCGAGGTGGAGCACCTCGATATCCGCACCGTAACCCTCGGGGTCTCCCTGCGCGACTGCTCCCACCCCGATCCGAAAACCCTCTGCGCCAACATCCGCCAGCGTCTGCTGACGGTGGCCGAGAATCACGTTAAGACGGTCGAAACCGTGTCCGCCGAATTCGGCATCCCGATCGCCAACAAACGTATCGCCGTCACTCCGATCTCCGTCGTGGCCGACGGACACGACATCGGTACCTTCATCGAGGTGGCCGAGACACTCGATGCCTGCGCTGCCGAGTTGGGTATCGACTATCTCGCGGGCTATTCCGCCCTCGTGCAGAAAGGGATGACGATTGGCGATAAGAATCTGATCGAGTCGATTCCGGATGCTCTGGCCTCGACCAAGAGAATCTGCAGCTCGATTAACGTAGCCTCGACTCTGGCCGGGATCAACATGGACGCGATCGCCAAAATGGCTCATATCATCAAGGCTCTCGCCGAAAAAACCGACCAGGCTATCGGCTGCTGCAAGCTGGTTGTGTTCGCCAACGCGGTCGAGGATAATCCGTTCATTGCCGGAGCGTTCCACGGTATCAGTGAGCCGCAGACGGTCATCAACGTCGGTATCTCCGGGCCGGGTGTCGTTCTTAACGCCATCAAACGAGCCGGACAATGCGATCTCGGCGCGCTGGCTGAGGTAATCAAACGAACGGCTTTCAAGGTTACCCGCATGGGGGAGATGGTCGGTCGCAAAGTCTCCGAGCGTCTCGGTGTGGAGTTTGGCATCATTGATCTTTCGCTTGCGCCGACTCCGGCCGAGGGCGACTCGGTCGCCGACATTCTCGAAGCAATCGGCGTCGAACGCTGCGGTTGCCACGGCACCACGGCGGCGTTGATGATGCTCAACGACGCCGTCAAGAAGGGGGGCCTTATGGCCTCGTCGTATGTCGGCGGATTGTCCGGAGCGTTCATTCCCGTGTCCGAGGACGCCGGTATGATCCGGGCGGTCGAGGCGGGGGCGCTGTCGCTCGAAAAGCTCGAGGCCATGACGGCGGTTTGCTCGGTCGGTCTCGACATGGTGGCCGTGCCGGGTGATACTCCGGCCGAAACCATCGCCGGGATTATCGCCGATGAATGCGCTATCGGTGTCGTGAACCATAAAACCACCGCCGTGCGCATCATTCCGGTGCCGGGCAAGATGGTGGGGCAGTCGGCCGAATACGGCGGTCTGTTGGGCACTGCTCCGATCCAGCCGGTGAGCAAGTTCTCGTCTCGCAATTTCATTTTACGCGGCGGCCGCATCCCGGCCCCCAGCGGCGGGATTAAGAATTAACACAACATGTGGGGCCGATTGTGCCCCATGTTACATGTCCCCATGCAAGCCACGTATATATTCGGGCCGATAATTTTCATTGTTGCCGTTATGGTTATCCGCACGGACAAGAAAATCATCCGTGCCCTGCGCCGAGCTGGCGCTGTTCATCCCGGCTGCACGATCGAGCTGGATACTTCCGGGACGATCAATGGCTGGCGCATTCGTCGCTTCATGCGCTTCGGTGTGCTGGTAGAAATACAGCCCGGTCGTTTCTATCTCGACGAGGAGCGTTATCTCGAACTCCGCAAGAAAAAGGTAATGATCATGCTATCTGTCGTAAGCGCAGCCCTGATCGCAGTCGTCCTTTTTCTCCGGCAGTCGTAGGTCGGGTTCCTGCGAGAACAGCGCTCAGGGCGATGTTCTCAGAATAACCCGATACCCCTTCAACGGTTTGAGAATGCCTCAACGACTCAATACCCCACCCGTGGATGGGTAGACCACCGACGTTCGCCATCTTGAGTAGGTCGAAACTCCTGTCCGCCGAAGGCGGATCGCGAAGCGAAGTTTCGACAATGCGCGGACGGGTGGACCACCGGTCCCCGAATCATCCAGGACCACAAAAAAAGCCGTCAGGCAGAGACGCCTGACGGCACATCAGTGGATATCGGAGTAATGCAGATATCGAGTCTGTCTTTCCTATTTCTTCAGATTATAGAACGCCCCCAATCCCGGATAGACCGCCCGGCCGCCGATTGTCTCCTCAATCCGAATCAACTGGTTGTACTTGGCCAGCCGATCCGAACGCGACATCGATCCGGTTTTGATCTGTCCCGCCGAAGTCGCAACGACCACATCGGCGATCGTGGCGTCCTCGGTCTCACCGCTGCGATGTGACACCACCGCTGTGAACCCGGCCTTCTGGGCCATCTGGATGGCATCGAGCGTCTCGGTCAGGGTGCCGATCTGATTCAGCTTGATCAAAATCGAGTTGGCCGATTTCTCGGCGATACCTCGGGCGAGCCGCTTGGGATTGGTCACGAACAGATCATCGCCGACAATCTGAATCAGACCACCCATTTTCGCAGTGAACTTCTGCCAGCCTTCCCAGTCGTCTTCGGCAAGGCCGTCCTCAATCGAAATGATCGGATACTTTTTCACCAGGCCTTCGTAGAAATCAATCATCTCGTCGGACGAGAGCTTTTTCCCCTCGGCTTTGAGGTCGTAGACTTTTTTCTTGGCGTCGTAGAATTCAGAAGAGGCCGGGTCGAGCGCCAGCATGATATCCTTGCCCGCTTTATAACCGGACTTGGAAATTGCCTGCATGATTACCTCGAGCGCCTCCTCGTTGGACTTCAGATCCGGAGCAAAACCACCCTCGTCGCCGACGGCCGTGTTGTAGCCCTTGGAGGCGAGCACCTTTTTAAGATGCCCGAACACCTCGGCTCCCATCTGAAGCGCCTGTCTGATATTCTCCGCGCCGACCGGCATGATCATGAACTCCTGCAGGTCGACGTTGTTGTCGGCGTGTTTGCCGCCGTTGAGAATATTCATCATCGGCACCGGCAGCATTTTGCAATTACAACCGCCGATATATTCGTACAAAAACCGCCCGCGCGATTCCGCCGCCGCCTTGGCCGTCGCGATCGAAACCCCCAAAATGGCGTTGGCGCCGAGCTTGCCCTTGTTTTCGGTGCCGTCCAGCTCGATCATGAAATTATCGAGGGAAACCTGATCGAACGGATCGACATCGTTCTGTATCAGGGCCGGGCCGATTTTCTCGTTGACGTTGGTTACCGCCTTGGTAACTCCTTTGCCGAAGAAAACCTCCTTGTCGCCGTCGCGTAATTCCACCGCTTCATGAGCGCCGGTCGATGCTCCCGAGGGAACCGCCGCACGACCCAGAGTGCCGTCGGTCAGGCAGACATCGACCTCGATTGTCGGCGTACCGCGACTGTCGAGAATCTGTCTTGCATGGATATAATCAAAATCGGACATGATGATTCCTTTCGTCAATGTGTCTGTTTTGATCGGAAACTTATCCGCTCCCAATTCTCATTTCAACTTATAAATGTTGTGCTGTTGTCGTTCTTGGGTTGAGCCAACTACCCCACGTTATGGATTTGTTACGGAAGTCGTCTACCAGCAATTTCAAACGAATGCAACTACGGTAGGAGCGACACCAGGCTGCCCGCTATGCGAAATCAGAGCCTTAAATCGCATAAGCAGGGGGATGTGTCTCCCTGTCTTTATGCTAGACAGTGGGGTTTTTCAACAAGTCCTATGGGTTGTGCGCCATAATCCGGGAGTGCCCGTGTTACGTTAAGGTGTTGCCATACAATACGATAGTTGTCGGCACGAAATTTGTTATATATTCGTGTACCTGTTTGAATTTCGGATCTTTTATAGATCTCGGTCAGTGGATTTAAAGAACAACTGGCCAGGGGCCGGCTCCGACCGGCCCCTACTTATATGTGGTCCGAGGGCGGAATCAGAAATCCGTTGCCTTTTAGGACCTTCCGCTATAACATGGCGGCATGAATTCACGGCCACTCAACCTTTCCAAGCTCAAAGGGAAAGTAATCGCCATCGACGGCCCGGCCGGAGCCGGTAAGTCAACCACCGCCAAGGCCTTGGCTGAACGCCTGGGGTATATCTATCTCGATACCGGAGCGATGTATCGAGCCTTGACCTGGTTTGCCCTACAAAATGGCATTCCTCCCTTCGATGAAACCAGTCTGACTCAGGTGGCCAGGAAAGTCCCGCTCGAATTCAAGCCGACCGATGGTGTCAACCGGGTGTTTTTCAACGGCATAGACGTTACCGAAGCTATTCGCACTCCCGAAGTTACCCGCGATGTTTCCGAAGTCGCGGCTCATCCCGGTGTTCGCGAGGCGATGGTGGCTCGGCAGCGTGAAATCTCCCGCAAGGGATCGATTGTTGCCGAAGGCCGCGATACCACCACGGTCGTATTCCCCAACGCCGATTTCAAAATCTATCTCGATGCCACTGTCCGCGAGCGGGCTCAACGCCGCCTGTTGGAGTTGACCCGTAAAGGGTTTACTACCACGCTTGAAGAACAGGAAGCCGACATTCGCCGCCGGGATAAATACGACTCCAATCGCGCCCATTCACCGCTCAAGCAGGCCAAGGATGCCTTTGTGGTCGACACTACCAATCTCTCAATCGATGAGCAAGTTGATCGTATTCTGACGTTGATTCTCAAGTCGCTGAAGACGTCATGAAAATTCTCTATTATACCGGTAAGTCGCTGACCTGGCTTATCTTCAAGATTCTTTTCCGCATTCGTATTCGCGGTACGGAAAACATCCCGGCGGAAGGTCCGTTTATCCTCGCCACCAACCACCTCTCCTATTTTGACCCACCGCTGTCGGGCAGTTTCTTCAAGCGTGAGGTTTATTTCATGGCCAAACAGGAGCTGTTCAAGAATAAGCTCTTTGGCGGGATCATTCGCCGCACCAACGCTTTGCCCATCAGACGCGGCGCCGTCGACCGAGCCGCTCTTGAAATGTGCCTGGGAGTGCTCGAACGGGGAGAAGCGTTAACGATATTCCCCGAAGGCACTCGCTCCAAAGGGGACAAGTTCCTGTCGGCCAAACCCGGTATCGGCATGGTTGCCGTTCGGGCCGGTTGCCCGATAGTCCCGGCCTATATCCACGGTTCCAATCATCTTAGTGCCTGTTTCTTCGGTCGTGATCGGATGAGCATCACCTACGGCAAACCGATAACCGCCGATGAGGTGGCTGCTTACAGCGCCGACAAACAAGGTTATCAGGCTCTGGCTGAGGCGGTTATGGAGCGTATTGGCGCCCTTAAAGCCGAGCGCCTCGAACTCAAGCAGTTACCGGCAAAAACCGACTAAAAAAGTAGACTA
This sequence comes from Candidatus Zixiibacteriota bacterium, assembly GCA_035380245.1. Classification (NCBI taxonomy): domain Bacteria; kingdom Pseudomonadati; phylum Candidatus Zixiibacteriota; species Candidatus Zixiibacteriota bacterium. Next base: position 229,957 of record DAOSXA010000001.1, on the reverse strand, counting down.
AAAAACTCAGAAAGAACTTGTCTTTCCGAAGTTTTTTGTTATCTATATGAGCCGCTGCGGCCGCTGATGTCTGGCCGTTGGCTCTCCGATAGTTTTCCCGTTCGGGAAAAAATCAAAAACTGTCGGAGGCTCGTAAGGAGGTTCTCATTACATCAATGGCGGAAGCCAACAAACCCACAACCACTGCCAAGGTGTCAAAACGTAAGGCAGGCGCTGCTAAGAAGACCAAGAAAGCCAAGACCAAGCTGACCAAGCAGGTTGAGGTCCATGAGGTCGATCGTGAGCAGTTAGACACCCAACAAGCGGAACGAGTTCTAACCGATCGTCACAAGCGTGTATTGGAAAAGGCCAAAGCCCGGTCAACCATGCCCGCTCCGCACGAGGTAGAAGAAGTCGAAGCCGTTAAAATCACCGATGTCTCCGGCGTCGTTTACGATGTCAATGAATGGAATTCCATGGTCGACATGTATGATTCCACTATCAAGGACATCAAGGAAGGTGAAGTCGTCACCGGAACGGTGATGGGCGTGACTCGCGACGATGTGATCGTCGATGTCGGGTTCAAGTCCGAAGGTATCATCTCGATCGGCGAGTTTCCCACGCCGGTAAACATTGCGGTCGGAGATGAAATCGAGGTTTTCCTGGAGGAGATCGAAGACTCCAACGGTCAGTTGATTCTCTCCAAGCAGAAAGCCGACTTTATGCGCGTCTGGGATAAAATCCGCGACGTGCACGACAGCGGTGACCAGATCCAGGGCACTGTTGTCCGTCGTATTAAGGGCGGACTCGTAGTCGACGTCATGGGCGTCGATGCCTTCCTGCCCGGCTCTCAGGTGGCTCTGCGTCAGGTTCCTGATTTCGATGCCCTCATCGGTCAGAACATGGACCTGAAGATCATCAAGATCAACAAGACCCGCCGCAACATCGTTGTCTCCCGTCGAATCGTGCTCGAAGAAAAGCGCGAGACGATGCGAGCCGCTCTGCTTTCCGAAATCGGTGTCGGCCAGATCCGTCAGGGTGTGGTCAAGAACATTACCGACTTCGGCGTTTTCATCGACCTGGGCGGTGTCGACGGACTCCTGCATATCACCGATATGTCATGGGGCCGGATTCGTCACCCCTCCGAGATGGTCAATCTCGGCGAGAAGATCGATGTCAAGATTCTCGACTTCGACGAGAAGACCTCGCGTATTTCGCTTGGTCTGAAGCAGATGACCCCGTATCCCTGGGAGAACATCGAGCAGAAATATCCGCTCGGTCGACAGGTTACCGGTCGTGTGGTTTCGATCACCGATTACGGTGCATTCGTCGAGCTGGAGAAGGGTGTCGAAGGGCTTATCCACATCTCCGAGATGTCCTGGACACAGCACATCAAGCACCCGTCCAAGATCATGAACGTGAACGACCAGGTCGAAGCGATCGTTCTCTCGGTGGACAAAGAGAACGAAAAAATCTCGCTGGGTATCAAGCAGATGGAGCCCGATCCCTGGGCCACTATCGAAGATAAATACCCTCCGGGTCAGATTGTCTCCGGCAAGGTGCGCAACCTGACCGCTTTCGGCGCTTTCGTGGAGCTGGAAGAAGGGATCGATGGCCTGGTACATATTTCCGATATGTCCTGGACCAAGCGTATTCAGCACCCGTCCGAGGTGATGAAGAAGGGCGATAAGGTCGATGTGAAGATTCTCAAGATCGACCATGAAAATCGCCGCATTTCGCTTGGTTACAAACAGCTGATGGATGACCCGTGGCCAGAGATCGCCAAGAAATACTCGGTCGGCGGCGATTGCCTCGGTACGATCACGAAAGTGCTCGACCGTGGCGTTGTGGTTGACCTCGATGGTGATGTCGAAGGGTTCGTGCCGATGGCTCAGCTTGCTCGCAAGGGCGGTGAAGGAGAAGAGGGACCCAAAGAGGGTGACTCGATTCCTCTACAGGTAATCGAACTCGACAAAGGTCAGCGCAAGGTGATCCTGTCCGAGGCCGCTTACTACCGCAAGCGGGAGAAGGGTGATTCGGAACCGCCGAAGCCACAGCCGAAGGCCGAAGCAGCCCCGGTCGAGGATTCGACTCCGCGTGAGCCGGAACGACCGAGATTGCCCGATCCGCCGAAGACTACCGCGATGGAAGACGCCATGCCGGCCGAACTCCGTGCTTTGGCTTCCCAGGTCTCGCAACCTCAGCCCGAGGAACCGAAGACCAGCGAAGAACCTCCGGCATCCGACAAATCCGACTCGGAGGAGAAATCCGAGTAACCTGTCGGAACTATCTTTGATTACAAAAAACCGGCGCCCCTGTTTGTCAAGGACGCCGGTTTTCTTTATACCTGATATCCCTGCGCTATTTGTTCAACTCAGCCCGGCCGCTGGCGGTGCTTATTACGATTAAAGGATCCTCGCTGCCCAGTACGCCGGTAAGGAATTTCCATTTGTCACCGTCGCGCCGGATCACGCGTTTTTTACCAAGATCAAAATCGGTATCGATATCCCCGCTACGATAGTGGGCATACATTTCAACCGTGCCGGTCAATTCGTGTCCGTTGCATTCGATGGCTGCGTTGCCGGATGCTGTAGAGACCTCAATGTCTCCGGTTGGCTTTTCAGCCAAACTGACTATGACATCACCCGAAGCGGTACTGAATGACGATGACTCACTGAGCCGGGCATCTTCGATGTCGATATCGCCTGAGGCTGTTGAGATGTCGGTCAGTCCACTCAGGCCGGTTATGTCGATATCACCCGAAGCCGTTGACACATCGAGACGACCGGTGATCTCCTCGATGTTGATGTCGCCGCTGGCGGTATTGATATCAACTTCTCCCTTGCATCCATACATCGCTATATCACCTGAGGCAGTCTCGATATCGACATCACCTTTGAGATTACGAATCTCCATATCTCCGGAAGCGGTCGAGAACCGGACTTCTGTTCCCTGCGGTACGTAGATCGTCCAGATAATTCGTCCCCGGTTGGATTCATAATGCTCCTCGGTCATTTTAATCGAACTTGACAGCTCTCTGAAAACCGGTTCCCAGCTATCGGCGGGGCGCATTTGATCGACAATCTCTACCCGGATCTCGTTTTTGTCCCAGACTTCTATCCGGCAATCACCGCTGACCGTGTTGACATTAACCGTTTCCTTGGCCGGGAAGGTTTTTTCGATATCCGCTGCCATCACTACCGAGACAACTGATAAAACGAATGTCAGTCCCGACACGATAATCCGTATCAAATTCATTATTGACCTCCTGCCTGCAGCGGAGACGCGTCTGAGTCGGGTATGTTGAAAATGCTTTTAGCGGTGGAGACAAGTCCCTGCTATGCTTTTACAAAACCCGTATTACAAAGCGAGCCGCTTGATATCGCCCGTTTTACGAACAGGTCTTACCAAATGTCGGGGCTTTCAACTTCTTCAACACACCCGTACTCGCCGGTCTCGGCTGATTTCACCGCACTTCTGTTTAATTCGAATATACGAATCGGAGAGCCGCAGGTTGCGCCTGCGGAAGCTCAATCACCGGTCGGGGTGAGGGTGAGCACGGAGACCGCACGAGCCCTGACGGCCGGTCGTGAAAATGGCACCGTCCACGTACGCCCTTCGCGCCAATCCTCGAAAAAGTCAAAGAAGTGCTCGCTCATCGGATTGCCGGAGTTGCCGGCCGGGAGCACGAAGGAGGCGCTGTCAATTCGGGCGAAATCGATTACGAAACGCCAGCTTGGCCCCACTACGACCCGATAGGTTCCGTCCGGGTTGTCAAACGAGAACGAAGCGTTGAGAGTTCCGGCAGAACCGGGCCAGGGCCAGGGGCCGTGCGATAAATCGAGCAGGCTTCCGATTAACGGCACGACCGCCATGGGATGACGCATGGCGAGCGTTTGAAGCTCACCCATCGTACGCCCATCGTATTGCTCCCGGGCTTTTTCGGCTGCAACCAGCGAAGCACCTTGCAAGCGGTGGTTCAAGCCCTGAGCGATAATTATTGAGATGGAGTCATAGTAATTGTTGAACTGACGGTCGAGTAATGCTGTGGGTACTTCCGATGCCAGGTCCCCCAGTTCATCGCCGTAGAGTTTTTCTTTCAGGGCATCGATGAAGTCCAATACCAGCGGCGCAACCTGGTCCGAGGTATCGACCACGCCGTTCCAGTTGTACACCTTTTTGGCCAGCACTGCCGAATCCACGAACGGCATGACATCCGCCAGTCGTTGCGACCATTTAAGCAGACCGAGGTCGGTGCGATCCAATTGCATCCGGCGCATGTCTTCGGCGCTTACCTGTTCGGACTGCGACAGAAGCGCCGTAATGCGCCTGATCCGATCTGAGGCGTAATTACCGGGAATTTTTATAGCACGGGTGCTGAGATTATTGCACGATGCAAGAAATCCGCAGGCCGGATTGGCAACGTGCGGGGTTTGATCCGGTGGCAAGGTGTAAGCCGACCAGGCGATATCATCAAGCCAGCCTTCAAGAGGAAGACCGTTTGCCCCGGAAGGCCGTTGCGGAATCGGTGTCCCGAGTTGATAGCCGATATTACCGCTGCTGTCGGCGTAAATCCAGGCGGCATCGAGCGCCCCGAAACGCACCACCGTATGTCGGAACTGGTCAAACGAGGCGGTGGCACTCAACTCAAAACCGGCCCGAGCCGCATCGGCCAGGTCAACATCATAACCCGCCCAATGGAGAGTGTAGACTTCGTTGGTGTTGGTGGAATCGAACACTACCGGTCCGTGACACGATACCAGAGTCGATTCGATTACCGGACTATCGTCGTTGGCTACGGCGAACGTATCTACGAATATCTCGAAATCCACGAACCCCTGCGGTGTGAGATACTGATGGACGTTGTCAGGATTGAGTTGCTCCGCATAGTAGTCGACCACATCGACCCCGCCAACCGTAAACGCCCATGCCGCACGGCCGTTGTGTCCCATCACGAAATAAGGCATCCCCGGTACGGTAATACCCAAAACGCCGACACTGTCGCCGATATGCAAACCTGCGCCGTACCAGAATTGCGGCAGCCGGTTTATTTCAAGATGCGGATCGGAAGCGAGCATCGCTGCTCCGCCGACGCTTTTTGCCGGACTCACGGCCCAGGCGTTCGAGGCCTCACTCATTCGCCAGGGTGTCGGAATCAAACTGAACGACGGCATCGGTTGCTCTGCCGTGCGACCGGGGTAAGGAGTATCCAGGTTGCCGAGCCTGGTTTCTTCGGGAACTGACGTCGGGGCGTCATCGGGGTAGATCGGCAGCAATTCGGCGGCTCGTTCGGGACCGACTTTTTCCGTCAGTTCCCGCGCGAATTCATCGCGACTCATCAACGCGTTCGAGAACCAGGTTTGAAAGGAAAGGATGCTGAGACAGTCATAAACGGTCCAGGCCTCGAAATCGGTCGGAAGAAGACGAAACTCGAACGGCATCGCCCGGCAGGTAAGGCGATATGAGTTAATGCCGTCGACGTAAGCCTGTATTTTATCGCGTACCGCTGGGTCGAGTTTATCCAGATAAGCGGCGGCGATACGTCCGTGCCCGATCGCTCGTTGTTGTCGGTCCAGGTCGATAGTAATACTCCCTAGTGTTTCCGACAACCGTCCCTGAGCCACCCGCCTGATCAGATCCATCTGAAACATCCGGTCGGCGGCATGCTGACGTCCCAACGCGAACAACGCATCGTGTTCGTTGTTGGCCCAGATCTGCGGGATGCCACGAGCGTCGAACGTAACCTCGACTGTGTCGCGCAGACCGGCGGTTACCAGAACACCTTCATCCGGGGGAACGGAGAGACGAAGCAATCCGTACGCGGCGACAACCACACCGACAATCATTCCGACCAGGCCAATCAGCACCAGTCGCATGAATTTCTTGGCAGGACTCAAGCGAACTCCTTATTATTTTTCGCGGCCTTCCTGCGTCAGGAGGCTCACGATTACTACCGTTAAAAACGCCAGCACGAATGCCGGGACTAACTCATACAGGGCAGCTTTTAGGACCGCGGTTTCTTTCCAGATCACCGTCACCACGGCGCCGACGATCATTCCGGCCACCGCTCCGGCACGAGTGGTTCGTTTCCAAAGCAAACCTAAAATGACCACCGGCCCGAACGCCGCTCCCATCGCCGACCAGGCATAAAGCACGAAGGTGAAAATCATACGATTTTCGGTCAAGGCGAACAACACCGAAAGAATCGCCAGGATCACCAGAACCCAGCGATCGATGAGTTGGGTTCTTGCGAAATCGGCTTTGCCTTTGCGAAAAAGCGGGATCACATCGCGCGAGATGGTCGAGGATACCACGATTAACTGCGAGTCGGCCGTGGAGCAGATCGCCGAGACTATGGCGGCAATGACGAATCCACCCAGCACTGCCGGAAGGAACTGGCCCACCGCCAATGGCAGGGCCTGCTCCGGGTCGGCAATTTCTCCAAAATAGGCTCGGGCAAACAACCCGAACGAAATCGCTCCGGCGTAGACGAGAATAAACCAGCCGAATGCGATCATCCCGGCTTTTTTGACAACCTTCATATCACGTGCGGCCATGAAACGCGACAGGATGTGCGGTTGTCCGGGATAACCGAGTCCGATGCCAAGCAGACCGACCACGAATCCCAGTCCGGCCAGTCCCGCTTTGCCTGAAGACCAGGTTAAAAGAGCGGGGTCGGCCGCTCGCAACGCATCCCCAACCGCCGTGAAACTACCGAGTTTGACAAAAACGATGACCGGCATGAAAAGCAATGCGATCACCATAAAACTCGCCTGTATGATATCCGTCCAGCACACGGCGCGAAAACCGCCGGTGATAGTGTAAGCCATGATGATCGCGGCTCCCGCCAGAACACCCCAATGATAGGGAAGAGCGAATACGGCATCGAATGCCTTCCCGGCGGCATTCATCTGAGCTGCCACGTAACCTAGCATCGCAGCCGTGATGATCAGCACCGGAATTGCTCGCACCATCGCGGATTTTTCCCCGAAACGACTGGCAATGAACTGGGTGAGTGTCACTGCTCCCGACTGTTTGGTGCTCACTCGCAGGCGATCGGCCAGCACGAACCAGTTGAACAGGTAACCGACTGCGATACCGGGAATGATCCAGATGGCCGAAAGACCGTAGGCGTAAGCCTCACCTACCAGACCGAGCATTACCCAGCCCGACTCGGAACTGGCCGAGGCCGAAAGGCTCGAGGCCCAGGGACCGAGTTCGCGATTGGCGAGAACGAAATCGTCATCCGTCTGTTTGCGACGGCTGGTCGAATAGAGACCGAACGCTACGATCCCCAGCGAATAAACGAGGAATGAAATAATCAAGACGGTGTTGTTGTCCATACACGCTCCTGGGGCCTGAATAATCGGAAGTTTTTTGGACCTGTCTCAAGGTAGAGCGGAAGGCGTCATAATCAACAATATAATCCACGAGAGAAGATGGACCGTCGATGGCGTTGTGTATGCGATCAATGACACACAGCGGCGGAGCTTGCCCCCGCCGCCTCCGGACTTGCCCGGGCTCGGTCGACTATGTATACTTGGCGTATTCAACCCGACCAAGGAGGCATAATGAGGTCCGTACTAATCGCTGTTTCGATGCTGTTGGTTCTGTTGGCTTGTTCCAAGGAAGCGGACAAAACCGGCGCCGATCAGGTAGCCCGTGATAAAATGGAAGTAGAGGCTCAATCGGCGGCGATATCCGTTATTCAACAATACTCGGCGCAACTCAAGGCCGAATTGCGCAAGGCGATGGTCGAGGGCGGCCCGGAGTATGCGATACAGGTATGCGGCCAAAAAGCTCCGGAGCTGGCGGCGAAATTTTCCAAAGAAGGCGTTCTCGGCATCCGCCGTGTCAGTGATAAAGCCCGCAATCCGAAAGATGCCGCCGACAGTGTTCAACTGGCCATTCTGAAAGAGTTTGCCACTATTCCAAAAGGAACTGATCTGTCAAAAGGTATTTGGCATAACCGCAAGGGGGGAGAATGGTATTCCTATCATAGCGGGATAAGAACCGAGTTGATGTGCCTTGGCTGTCATGGTCAGGCCGATCAACTGGCTAAGGGAGTACCTGAGGCTCTGGCTAAGTTTTATCCGGACGATGCCGCCACCGGTTATGCTCCCGGAGATATTCGGGGCATGTTCGTGGTTGACATGAAATGGCCCGAGGCTAAGGTCTGGGTAGAGAGTCTGAAGACCGACTCGCTTTAATGTTACCCGTTTGTTGCGGGAACCGGTGGTCTACATGTTTCTCCCTCGTTCCGTCGCTCTGCGGCGGAACGTCGGAATGGCTGGTTTCTTGGATGCTCCGCGTCCTTCCCTGAGATTTGTAGGTCAGGACCCTTGCGGTCCTGACGCTGCATGACTGTCGAAATCCTGTCCGCTGGAGGCTTGGTGCCCCACCCCTCGGGTGGGATTAGCGAATTGAGCAGGGCAGGTGAGACCAGCCAATCCTGACTGTGTAACTGCGATCTTGCCGCCTGTTAACGCCTACCCTTCCGGCGCCCAATTCTCCAGAATCCGCCAGGTAATGCGATTGTTTTTTCCGATATCATAACTCAACAACAACCGTCCCAGACCATTTTCACCCTCATAATATGCCAGCGCTCGGTTGGGACTGAGAATACAGGTGTCGTCCTCAGAAGCAATGTCGATCAACTGCACCGGGATGCCCTCAGCGTTGAGCAACGTTGGATTGGTGACGAGGTCACTGGCGATATCATGGTAAGGATCCTCGAATCCCTGCTTCTGCAGAGTAGCCAGCTCCAGCGAAGTCAGCGTCGGTTCGAGCTGCAGCGGCGGATGTTCGAACGTGTTGACCATCGCCCGCAAGCGACGAACATCGTCCTCCAGAGCGCGATTGCGAAAATATGAGGACGCCAGATTGCTGTTGGCCTCGTCCATTTGCCCCTTGTAGTAGAACGTTACGATCGCCAGGACGATACAGAGCAGCATCGGCCCTACCGTTATGATCAGATTACCGATTGATAAGTCTCGGGTCGGTTGTGAGTCTTCATCTTGGGTCATATCGCGGCGTCTTTCATTTTGACGGTTTTGTCTATGATACAATAAAACATAGGTAACGGTCCCGAATGGAGCAAGTCTGTACCGCGGTTCGTTTGACAGAAACGGATCTTTGGACTATCTTAAATCACTGTTATGCCTTAACTCGGAGAATTGAATGAAATCTATCCTGATGATTATCTTTGGCCTGTCCCTGCTTTGTCTCGGTCCGGCCTGCGGCAACGATGACGACAACGGCACCGGGTCGTCCAACGGCGGCAATGACACGGTTGTCGACTCTCATCCCGATCCGACTAAAAATATCTCCTTGTACGGTGTAAGCGGTTTGTCGGGCGGGAAAATTCCCAGCGGACGAACGATCACCCTGAGCCTCAAGGTGCTCAACGATTACGGCAGCTATGTCAGGGGCATGACCAACGGTTTCCGCATTTATTCTCCCGATGGCGCTCAGTGGGGGAGTACTTCGATGGACACTACCGGTACGATTGGTAAGGAGGAATTCGATCTCGTGGTAGCTATCCAGTATTCCTCGGCGGACGGGATGGGAGTTGATACGGTTGCATTCGGCGCCTCGATAATGCAAGCATCCGGGATTCCCAACGGTTTTGACGAGGTGGCCTTGACGATCGACATCGGTCCGATCAACAGCAGCTATGCGGGCAAGCATGTCTGTCTTGATTCCTGTTACCGGCCTCCCAGCTACAAGTGGAAGTGGGTGGTCAACGAAGTGACTCAATACCCCACCTGGGACGGCCCGCACTGCTGGGAGATTTCCAACTAACAACGTTGATGAACGGCAAACATCCCTCAGTTTGTCTCGCTCTTCTTGCGCCGATATCCGGTGGCCCACCTGTCCGGGTTTTGTTGAAAAAGCACAAGTAGGTCAGGTTGCTTGCAACCTGGCATTTCGATTTTCTATTTCCCGGCAGGTCTCAGGAAGACTTTCCGTACAATGTCGGGACTGTAAACCACAAGGATCCTGACCTGAGATCCAATCTCGGAGCGATAGCTATATCGCGGGATCGCGGGGATCACGCGATACGTGGTGTCGAGCTGTCGTCATAACGCCAAAATGGCAGTCATTTTCGGTGCCGTTGCTTCTGGGCGACTTTGCTGATAGCCATAAATGGTTATAAATCAATGCATTAAGCGATGGCGTCACGGTCTGCCGTTTTCCGTAAAAATTATCAAAAAACATAGAATATCTATGGAAACCTCTTGACAATACCAGTGTTTAACTATACTGTTAGCACTCGCTGAAAGTGAGTGCTAATAAGAGCAGGCTCCAGCGAAGCAGAAGTGAAAAAGACCATAAGGTCTCAATAAAGATAGCAAAATTAAACAGATATAGAACCACTCAAACAGGAGTCTCAAAATGCAGGTAAAACCGCTTGCTGACCGCGTCGTGGTCAAGCCGCTTGAGGCGGTCGAGGTCAAAAAGGGCGGCATCATCATTCCGGATACCGCCAAGGAAAAGCCGATGGAAGGCGAGATCATCGAAGTCGGTCCGGGTCGTCGGACTGAAGAAGGCACCGTGGTGCCGGTCGAGGTCAAGAAGGGTGACCGGGTCCTGTACGGTAAGTACTCCGGTACCGAAGTTTCGATCGAGGGCGAAGAGTATCTCATTATGCGTGAGTCCGACATTTTCGCCGTCATCACCAACAGCTAATCATGCAGGAGCGTTAAGCCATGCCGAAACTTATAGATTTTGAATCCGAAGCTCGCGCCAAGCTGAAGCTGGGCGTGGATAAGCTGGCCGATGCGGTCAAGGTGACCCTCGGTCCCAAAGGTCGTAATGTCGTTATCGATCGCAAATTCGGTTCACCGACCGTCACCAAGGACGGTGTCTCCGTAGCCAAGGAAATCGAACTGGAAGACGCTTTCGAAAATATCGGCGCCCAGATGGTGAAAGAAGTCGCCTCCAAGACTTCCGACGTGGCCGGTGACGGCACCACCACGGCGACCGTTATCGCTCAGGCGATTTATCGCGAAGGTCTCAAGAACGTGACCGCCGGCACCAACCCGATGTCGATCAAGCGTGGTATCGACGCCGCCGTCAAGGCCGTCAACGCCGAAATCGCAGCCATGTCCAAGCCGGTTTCCGGTAAGAATGAAATCGCCCAGGTCGGCACTATTTCCGCCAACTCCGATCGCGTTATCGGTGACCTTATCGCTGAGGCGATGGAGAAGGTCGGCAACGACGGCGTTATCACCGTTGAAGAATCCAAGACCGCCGAGACTACACTTGAAGTGGTCGAAGGTATGCAGTTCGATCGCGGTTATCTGTCGCCGTATTTCGTGACCGATCCCGACAACATGGAAGCGGTTCTCGAAGATCCTTACATTCTGATTCACGATAAGAAGATCGGCTCCATGAAAGATCTTCTGCCGATTCTGGAAAAAGTGGCTCAGACCGGTAAGCCGATGATGATTATCGCCGAGGACGTTGAGGGCGAAGCTCTCGCGACACTGGTGGTCAACAAGCTGCGCGGCACCATCAAAGTCGGCGCCGTCAAGGCTCCGGGCTTCGGCGATCGCCGCAAGGCTATGCTCGAAGATATCGCCGTGCTGACCGGCGGTAAGGTTATTTCCGAAGAAGTCGGTTTCAAACTCGAAAACGCCGTGATGTCCGACCTCGGTACCGCCAAGAAGGTCGTGCTCGACAAGGACAACACTACCATCGTCGAGGGCGCCGGCAACAAGGAAGATATCAAGGGTCGTATCGCACAGATCCGTAAGCAGATCGAAGACACCACCTCCGACTACGATCGCGAGAAGCTGCAGGAACGTCTGGCCAAGCTGGCCGGCGGTGTGGCCGTAATCAACGTCGGTGCTGCCACCGAGACCGAGATGAAAGAGCGCAAGGCTCGTGTCGAAGACGCTCTGCACGCGACGCGTGCGGCTGTCGAAGAAGGTATCATCCCGGGCGGCGGCGTAGCTCTGCTGCGTACCATGCACGTCCTTGACAATCTCGATTGCACGGATGAGGAAAAAGTAGGCGTTGCTATCGTCCGTAAGTCGCTCGAAGAGCCGCTGCGGCAGATCGCTCAGAACGCCGGTATGGAAGCTTCCGTGGTGGTCAACAAGGTTCTCGGCGAGAAAGCTGCTTTTGGTTATAACGCCGCGACCGACACCTACGAAGACCTCCTTAAGGCCGGTGTTATCGACCCGACTAAGGTTACTCGTACTGCTCTTGAAAACGCCGCCTCTATCGCCGGCCTGCTGTTGACCACCGAAGCGGTGATTGTCGACAAGCCGGAGGAAAAGAAGGGCCCGGCTATGCCTCCCGACATGGGCGGCATGGGTGGTATGTACTAATAGATCCTCTCTTAACCCTGCGTATATTATGCCTCTATATAGGCCCGGTCGCCCGACCGGGCCTCTTCTTTGGCTCAAAGGCTTTTTTATATGTTGGATCTGTGGTTATCCATACATCATAGAGATGACACGCCTGGTATCCAGGGGTTTGTTGAAAAAACACAATCGCGGCGGAGACAAGCCCCGCCGCTACGCGTTAATGAGTCGTAACCTCGCGTAGCGGGCGGCCTTGTGTCGCCCGCATTATGGGTGTAGTTTGCTGAATATCTATACGTACAACTTCTTTAACAATCCCCCAGAACTGGGCCATCACTGATGGAACGTAATAACACGCATGGTGACTTATGCAGATGACTGATATTCCTTTTGGTGTGACCGACTGGTCAAAGATAGAACCCACAGAACATAAGGGAGAAACCGGTCGTGCACTTTGGCGCACCGGGCAGTTTGGAACGATCCGCGTTCGTATGGTCGAATACTCGCCCGGCTACAAAGCCGACCACTGGTGTGCCAAGGGTCACATACTCCTTTGCCTTGAGGGAGAATTACACACACGTTTGCAGGATGGACGCGAGTTTGTCCTTACTCCCGGCGTAAGCTATCAAGTGGCCGACAATATCGACCTGCATCAATCTTCGACCTCGACCGGCGCGAAACTTTTTATAGTAGACTAACGTCCCGGTGACCGATATCGGACCGGGGGAAGTCTCCTTTTCCCGCACTGGGCGCGGACCTGGGGCATTGACAAAAATCGTTCGGCTATTATATTACTTCAAGTCTATCGTACATGCCTGAGAGGGTTCGAGAAATGTCTATATCTATGCGGGTTTTGCCGGCGCTGACGGCAGCGCTTCTTTTGTTGCTGGTTGCTGCAGCTTTGGGGGATGACCGCGTCCCGGTCTTCGTGGACTGCCCCGATACAATTCTGACACTACACTGCGATGTCGCCCAATACCAACTGCACGCGACCGACCCCAAACATGACCATCCCAACGACAACAATATCCGCTATCACTTGATCGAAGGCCCCGGCCAGGTGGACGGGCGCACTGGTCTCTGGTCCTGGCGACCGATCGACGACTCGGTCTTTTTCGGCTGGTACGACATCGTCGTGGCCGCCTCCATCGGCAACTCCGATCCGCACACCACACCGCCGGAAGACTGTTGCCGGTTCTCGGTATTTGCCGGAGATCATACTCCCTACATGAGCATCGACGGCCAGGGCGAAGGCTCGGTGTTCTTCGTCGATGCCCCCGGTACGCAGGTCTTCGACGTTGTGCTTACCGATGAGGACCCATGCGATACACCGATCGTCGAAATCGTCAAGATCGAGCCCGAGCCGGCCGGTTCAATCCAGCTTGTCGATGACCAGTTGGTCCTGAACCTGACCGCCGACGATGATGAAACCCGCTTTGTGGTTTACTTCGCCTTCATCCAGAATGAACAACGTCGGACTCGGGCTTACGCATTCGACACTCGCGACAATCCCATGCCGGTATTTACCGTCTGTCCGTCGGATACCACGGCCGTTGTCTGTAATCATATAGACTGCCGGATCATTGCGGAAGACCCCGACTATCCGGGCGATAACCGTTTTATAGAACTTACCCTCGTCTCGGGGCCGGGCGTGGTCTACAGCGAAGATTGGCACTGGTTCCCGGGTTCGGACTCAGCCGATCAAACCTACCCGGTAGAGATCGCCGCCAGCTACGGACCACTTAGCACCTCGGGCGATGAGAACTGTCGTTTTGCGGTTACTGTTGAGGGATACGAGATCGGACTGCATCCATTTGGATTTGCTGACGGAGATACCGTTGATGTTCCGGCCTCGCAAGAGACGGAGCTGGTCATCGAAGCCCTCGGAGAAGATTGCCAGACGATTCGTCAAACGCTGTTCACTCTAACACCCGAACCGGTCGGCTACTATCATGTTGGTGGCCCCTACGGTCTCGATGGGTATCGCTTCTACAAAGCGGTCCTTGTCCCCGACACCGCCGACATTGGTCAGTACTTCGACCTGCTGCTGGTTGGCTCCGAGGGTATCGGCGAGTACTCGGTGCATTGCACGATTCACGTGGTTGGTGTCGACGGCGTACCCCTCGATGTAGACGGAACGGTCTCTGACGGGCTCCCTCAGGAGTTTGCAGTGCGTCAGAATTATCCCAATCCGTTCAACGCCGTCACCGTGGTGAGCTTCGACCTGCCGCACCAGTCCGAAGTCTCATTCGAGGTGTTCAATCTGCTCGGCCAGGTTGTTTATGATATCCGCCGAACGCTGTCGGCGGGAACGCACCAGGTCGAATGGGACGGACGAACCAGCGCCGGTCAGCCCGTAGCCAGCGGCCTGTACTTCTACCGGCTCGCGACCGAGGGATTCGTGCAAACGAAGAAAATGATTCTTATGAAATAGACCGAATTTCGGCCCCGAACGACCGATAAAAAGCATTAGGTAATCCGCTTCTTTAGCGGTGACACTCAATGGGGCAGGTGTTATGCGCCTGCCCTTCTCTGTTTCTGTTGACAATGATGCGTCGGGAGGACTATCTTCGAGCCATGTCGAAATTGAATGAATTCGTTGAAATGGTTCGGTCGGTATTTCCGGATGACCGTATCACCTGGCAGAAATCGGTGCCGACTTTTCATCCCGAAAGCGCCGACGAAGCTGCCGCATTGATTAAGCTGGCGGGGCAGCATAGTCAACCGTTGTTCATCAGCGGCTTCTGTAACAACATAGAGCCCTCGGGAGAATCTTTCCGCGAAGTGATGGCGATCAAAACCGACCGTCTCAACACGGTAGGGGAGATCAACGAGAACGACCTTTACATTACCATCGGAGCCGGCTACCCGTTGCGTGAAATCAATCGCTGTTTGATCACGAAACGACTCATGTTGCCGCATTCGAATCTGCCTTATGTCGGTTCGGTCGGCGGCGCCGTAGCGGTTGGTCTCAAAGCCTCGTTGCACGAACAACCGTTGCCGTTAAGTCGTTATCTGCTCAAGGCGCAGATAGTAACAGCGGCGGGGGAGATCATTAAGCCCGGTTCGGTCTGTTTTAAATCCGTTTCCGGCTATGATATTGTCAAGATATTCGCCGGTTCCTGGGGATTGCTCGGTCTTATTGTCAGTGCTACCTTTCGAGTAATGCCTACCACCGCGGCCGATGATTATGCTCCGGCGCGACAGCTTCCGGTCGACCGTCAGAATTTCCTGAGTGGTTTATCAGAAAGCAGCAACGAGGCCGATGTCGTCTACAGCCGGAAGATAAAAGCCAAATTCGACCCGGCCACAATCCTGCCGATACTCGGTTGATGATCCGCCGAAGGTGTCCGTTGAAGAATCCGTACACCCGGATAATCAACATGAAACGGCTGTATCGCGGGCGACACAAGGCCGCCTGCGACGCGAGGTTGGGCTCCCTGGCGCGTAGCGGCGGGGCTTGTCTCCGCCGCGGAGGGGAACTTACAATATTCTCAAGACGGATGAACCCAACGCCCCTTCCTGCGGTTAAGGGATTAGTCTAATTTGTTATAAGATAACTTAATCGGTCGCAAGTGACCGCCCAGAAACGAGGATATCGATATGACCGTCAGAGCTAATCCCGGATCAACCGTCGCCGTGCTGGGGGCTTCCCCCAACGAAGAGCGCTACTCTTTCAAGGCTGTCCAGATGTTGAAGGAATACGGCCATAAACCGCTGCCGGTGCATCCCTCGGGTCATGTGGTCGACGGCATTGTCTCCCTTAAGTCCCTTGACGACATTCACCAGGATATCGATACCCTGACCGTCTACGTCAATGCCAAAGTCTCCGGCAGTGCCGGCGAAAGCATTCTCAGACTCAAACCGCGCCGGGTGATTTTCAACCCCGGAGCGGAAAATCCCGAACTTGCCGCTGAGTTGAACAAAGCCGGGATAGAAACTATCCAGGCCTGCACTCTCGTAATGCTTCGCACCGAGCAGTTCTGAAGCAGCTTCAATTACCGGCTTGATCGACTGCCAGTCGCTCGAATTTTGATTTAATCGCCAGTACCGTCGGTTCGATCAACTCCTCCAGCTCCAGCATGGCCAGGTTTATCACCAGGTCATAATGGTGCGGATTGTCGATATCCTGACCGAACAACTTACGGATCATCTCGCGCCGTTCCTGGTCGACTCGCTCGATTTCTTCCTGGGCGGCCTCATGACTCAAGCCGCGGTATTTTACCAGGTTAGTGCAGCGTTGCTCAACCGGTGCAATGAGGCGCAGATGAAAACCACGCAACGGTCCTAAAATGAAGCCGCCGCCTCGACCGACCAACACCACTCCGCCCAAACGAGCCATCGACAGTACGATCTTTATCAGGTAGCGGTGATAGTCGGAATGATCCACCGACTGTCCGGTTACGAGAGACTCGGCCAGGATGTCGAGATTGGAGCGAAAACGGTCATCGAGCGATTCGATAATCCGTCGCCGATATCCGGACGACGCGCAGATGGCATCGATTACCTCGCGGTGCAGCAGTTGAAAGCCCATGCGCTCGGCCAGTCGACCGGCGAAAAAGCTCCCCCGACTGCCTATCTCGCGACTTACCGTTACTACCTGTGGTCGTCTCGGAACGGATGTTTTGCGCTCGATTCGACGACTACGTTCGATCTCCCAGCGCATTAACTGACGATTTATAATTGCTTCTATGGAAGAGGCCACCGTGTATCACCTCCACTATAACATACGCCGGTTTTTAGACTGTTGCAACTGGAATCGGAGACATTGTATCTGATTTCACTTGCAAAAAACGGCCCCTCTGGATATGTTAAAACCGAGGGAGATATCTTATTTCGATTCTATTACTCATCCTTACGGGCATGTCTAAAGGAAAAAGAGCAATGAAAAAGACAATCGGAATTGTACTGACCGCTGCTTTGTTGATGGTGTGCTCCATCGGCGCTGCTGAGTTGCAAATTTCTACCGATAACCTCGCCATTCCGGGCGAATGGACTGAAATTAGTATCACCGCCGACGGACTTGAGAATCCGATCAAATCGTTCTCACTCAGCCTGGCCGTGCTCCAAAGCCGCTATGCAATAGTCAACATCACTCCGGGGGCTGATATCGATGCCTGTGACTGGGAGTATTTTACCTATCGTTTTTTCCGTCAGGATTCGATTCCCGAATATGATCTCGGTGATGCGCGACACCTTCTCACTGTAACGGCAATGGCCGGTAATAGCGGTTGCTCCCCGACCGGGGATGACCTGGAACTACTGAATCTCCGAATGTTGCTCGACTATGAAACCACCCGGCCATTCACACCGTTGGCCTGCTCTTTTCATCCCGTTCGATTCTATTGGCGTGATTGTACCGACAACGTTCTTTTCACCGCCGGTGGTGACAGAGTTTTTGCCGTAACCGATGTCGTCGATCCCTATGATACGGAAATAGCGCCGACTCCCGGCTATACCCCCCCGCAGGGGCCATGCGATGCGTTCGATCCTGTGATCTACGACCAGTCGCTTAATGCCGTCAACGGCGGGATAGATTTCGTTTGTTCCGATACCTTGTACGACGGACGCGGCGACCTGAACGTCAACGGCCGTCCTTATGAGATTGCCGATGTCATTTTGTACAATTGTGTTTTCTTGTGGGGATTAACTTGTTTCGACATCGATCTGAGCTGGCAGTTAACGCAATCCGATGTCAACCGTGACGGATACCCGGTATCAGTTTCCGATATGGTTTATATGATGCGGCTGATGACCCACGAAATCATGCCGATCGAACGTCTCAATCCGGTTGTTCCTTCGGCGACTGTTTCGATCATGGATATCGGTTCCGATCAACGGCTGACGGTTGAAAATGATCAGCCGATAGCGGGATTATATGTGAAGCTCGCCCAGGCCGAATCGGCGCAGATAAACGTCATACCGATGGATAACGATTTTATACAGGTCGGTCGCATCGGCGACACTACCACGATTCTTATATTCGATACGGAAACCGGCGAGGATGTTCTCTCTGCCGGTCTGAATGATCTGGTCGATTTGCCGGGACAAGGTTGGGAAGTTGTCGGAGTTGAAGCTGTCACTTCGACCGGAAACCCGTTCAATGTTTTGACTTCGCAAGTATTGCCGGAATCGCCGGTAGTGCTAAACAACTATCCTAATCCGTTTAATCCGACTACGACTATTGTTTTCAACCTGGCTAAACAGACCGAATGGACTGTCTCCATCTACGACATTACCGGTCGAGCCGTGAGGACGCTATCCGGTTTTGGACAGGGGAATATCGCGGTGGACTGGGACGGTCTGGACCAGGACGGTGCGGCCGCTTCGACCGGTGTTTATTTTTACCGTCTGACCGCCAACGATAAGACTGCCGCCCGCAAGATGCTTTTACTGAAATAAGGTTGTCGGCTGTGTAAATGGCAATCGAGCACGCTGGTGGAAGATTTGCCTGCCGGTGATGATTCCAAACCGGATTATCCGATATTGACGATCAGTTTCCCGTCGTTTTGTTCGGCGGGAAATTTTTTTATATCCAATTTAGCCGAACCGGATAAGCGGTGTCCCTCCAAATCGAACGTCGATCTCCCTACCGAGCAACACTGAACCAGATCGTGGCCGAAGACCGGATCCATACGACGCTTGCCGTGGGTACAGGCATTTTCAAAGACATGAAAAACCTGGTGTTGATCCCGAATTATAAGCAAACGGACAGGCAGGTTATTTCCTTCCAATCGTACTGCTCCGTTGGGAAGGTTGCCGAGTGCCTCAAGGTCGATTGTTACACGATGGCCTTCGACCGTGAAACAATTGTCGTTTTCCGGTAGTGCCGTAATGCACTTGCCGAACAAGCGTTGAAAGAAACTGCGCTTATTGACGGGAAGTTCCTCAGACATGGGTCACCTCCTTTTTGGGACTGTTGAAAAAGTCATACATTCGGATATTCAGTAAAACACTACTGTAATATGGGCGACACAAGGTCGCCCGCTACGCGAGGTTAGGGTCTTTTAACGCGTAGCGGCGGGGCTTGTCTCCGCCGCAAAAGAGGTTTTTCAACATTCCCCTTTATAATTGCGGACGGCCGTAATTGCTCACACACTCCTGAAGAATCCCGGCGTAACGTTCCGTCAGGGGGCCCGAGGCATAATGCGACCGTGCAAATTCAAGTCCGGCTCGAGCCAGGCGATCGCGATAATCGGCGTCGGTCAAAAGGCTCTTGATTGCCTGAGCCAGATAGTCCAC
Organism: Candidatus Zixiibacteriota bacterium; assembly: GCA_035380245.1. NCBI lineage: Bacteria > Pseudomonadati > Candidatus Zixiibacteriota > Candidatus Zixiibacteriota bacterium. The sequence continues at coordinate 210,419 of DAOSXA010000001.1, read as the reverse complement.
GGCGTCCAACTCAACCAATAGCCCTCGTTTCTGATGCTCGATAATGTCGACAATCCCGCCCGAGCGTGTCCCTACCACCGCTGCGCCGCAGAGCATCGCCTCGGACAGCGCCAATCCGAATCCTTCATGGTAGGAGTTGAGTACCACAATCGAAGCCCGGCTGTAGACTTCCCTTAGCTTTTCCTGCGGGATCGGTTCGAATATCCGGACTTGATGGCTCAGTCCCTGGGCCAAAATCTCCCGCTCGATTTCCTTGCGTAACGGTCCCGACCCGTAGATCTCCAGTCGGGCGTTGGGTACACCGGTAGTCACCCGGGCAAACGCCTTGATCAGGTTGCGTACCCGTTTCTGTTTGGTGAATCGCGTTACGGCTGCTACCAGCAACCTGTCGCGTGTTATTTTTTCGTCGGGATAAAATACTCTCTCGTCATGCGGCAGCGGGAGTACCTCGATCAGCGGATCGAGGGTCGGATCGATCAATAGCGCCTGGCTGCGCAACCAACTTGAGACCACCGTCCAGCGACCGAGGCGCAGGCACATCGGCCGCAGATACCTGTATGGGAGTTTTCCGTATTTGCTTATTATCCGCAGATCGGAGCCGTGTGATGACAGGATCATCGGTCCCTTGAACTTCCGCCGTAATCGTTTCATGACAATCCCGGTCGGGACTAGCCAGTGGCCGGCGAGACAATCGAACGACTCTTTTTCAATTAATGTCCGAGCTTTATTCTGAAATGCTTTCAGGAAGCGGCGCAACAACATCAGTCCCTTGACCGATCCGAGGGCCACCTCGTGCATATTGCCGCGATAGGCGAGTGTTTCGCCCTCATCGTCGGCATAACGAAAACGGTGAATCAGCACTCCGTCATGTTCGTCTTCTTCGGGAATACCGGCGTCGTGAGGCGCCACGACATGCACTATATGACCCAGCTCGGTGAGTCTTCGGGTCAGCAGCGAAAGAAACACACCGCTGAAATCACCTTGGTAGCGGGGGTAATTGTGAGTTAAAAGAAGAACTTTCAATCTGCCTGCCATACCTCTCAATCTGCCCTACAACAGTTTACCCGTAAACATAAAAAACGTTCCCCAATGATCGTCCTAAGATGCCTGATTGCAATAACTTCAGTAATTTTTAGGAAGATTTAAATATGTCCTGGGTAATATCGTTAAAACTTGATCCCGGACCGTCTCGGCGAGACCATGAAGCAGTTAAAAGGTCAGATCCGACTCCGGATTCGGGATGGTCGGTGTATAAGGCACGAAGGAGAAAACAATGAGATTTGTAGCAATTGTCATCCTGATTCTCACGGCAGCCATGGTTTCGGCAGAAGATTTAGCCGTGACGGTCTATAATTCCAACGTCGGTGTGGTCAGTGAAATCCGCCCGATGGAGTTCCAGTCCGGCACTCACCAGATACAATTCCGTGATGTTCCGGCTCAGATCGATCCTGCCTCGGTTCGGTTCGAACTGGTCGACCATCCCGGTCAGGTGGCTATTCTGGAACAAAACTATGCTTATGATCTGGTCAGTCCCGAGAAACTTTATAATCGGTATCTTGACCAGCAAATTGAACTGATTGATAAAGACGGCCGTCTCTATGCCGGACGATTGCTGGCTTACAGCAGTGGTCTGGTAACGTTGCAGGATGACTCCGGTCGCATTAAGCTTATCCGACTGGATAATATCGCTGAGATCAACTTCCCGAGTCTTCCGGAGGGATTGATAACCCGTCCGACCTTGTTCTGGTTATACAACTCGCAAACTTCCGGAAAACTCAAGGCTCAGGTCGGGTATCAGACCAGCGGCATGGACTGGAGCGCCGAGTACGTCGGCGTACTCAGCTCGGATGAAGGTAAATTGGGTATGTCGGGTTGGGCTTCGATAACCAATCAATCCGGCAAGACCTATAATGACGCTAAGCTGAAGCTCGTTGCCGGTGACATCAACCGGGTGTACGACAATAGCCCCCGACGCATGGCCAAAGGGATTGTTATGGAAGCGATGGCATCCCCCAGCTTTGAGGAGAAGGCTTTCTTCGAATATCACTTATATACATTGCCGCGTACGGCGACAATCGCCGATCGGGAGATAAAACAGGTCTCTTTGTTTGATCCGGCCGAGACTAAGGTAGAGAAATTGTTCACCTATCGTCCGGATCAGGACCCCAGCAAGGTTGATGTCTCCCTTAAGTTCATTAATTCAGAACAAAGCGGTCTTGGCATGCCCCTTCCGGCCGGTCGAGTGCGCGTGTTCAAGGCCGATGACGACGGTTCCCTGATCATGCTCGGCGAGGAGTCCATTTCTCATACTCCGCGAGATGAAGAAGTCAATCTTTCCATCGGGAATGCGTTCGATGTCGTGGGTGAGCAACGTGTCATGGCCGAAGATAGAATCTCGCGACAAGTTACCGACCGCACCTTCGAAATAGAAATAAGAAACAGGAAAAATACCGATATCACCGTGCGTATCGAAAAACTGATGTATGGTGACTGGGAAGTACTGAGCTGTAACGCCCAATATGAACGTAAAGATGCCTCCCGGCTCCATATTAACCTGCCGATTGCCGCAGGGCAGGGGACCACGGTTACCCTGAAAGTGCGCTATACCAACCTGTAAGGCTGGTAATCGGCAGTTGACAAACTAGGGACCTTCTGTTAGATTCTCGGACGTTGTTTGTGAGAATCCGCAGTGAAGATTGGAGGTTGTTGTGAGAAAGACAGTTGTATTATTTCTGGTGATAGTGGCGAGTCTCGGTTTCGTCCTTTCCACTCATGCGAAAGACCGAAAACTCCCCCCGGGCGCCTACATCAAGTCAGCCAAGATTGACATTATTTCCGGCGATTTGGATAGGTATCCTTCGGCTGAGGCTATGCTCGACTCACTTATAATGTATTACGGCCCTAATGCCGAGGCACTTTTCCTGCTGTCGCAGATGCAGGTCGACTACATGGAAAATCAGGCCAACCCGAATGCTAAGCTCCCTTATGTTAAAAAGATGGTAGCTTTGGTCGATTCTCTCCATGCCTGTTGCGACAACGAGGAGATTGATAAAAAAAACCGCAAGGATTGTGACGTGCATACCTCAGCGGCTGACTCAATCAAGGTCAAATACTGGCGTGAGTTCTACAATGCCGGTATCGCTCAGGTCAATGAGATGGTCGACATGAACCAGGAAAAAGCTCAAACGACCGACTCCACTCAAATTGCATTCTATGACGAAAAGATTCAGGCGAAATTCGATACCTGCGTAGCCAATATGGAAATCGCTATGGCCATTGATCCGGCCCAGAATCGTTCATATATCGGCCTTGGCAGTGCTTATCAGGAAGCCGGGCAGACAGAGAAAGCGGTTGAATGGAAAACTAAGGGATTGGAAGCCGCTACCTCCTCGACCGATTCCTCGGCGCTTGAATTCTCAATCGGCTATGACTACATCAAGATTGGTCAGTATTGTGAAGCGGTTCCATTCCTCGAGCCATATATTAATTCCGAACTTGCTAAGTTGAACAATGATCCGAGCGCAGCCATTGACACGGTAACGATGTTCAATCTGACTATTTGCTACAATAACTGCGGCCAATACGAGGATGCTCTTAATACTTATCATAAGATGTTGACCCTTGATCCCGCCAATCTGGATGCTCTCAACGGTATCGGTCGGTATTACAACCAGATGGGACAAAATGCCGGTAACGCAATGTCCGAAGCCGGAGATGACGCCGCCAAAGTAACAGAGTACAAAGCGGAACGTGATCGTTTGCTTGACTCGGCCAAGGTTTATTTCGGCAAGGTGTTTGACGTTGATCCCTCTGAATTGGTAGCAACGGAAATGTTTGCTGTTCTCAGCGCTATTGATTTGGATTTTGAAAGCGCAGCCAAAGCCTTTGATGAACTCACCAAGCTGCAACCGACTAATCCCGATCATTGGGTAGCTCTGGGCGACTGCTATCTCAATCTTGATCAGTTCGACAACTCCATAACGGCTTACGAAAAAGCAGTCGAATTACAACCGACCAAGAGAGATCTGTGGGAGCAACTGGAAGGCCTCTACAAGCAGGTGAATAATAAAGAGAAGGCCGCCGAAGTAGCCAAGAAGCTGAAGGAACTCCAGTAAATCGAGCGTACTACCGCTGATTCTCTGATCGGCAACAACCTCAAATTATCCATGAACGGCGGCAGGCCCTATAATCCTGCCGCCGTTTTTAGTCAGGCAGAAACGATATGAGTAACCCGTCCGCATTGGCCGAAGTCGCGGTTTCAGGACCGATGCGACGGACTTTTACCTATCTCCGTCCTGAGCATTTACCTGATTTGCAACCGGGACAGCGTCTGGTTGTCCCGTTCGGTCGTTCCAATAAGATCGGTTTCTATGTTGGTCCAGGGAGCAAACCAGAAGGCGTCAGCCTTAAAGAAATTCATTCTGTTCTGGATGCTGAAACTCTCTTCAGTCAAACGTTGTTCGACTTCTGCCTTTGGCTTTCGGATTACTACTTTGCTAATCCTGCCGACACTCTGACCCTGGCTTTACCGCCAACCATGAAAGGTCGCCGGACACTCCGCTATTGTTGGGAAAAACCACCGAACTGGGCCGATCAAACTCGCCTCGGTCAGGTAAAGGCCGGTCGATTACTGTCTTCGGTGCGTGAAAGAGAACTTCGCAGGGACCGCAAGCTCTGGCAAAGGCTTATCGAAGAGAAAGTGATTACCGAGGTATGGCCGGAAGTTAATGATTCCGGACCTAATCGTTTAGTTGGTTATCGCACAGGTGCTGCCGATATCTGGACTCGCCATTTCCAAACCCGCCGATTCCAACCGGAGTTGTTCGAGGGGATCAAGTCCGCATCGGATCTAAGCGAACAGGGGTGGACCAACTACCAGATTCGTGAAGCCGCCAAAACAGGCGCATTGCAACCGGTTTTTCGCGAAGCCCGTGTCTCCGTACAGGAATTCGTACCGCCGCGTGACGATGTTATTTCATTCCGTTTGAATGAAGAACAGCAATGCGCAACGGACCAGATGATTGCCTCTCTCGATGCCGGATTCTCCGTTACACTCCTTCATGGTATTACAGGCTCCGGCAAAACCCTCGTCTATTGCCATATCTGCCGCGAACTCCTGAACAGAGGTAAAAGCGCCTTGTTAATGGTCCCGGAAATCGCTCTTTCCGGACAGGTGCTGGCTTTCTGCCGGGGATTTTTCGGCGATCAGGTTACGATAATCCACTCCGCTATGTCGGATTCCGAACGGGCAGAGAGTTTTCGCGGTATCCGCACCGGCCGTTATCGTTTGGTGATCGGTCCCCGATCAGCACTCTTCGCGCCGTTATGTGATCCGGGGCTGATTATTGTCGATGAAGAACACGACTCCTCTTACAAACAGAGCGACCCGGCTCCTCGTTTCCACGGTCGTGATGCTGCTGTTATGAGGGGTAAAATCAGCAACATACCGGTGTTGCTGGGTACCGCTTCACCGTCGGTGGAAACCTATTATAATGTGCAGAGAAAACGCTATCGACTTCTTGAATTGAAAACTCGTCCGGTTGGCGCCAGGCTGCCGTCGGTCCGAGTTATCGACATGAGGCGCGACCGTCTTGCCGGTGATCTGTATGCCTTTTCTTATGGCTTGAAAAAAGCGGTCCAGGACCGGTTGGACAATAATCGTCAGGTGATTCTCTTTTTGAACCGACGGGGATTTTCACCACAGGTAAAATGCGCCCAGTGTGGTCATGTCCCCGGGTGTCCCAATTGTCGGGTTAATCTCACGTACCATAAAGCGGGCGCTCGTCTGACCTGCCATTACTGTGGTTATACGGAATCGGACTACCGGGTTTGTTCTGCCTGCGGTAGCTCTGAATTATTACATCTGGGCGCCGGAACGCAAAAAATCGAAGATATCATACCTCGCTTGTTCGAGAATGCGGTCCCCATACGTTTGGATTCCGATTCAGCCGGTGGTCGCAGTCGCGCTTTTAAAATTCTGTCCGATTTCGGCGCTCGCAAACAGAACATCCTTCTCGGAACTCAAATGGTTACAAAGGGACTTGATTTCCCCGACGTAACACTGGTTGGCGTACTTTCTGCCGATGCCAGCCTCTATCTGCCGGATTTCCGGGCATCGGAAAAAACCTTTGACCGTTTGCTCCAGGTGGCGGGGCGAGCCGGTCGCACCGATCAAGCCGGGGAAGTGATCTTGCAGACTTTTCAACCGGAAAGCCCGTTGATTGACGATGCCGCGCGTCAGGACTACCATTCGTTCTATGAGCGTGAGATCGAATCGCGCGAAGCGCTAAATTATCCCCCTTTCTCGCACCTGGTCAACTTCGTTTTCAGCTCCGCACGCGAGGATCTCGTAATCCGGGCCTCGAAATCGTTTCGCTCTTCGCTCGATAGAATTGTTGAACAATGCGGGATTTCGACTCAGATACTAGGCCCGGCTCCCTGTACTTTCGGATATCTTCGCGGACGTTTTCGCCGACACCTGTTCGTCAAAACCGGTCAAATAGTCAAGCTGATCAAGGCACTGACTGCTTGGGAACGAAGTCAGACTCGTTTTAATCTTCCGGCGGCCGTAAGAATCGGTGTCGATGTCGATCCGGAGGATATGCTGTGAGTCTTTCAATGTTCATCGCCTTTACGTTTATATGGGAAATGTTATGACTGCTGAGAAACGCCGCAAGGTCTCGTTTCAGACGGTAGGGTGTCGACTCAACCAATACGAAACGGAGAAAATGGCCGCCGATCTATCCCGATTCGGTTTCGAACGAGTTTTGCGAAACGAACCGGCGGATCTGTACATTATAAACACTTGCACCGTCACCCACAAAGCCGACAAAGACAGCCGCTATCTGGCCCGTAAGGCGAAACGGGATAACCCCAGGGCCAAAGTAGTTCTGGTTGGTTGTTATGTCGAAACCGACCCGGAAAAGGTTCTGGCTTTGCCTGAGGTTGATGTCGTCATCCGCAACAGTGAGAAAGAATTCCTCTGTGACCTCTTGCCGCCCCGTTTACCGGATCTTTTTTCTGGCCTCAGTTCGACCGAGCCGACCGGCCTGGCGGAGTTTTATCAGCGTAACCGAGCCTGGATAAAAATTTCCGATGGCTGCAATCAAACCTGTGCTTATTGTCTGGTCACAATCGTACGCGGCAATCTGAAATGTCGACCGGCTGATGATATCGTTGCCGAAGTTAAATCACTGGTCGGTGCGGGGTATCGTGAAATTGTTCTGACGGCAGTCAACATGGGTTATTACCAGGATCCGGAGCACCAGCCCCCGATTCGTAATCTCGCCGGATTATGTCGGCTATTGTTAAGCGAAACTGAGATTTACCGCCTCCGGCTTTCTTCGATAGAACCGCAAACGATTGACGACGACCTGATCGAGCTGTACCGCACCGCAGGTCATCGCATTTGTCGTCATTGGCATATTCCTCTTCAGGCCGGATCGGATCGGATCCTCAAACTGATGCGACGGCCCTACAACCGCGAGCAATTTGCCGCCAAACTGAGCCGACTCTATCAGGCTCGCCCCGGAACGGTGATTGGCGCCGATGTGATTGTCGGTTTTCCGGGGGAGACCGAAGCGGAATTCGAGCAGGCCATTGAACTGGTGGAACGCGCAGGATTGAATTACCTGCATGTTTTTTCCTATTCCGATCGCCCCGGCACCGCAGCGGCTGCAATGCCGGATAAAACGGCGCCGGAGGAGATCAGGCATCGAGCTAAGCTATTGACAGCTTTATCACGGGAACGCCTGCGTCTTGCTCATTTGGATCAAGTCGGTGATACACTTGAGGTTATCTCAGAATTCAAACACCGTATTGACGGTCGTCATCTGGGCATTTCCGACAATTATTTGAGAGTAACGCTGCCTTCGGACCTGGATTCAGGAAAAAAGATCGTAAAAGTTCGCATCGAATCAGCTACTCCCGAGCATCTTCTAGGTTCTGTCATAGATTGCTAGTCGTCTGCCGCTCGCATCACATCACATCGCATCACTAATTCGAGATTAGTGGAACATCTGACCGGTTATTTCCGGAAGTTTTTTCCAGAAGACTCCTTTTACCTATCCGCATCACTTCCGCCTTCCAAGTATTAAGTTGGTGTACAACAGCGCGTTAGCGCTGCGCGGTTGATGTTGGCACGCTGCATGCTTAGGATCAAGCCGGAGAATTAGGTTAGGAGTATATCTGTGACTGAAGAAAACAACAACGCTGAAGCCCAACAGGCGACACCAGAACCAGCTCCCGCCAAGTCCGGCGGCATGATGAAGTATATCATTATAGGCCTGGTGGCGGTAGTCGTTGTGGCCGGTGTTTCAGTAGTTGCTCTTAAGATGATGTCAGGCGGTGATACTGTGTCGCAAACCGAAGAAGCGACTGAACCGGCTGAGCATTCAGAAACCACTAATCATCCTGACAGCACCAAAGCCGCCCAGGCTGAAGTTGCTCATACTCCCACAGCGGAAGAGATCGCAGAAGAATTGACCGAGGGCATGACGGCACAGACCGACGACCCGAGTCTTCTGGGCGACATTATGGAAAACCTGGCTTTTCTCGATTATCAACCCGAGGCTGAGGATATCCCCGGGATGGAAATGGGAATGTCTCAGGAAGACTCCATTGAAAATATGAACTGGCTCGACCGTGAGAAAGCCCGGTTGGCCGATCGTGAAAAAGGACTCGACCAGCGCGAACAGGAAGTCAACAACCGTTACCGTGAGTTGCAGAAGCTCGAAAACGAAGTCAATCGCAAGTTGCTTGTGCTCGAACAGGCCGAGACTGCTCGCATCAGCTCACTGGCCAAACTTTATGACGGTATGGATCCGCGGTCGGTAGCCCAGTTGGCTGAGAACCTTGATGATGAAACGATGGTGGCGCTGATCCCGCGCATGAAAACCAAGAATGCTTCGTCGCTGCTTGCCTTGATGCCTCCGCAAAGGGCGGCGCGACTGTCGCAGAAGATGATCACGATTTCTGAGAAATAGTATATATAATGAATCCCGGACTGAACATACTCGACCAGCTCTTCCTGCCAACCGGTGAGGGTAAGCCCGAAACCGGGCAAAGCGCTCAGTCGACCGGTAATGTCGAAGGCAATCCGTTCGCGGTGCTTTTCGACGAGTTGTTCGGTCAGTCGAATACTGATATTACCAACGTCCTGCCGGGGAATGCGGAGAATTTCTCCATGGCGCTTGATGAGGCCAGTCAATCCTCTGATACTGATTCGGCCAAATCACTGCTGGCGGCGCTTTCCGGTCAAGTTACACTGCCTGTTCAAGCCCCGACCGCCAGCCTGGAGAACGGCATATCCCTCAATCCGGGGGATCAAACAGTCAGTTCTTCGTCGATACCGTCGCTTGATGCCGTAACCGTTGGCATCGATGGAACAATTGCTCAGGATCAGGCGGCTGACGGTTCCATGTTCATGCCGACCGATGAATCTCTGTCATTACCGGAAAACCTGCCGCTGACCAATGATTCGCTCCGTCGATTGCTGCAGGAAGTTCCGACCGAGATCAAGACCGGTGCGTACACGGTTGAAGACAGTCAAGTGATCGACAAGAAGCTCAGCTTGAGTGTTCACCCTTCCGAACAACCGTCTCAAACTGTAAAAATCACTCTTCCGGCGCAGATTCTCAACGATCTGAATCAGACTACTTCGGTTCAGCGAGTGAGTTTGGATGGTATGTCTCAAACTGAGCAACGGATGGAGCAGCTTCTTAGTGATCTCAATTTTAAGCAACTTGAAATCAGTCAGGGCATCGATACCGAGGCCTCCGAAGCTACCACGATCGACACCCAGAAACCGGTTACAGTCACGCTGATTGCCGAAGAAAACGGCAGCGCGTTTGAAATAAAAAGCCGCCTGATGCCGAGCAATATCACGGCTGTTGAAAATCGGCAGGCCGCTAAAAATGATTTGTCCGTAGATAAAGTTGCCGCCGACACGGCCGGCTATCAGCCGCAAAACAACACGGACCAGGAAAATTGCTTGGTGTTACGCCCGGCCCAGCCGCAGTCGGCATCGGTGTCGCCGGAGCGTAACACTTCCGAATTCACCACCGGCTCCGTTCAAACGAACAATACCGCAGTCGTCGATCCGGGGCAGATGGAATTTACGGATAAGACTAGCGACATCTCAAGCGACACCGATTCGAAAACGACTACCCGACAGGTTCTGTTCGATATTCCGGACCGGCTTAATCAGACACTTAAGCCGAACGGCCAGTCGGTTATGATTCGCATCCAGCCGGATCATCTTGGCCCGGCTCGCTTGAAGTTGAGTCTTCAGAACGACACGATTAAGGCGACCTTAACCGTTGAGACTCACGAAGCCAAGGCCTTGATCGAAGGCTCACTCGATAAGCTGAGCCAACAACTTGACAAAGCCGATATCAAGTTCGATCAAATCGATGTCAACGTCAGCAGCGATGATCGGGGGGACCAGTTATTCAATCGTCAGTCCGACTGGTCACGTCGCCCGCGCTTTATAAACGAAAAATTGGATTCGCTATCGTTCTCGACCACGGAATCTTCAGTAGCGATGCCGATCTACGAAACGGCACAACTGGGTTCTTCGGGCGTGAACCTTTTAGCATAGGAGAAAACCATGACTGAAATTCCTTACGTAACCTATACCACGACGAGCACGACAGATACGACTACAGCTTCGTCGGATTTAGGCAAGGATGAATTCCTGCAACTGCTGGTTACCAAGCTGGAGAACCAGGATCCACTCGATCCGACAGACGACACGGATTTCATTGCCCAGCTCGCTCAGTTCTCATCACTCGAGCAGATGAGTAACATCGCCGACGCCATCACCGAATCGAACGAATGGGATTATCTGCAAATGCAGTCAATCAATAACACCATGTCTTCGACTCTGATCGGCCGTGATGTCAAGGCTACTTTTACGGGTGTTTATGTCGAGGATGGTGAAGCCTCCGACATCAACTACACCACCGATATTTATGCCACTGAGATAACGTTCACGATCACCGACGAGGACGGCAACACTGTGACCACGCTCACGGCTGAAGATGTCGTGCCGGGTGTCAACTCGATCGAATGGGACGGACGTGATTCCATCGGTAATCGTGTCGACGACGGTTATTACTACATCGAGGCTACCGCGACAGCCGCTTCCGGTGAAACGTTCGAGCCTTCGATGGAACTGACCGGTACCGTCGAGAAGATCACCTATCGCGACGGCGGTGCTTACCTGACCGTGAACGGTGTCGAAGTCGCTCTTGGTGATATCAGTGAAATTGCTGAATCGGGCGGATTCGACGAGGAATAAATAGTTATGTCGGCGATTTCCGGAACAAGGATCATTCAGCAGCAGCGTCCGGTCGATCTCATCGAGATCGCTCAGCGTACCCAGTCTCAGAACCAGACCGAACAAACCGAGAAGACCTCCTTCAAGGATATGTTCTCGCGGGAACTGGCTCAGTCGCGGGGTATCGAATTCTCCAAGCACGCCCATGACCGTATGTACTCGCGTGGCCTGGAGTTGTCCGACGACCAGCTTGATAAGCTGGCCGGAGCGCTGGATCGAGCCGGTGACAAGGGTTCCAAGGAAACCCTGGTTTTATCCGAGGATGCGGCTTTCGTAGTTTCTGTTCCGAATCGCACTGTTATAACCGTGTTCGACAAGAATAACCTCCGTGACGGAGTTGTCACATCGATCGACTCGGCGGTGATTATCTGACATGGTTTCGAGAATAAGATGAAGAGAATAAACAATAGGATTACAACCAGAGCTGGACTCCATTTTGATGGAGAGGCGCTGGGCATAATTATGGAGGTATCCCTACCATGATGGCATCACTTTTTGCTGGTGTGTCCGGGCTTACCAACCACCAGGTCAAGATGAACGTGATTGGTAACAACATCGCCAACATCAACACGATTGGCTACAAAGGAAGCCGGGTAAATTTCCAGGAGGCGTTGGTACAGACGTATCGCGGCGCCGGTCGACCGACTTCCGTATCGGGTGGTACCAATCCGGTCCAGTTGGGCCTTGGCATGCAGGTCGCTTCGATTGACAGCGTCTTCGAACAGGGCGGTCTTGAAACGACCGGTCAGATCACCGATCTGGCGATCCAGGGTAGCGGCTTCTTCATTCTGGGCGACAATAACGACAACCGTTATTATACTCGCGCCGGTGCGTTCGGTTTTGATGCCGATTCCAACCTGGTCGATCCGTCGTCCGGTCTTTACGTACTTGGAAAGATGGCTGATTCCTCCGGCCGTATTCCGTCGCTGGCGACGATTGATCGCATCACGCTGCCGTTCGGACAGCAGGATCCGGCTCGTGCGACGGAGATGATTACGCTGGCCAACAACCTTGATGCCACCGCTACCGATTCTGATGCTTCCCTGATTTCGGCGGGATCATCCAACGTGATTGCCGTTACCGGTACTGCTGAAGACGGTGTCGGAGGTACTCACACGATATCGATCACCGGCGCTCAGGCGCTACAAGCAAGTTATTCCGGTGCTCGACAGGGATTGGCTTCTACATCCACTTTGGGTGATCTCGGTGTGACTGATTTTACCGGTTTCAACATTACGATCGACAACAGCCGCACTGAATCCATTACCGGTCTTACAGCCGATTCGACCGTATCGGATCTTATTTCGGCAATCGACGAGATCGCCGGAGTGAGTTGTGAGCTTGACAGCAACAATGCAATTCAGATTACACGCGATCGCGCCGGGGATCCGATCGAATACGGTTTCGAATCATCGGCTTCCGCAGCGGGCAATATCGTGGATCAGCTTTTCCTGCCGGCCGGATCACCGGTTGGTACCACTTTCACTTCCACGGGTGGCGCTGCCTCTACTTTCGTTGCGATCGATTCTTTCCAGCCTGATCAGGGTACCGGCGTTGCCGCCGGTCCGGTGGAAACCGATCTCTCGCTGGTGTACGATGAAACGACCGGTATGGTAATCGGACTTGATGATATCGGCGGAGACGGTATCTCACTCCGAACCGGTACGGATGGAATCGAGGCTACTTCGGCCGGGCAGGAGTTGGTTATTGACACTCTGCCGACCACCCACACCGCGTCCCTGTCTATCTATGATTCACAGGGTACCAAACATACTATTTCGATTGAATTCTTCAAGTCGGTTGTCAGCAACCGCTGGGAATGGACTGCTTCGATGACGGGAACCGAAAGTGTTACCGCCGGGGGAAGCGGCTATGTAAGCTTCAACTCCGATGGTTCGCTTGAGTCGTTCGCCTACAACGGCGGCGCCAGCGGCATCACGATCGACCCGCAGAACGGCGCGTCCAATATGACCATTCAGATCGATGCCGGTACTGTCGGTAATTTCGACGGACTCACCGGCTTCGGCAGCGGTTCGCACACTGCCGCCATCGTTGGTCAGGACGGCTATGGACTCGGTATTCTCGAAGAAATCAGCATTGATCAGGCCGGTAATATCTCCGGTATCTTCTCCAATGGTATCACCCGTGTTCTGGCTCAAATCATGGTGGCTGATTTCACTAACGAAGCCGGCTTGCGCAAGACCGGTAATACGCAATACCAGCCGACCGGTAACTCCGGTGAGGCGCTCGAAGGTGTCGCCGGTGAAACGGTCAGCGCAACCTTGTTCTCCGGTGCGCTGGAATCTTCCTCGGTGGATATTGCCGAGGAGTTCACCAGTATGATCACGGCTCAGCGCGGTTTCCAGGCAAACGCCAGGATTATCACCACTTCCGACGAAATGCTCGATGAGCTGGTGAACATCAAGAGGTAATAGGCAATGATTAAAGTTACCCGTATCAACAACTCGCCGCTGGTGGTCAACGCTGAACTGATCGAGTTCGTCGAGACCACCCCCGAGACAATTATCTGTCTGACCACCGGGAAGAAGATCATGGTCAAGGAGTCGATCGACGATATCATCGAGCGGGTGGCTGAATTTAAGAGAAAGTCCGGTGTCCGTCCTGAAGAGGTGGACACCGAACAGATTATCGAAGGGAGCTGATTATGGCAGCGGACGACGAAAAGACTACGGTCCAGACGGGCGACGCTGAAGCCGCTCCGCCGCCGGCCAAAGGCGGCAACAAGATGATCCTTTTCGGAGGAATAGGTGTCGGAGCTATCGTTATCGGTGTGCTCCTGGCTTTGTTCGTGATAAAGCCGATGATGTCCGGTTCTTCGGAGGAAACTCCCGCAGATGAGGAAGAAACCGAAGTGGTTGAATCCTCCCACGACTCCCACGAAAGTGAAGGTCACGGTGGTCATGGCGAAGAGGGGAAAAGCAAGGGATCATCGATCATATATGCAATGAAAGATATCGTGGTTAATCCGGCCGGTACCGGAGGCTCACGCTTTCTCTCGGCCTCGGTCAGTTTCGAACTGGGTTCACCTTCATTGGAAGCCAAGTTTCAGGACCGCGAACCGATAGTACGTGATGCCTTGATTACGATTCTTTCGTCGAAATCGGTTACGCAGTTGACTGATCCCAAGCAGAAGGAAATCGTGCGGTATCAGATTAAAAAACGCGTAGCTGCTCTTATGGAAACTGATAAAATCAACGGTGTCTATTTTACCGACTTCGTGCTGCAATAGGAAGGAACCGACGTGGCGAAGATTCTCTCTCAGGATGAGATTGATGCTCTATTGACGACCGTGACGGCCGGAGACGACGGGCCGGATGAAGACAGCTTTGACCATGACAAATTACGATCGGTCATTGCCTACGACTTCAAACACCCCAACCGTGTCTCCAAGGATCAGATCCGGACTCTTGAAAACATGCATGACAACTTCGCGGGTCACTATGGCTCGACGTTGTCGGCTGTGCTCAGGACGATCGTCGATGTGGATCTGGTCTCGGTCGATCAGATCACATACTCCGAGTTCATCATGTCTCTGGTGACACCTTCGTGCACGTATACCTTTGCCGCGCCGCCGATGGAAGGCGGTTGCCTGGTCGATTTCAATCCGACACTGACCTTCTCGCTGATCGATCGCATGTTCGGCGGCAACGGAAAGATTCTCGAAACCGAACGTGAGTTGACCGGTATCGAAAGAACGGTAGTAGGACGTCTGGTCGGCAAGCTCTACGCCGATCTGGAACGAGTCTGGGAAAACATCCTGAAGATCCAGATCGAGCAGAAGAGCTTCGAGACCAATCCGCAGTTCATTCAGATCGTTCCCCCCGGTGAAACGGTGGTGGTGGTATCGTTCCAGATCAAACTGTTCCAGTCGACCGGTTTGCTGACGATTTGCTATCCTTATGTTTCACTCGAACCGATTATCACCAAACTCTCGGCGCAGAACTGGATTGACGCCACCAAGCGCCGGGTGCATGAAGTTGACCGTGAGACCAACTACCGCAACGTCTCTCGGGTGGATGTCGATATCTGGGCGGAACTGGCCAAGACCAATCTGAAGGTAAAGGATTTTCTGCGGTTACAGGCCGGTGATATCGTTTCGGCCGACACCCGCATTTCTACCCCCGTCAACGTGTTTGTCAACAAACGCAAAAAATTCCTGGCGCGCCCGGGTTTGTCCGGAAAAAAGAAGGCTATTCAGATCACCGAACGATGCGATCTGGAACAGCAGGAGATATAGGAAATGACCGAAGAAAACAAACTGGAAACCCCGGAAGAAGTTCAGGCTGACGCTGTCGCTCAGGATGAGTCGGCGGCCGCGGCCGCTTCCGAAAACGATACGCCGAATCTCACGGCCGATGACGATTCCATCGATCCTGAGGCTGAAGCGCTGCTTAACGATCTGCCGCGAGGCGGTCGTGGACCGGTGATAAACAAGGGTGATGTCTCGGAGGAGGATGCCGAGGCGGCCATGCTGGCAATGCTTGATGAGTTGCCGCAGGATGACGCCGGTGCACGCCCCGAAGATATTGACTTCGGCGCCGCCACCGCAGCCAAGGCTGAATTTCAGCAGTTGACGGAGTCCTCCCACAAAGATGATAAACAGAACATCGATCTGCTTCTTGATGTCAATTTACCGGTTTCGATCGAGTTGGGTCGTACCAGGATGACCATTGAGGATATTCTGGCGCTGGGACCGGGTTCGGTGGTCGAGCTTAACAAACTCGCCGGTGAACCGGTTGATCTGCTGGTAAACTACAAGGTGGTGGCTCGCGGTGAAGTGGTCGTCATCGACGAAAACTTCGGCGTTCGTATCACTCAGTTGCTCAGTCCCGAAGAACGTCTCCGGGCGCTCGGAGAGCAGTAAGATGAAACCGAAGACCTCATGGAAAACCATGCTGGTAATTCTCGGTGTGGCTTTCGCCGGTCTGGCGCTGTTAAGTGTCGGCGACGGTAAAGCCGCCGGTAATGCGGCCGTGACGGCGATTGAGCAGACTGCCCCGACCGCTGAAGCGCCGGCATCAGCCGTTGCGGAGGAGAGTGACACGGCTCTGGCCGAGGAGTTCTCCGGGTCCGTTACTCCGGCTTTGTTGCGTATGGGGATCGCCCTGGTTGCGGTAGTCGCCTGCATCTATCTGGGTCTGCTGTTGCTGAAAAAGACGATGGGCAAGAAATTCAGCAGCAATCGTTCCGGCAAGAGCCTGGAAGTGATTGAAACCACCTATCTCGCACCTAAAAAACAAATATCCCTCGTTCGTGTTGCCGGGAAAGCGGTTCTCATTGGAATGACTGAATCGCAAATCTCGATGCTGATCGAACTGGATGAAGACCAAACCGCCGAGCTGCTGGCGGCCGATAAGGAAGAACCTCTGCCCGCGCAGGGATTCGACCAGTTGATCGGAAAAGCGGCAAAGCATCTGGCCAGGATGGGCCTGAAACGAAAAGAACCGGCGTTGGAATCGTAACTGTTTCCAGGTCGGAATAATAGGATCACCGCAGGGCGGTGTTCGCAATATGGATGTTGCGAATCCTGCGGAGAAGATATAGGACATGAAAAAACTGATCACCACATCTATGCTCGTACTGCTGGCTCTTATGCTGGTTCCGAGCAGCGCTTCTCCTCAAACACTCCCGAGTGTCTCGGTCGAGGTCGGTAAGGCCGAAGACTCCGACAGCCTTTCCACTACTCTCCAGATAGTTATCCTCATGACCGTGCTGGCCCTCGCGCCGTCGATCCTGATAATGATCACATCGTTTATCAGAATTGTGGTAGTGCTGGCATTTCTGCGTCAGGCTATGGGGATTCAACAAATGCCGCCGAACCAGTTGCTGGTGTCGCTGGCTCTGATTCTGACCTTCTTCATCATGTCGCCGATTATCGGTGATGCCTACAACAACGGTATCAAACCGTTCATGGAGGATCAGATCAGCAAGGAAGAGGCGTTCGATCGGGCGGTCGATCCATTTAAAAAGTTTATGCTGGCCCAGACGCGCGAAAAAGATCTTGCCCTGTTCGTCAATGTTGCCAAGCTCGAACGTCCCGAGACCGCCGCTGATGTTCCGCTTGAAGTGCTCGTGCCCGGATTCGTGATCTCGGAGCTGCGGACTGCGTTCCAGATTGCTTTCGTTCTGTTCATCCCGTTTCTGGTGATCGACATGGTTGTGGCTTCAGTACTCATGTCCATGGGTATGATGATGCTGCCGCCTGTAATCGTATCTTTACCGTTTAAAATCCTGTTGTTCGTCCTGGTTGACGGCTGGTATCTGCTGGTCAAGTCGCTGGTCGAATCGTTCCACATGTGAAGAAGGAGAGAGGTCAAACATGACACCGCAAATGGTTGTAAGTATCGGGCGTGAAGCCCTCATGTTGACGGTTATGATTGCCGGACCGATGCTCCTTTTCGGACTTGTGGTCGGCGTTCTGATAGCCTTGTTCCAGGCCATTACCCAGATTCAGGAAATGACCCTGACATTTGTCCCCAAAATCCTGGCCGTGGCTACGGCTCTGTTGATTTTCCTTCCCTGGATGATCAACATGGCGACCGATTTCACCCGCCATATCTTCGAGTTGATTCCAACCCTTGTCGGATAGCCCCAATTTTAGTTAACGACCGGCCGTACCGGCCGGTTGCTGTCTCTTTTTTGCTCACTGGTCAAAACGTTCCCAGCATAACCTGAGAATTCTTCCAAAAACAGACCGATCAATTTCTCGGTTAATTTTAACGATCTCGTAAGCGATTGAATCATTGGGGATTACCGCGGGATAATAGTGCGTTTCAGATTGGCACAGGGTTTGAAATACAGTTTGACCGAGTAACCACAAGTGTATGGGATACAGCCTTGTTTGAGTTCATAAACTACGGGTCCGATAAACTGCAACTACTGCTTCTGGTGATCATGAGAGCCAGTGGGTTGTTCGTCATCGCTCCGGTTCTGGGCGAGCGTCAGATTCCGAGATTGGTCAAAGCCGGATTGTTGATTCTGCTGTCGATGCTTCTGATGTCATCGCTCTCGACACAGGCTGTTCCGGTGGCCGGGTCGGTCTGGCAGTTGGCCGGGCTTGCCGTTAAGGAACTCCTGATCGGTTTGATCATCGGCTTGATTTTCAAGCTGTTGTTCATCGGCGTTTTTACGGCCGGTTCCATAGCCGGTTATCAGATGGGTTTTGCCATCGTGACCGTTTATGACAAGAACCTCTCCAATCAGGTATCCATTCTCGGTCGGTTCTGGAATCTCCTGGCTGTGCTGATATTTCTGACCATTGACGGTCATCACCTGGTGGTCTCGGCCTTGGCCAACAGCTATACGGTTATCCCGCCCGGCGGCATGGGGCAGGGGGCGGCTGTCGGCGAAATGGTGATCAAGTACACTGCTTATCTATTCGTAATCGGATTGAAAATTGCCGCACCGGTAATGATCACGCTGTTCCTGACCGATGTCGCCCTGGGCACGATTGCCAAGACGATGCCGACCATGAACGTGTTCTTTGTCGGTTTCCCGATCAAGATTGCTGCCGGTCTCTTAGTGATGGGTATGTCGCTGCCGATTTTTGCCTACGTGCTGAAGCAGTCGACCGCTTATCTCGACCGGCAGATGTTCATCATTTTCCATGCTCTTGGGGAGGCGTAGCCGTACATGGCCGACGAGAGTTTCCAGGAAAGAACTGAAAAAGCGACTAACAGGCGGCGCCAGAAAGTCCGCGAGGAAGGTCGTGTTCTCAAATCGCAGGAGGTTAACGCCGCCGCGATGTTGATTTTCGGTTTCCTGACTCTGTATGCCCTCGGTCCGTATATGGCTGCTCAGGCTCAGATGCTCATGAGGTATACCATGGCTAATGCGGCGACTATCGCCGCCTCTGACCCGACTTTTGCCACGGTTTTCAGCCAATACGTGATTCGCTTCTTTACCATAATGGCGCCGGTTCTCACAGTGGTAGTGATAGTGGCGCTGGTAGCGAACGTCGTGCAGGTCGGTTTCCGCATCACGCCCAAGTCGCTCGAACCGAAATTCGAAAAATTAGACCTGGTCAAGGGCTTCAAGCGTTTATTCTCGGCTCGTTCCGTCGTCCAACTCGGCCGCGATCTGATCAAGCTGACGATTGTCGGCATCGTGGCCTACAAGGCGATCGATGGTGAGTTTGAATCATTTTTCCTGCTTCCCGATATGACCGTGGCTCAACTCGCTTCGGCCATGGGCAAGCTGGCCATAATGCTTGGTCTCAAGGTCGGCGGCATCATGGTCGTGATAGCCGTACTCGACTACGCTTACCAGAAATACGAGTTCGAGAAATCAATCCGGATGTCCAAACAGGAACTGAAGGAAGAGCATAAAGAGACTGAGGGTTCCCCGCAGCTCAAGTCTCGTGTACGTCAGATTCAACGCCAGATGGCTCGCCAGCGCATGATGCGGACGGTGCCGCAAGCCGATGTCGTGGTAACCAACCCTACCCATCTGGCGGTAGCTCTAAAATACGATCCCGAAGAAATGTCCGCCCCGATGGTTGTCGCCAAAGGCGCGCGCCTCGTGGCTCAGCGCATCAAGGAAATAGCTCGTCAGCATAACATCCCGGTTATCGAGGATAAACCGCTGGCTCGTTCCCTGTTCAAGTTGTGCGAGATCGGCGAGGTCGTGCCTGAGAAGCTGTTCAAGGCTGTGGCTGAGTTGCTGGCTTATGTCTATCGCCTCAAAAAGAAGGTAGTCAGGTAACATGGCTGAGCAACCCGGACAACAATCAGTTATGCAAATCCTGAACAACCGGTCGGATATCGTGCTGGCTATGGGTGTGGTTGCCATCATCGGCGTCCTGATCATTCCGATCCCGACCGTAATGCTGGATTTCGCCTTAGCCTTCAACATCACCTTTTCACTGGTGGTGTTGCTGACCACACTCTATATCACCCGGCCGCTGGATTTGTCGGTGTTCCCCGGCATGCTTCTGATTGTCACCCTGATGCGGCTCTCCCTCAACGTTGCCTCGACCCGCCTGATCCTCGGACAGGCGTTCGCCGGTGACGTGATCAACTCCTTCGGTAATTTCGTGGTCCAGGGTAACTATGTCGTAGGTTTCATTGTCTTTGTCATCCTGGTCATTATCCAGTTCGTTGTAATTACCAAGGGCGCCACTCGTATCTCGGAAGTGGCCGCTCGTTTCACTTTGGATGCCATGCCCGGCAAGCAGATGGCTATCGATGCCGATCTCAATGCCGGCATTATCACCGAGCAGGAAGCCCGCCGTCGCCGCGAGGATATAGCGCGTGAGGCCGATTTCTACGGTGCTATGGACGGTGCTTCCAAGTTCGTCCGGGGTGATGCCATCGCCGGTATTCTGATCACCGTTATCAACATCATCGGTGGTTTTATCATCGGTATCGTTCAATCCGGCATGACGTTGCCGGAAGCTCTCCGGACCTATTCGTTGCTGTCGATTGGTGACGGTCTCGTTACACAGATCCCGGCTCTGCTGATTTCAACCGCGTCCGGTATCATCGTCACTCGCTCGGCGGCCTCCGGCAACATGGGCAAGGATATGTCAGGTCAGTTGACCCGCCAACCTCGTGCCATCATGGTGGCTGCCGGAGTTCTGGTGGTTTTCGGTTTTGTTCCCGGCATGCCCACCATGACCTTCGTATTGCTGGGTGCTCTTGCCGGAGTGGCCGGTTATTTCACTAATCAGGCTCAGAAGAAACAGCAGCGGGTGGAACGGGTTCGTGAAAGTCAGCAGGCTCAGCAGAATGCAACCCCGCCGGAACCGCGTGCCGAGGATCTCCTCAAAGTCGACACTCTCAGTCTGGAAATTGGCTATGGTTTAATCCCGCTGGTCGACGCCAAACAGGGAGGCGATCTGCTCAAGCGCGTGGGGGCGATCCGTAAACAGTTGGCTTCAGAACTCGGCATCATCGTGCCGCCGGTGCGTATCCGTGATAATGTTCAACTTAAGCCGAATGAGTATCGCATCAAGGTCAAGGGAGTTACCGTTGACAAGTACGAACTGATGATTGATCACCTCCTGGCTATTAATCCCGGTTTTGTCGACGACAAGATCGAGGGCTTCAGTGCCGTCGAACCGGCTTTCAAGCTCAAGGCAACCTGGATCATTCCGAATCTCAAGGAAATCGCCGAGGCCAAGAATTACACCGTGGTGGAACCGACAGCCGTACTGGCGACTCATCTGACCGAAATCATTCGTACCGCTGCGCCGGAAATCATGAGCCGTCAGGATGTCCAGCGCCTGGTTGATAATCTCAAGCAGGATTCTCCGGCCCTGGTCGATTCGACCATTCCCGACGTCGTTTCGCTCGGCAACCTCCAGAAAGTTCTCCAGTCGCTATTGAGTGAACGTGTTTCTATCCGCGATCTCGGATCCATAATCGAGACGGTTTCCGATTACATCGGCGCGACTAAGGAGCCTGATGTCCTCGCCGAGTACGTCCGCATGAATCTGCGTCGCCAAATAACCGACATGTACCGCGATAAAAACAATCGCATCCATGTCTTCACCATAGACCCGGCCGTCGAGCAGAAACTCTCCGAATCGGTCCAGAATACCAAACAGGGGCTCATGCTGGTCATGGACCCGTCGCTGACCGATCGCCTGCTGGGCAAAATCGAGAAGCAGACGGAGAAAATGCAAACCGAAGGTCATACCCCGATTTGCATTACCTCGCCGAACGTCAGGCTGGCGTTGCGCCGCCTGGTTGAAGCCCGGGTATCCAGTCTGGCCGTGGTCTCCTACAACGAAATCATGCCGGATGTCGAATTGATCTCCACCGGAGTCGTGAGGTTTGACGATGATCATTAAGTCTTTCGTAGAACGTTCTTCGAGCGCCGCTCTCAAGCGGGTGCGCGAACAAATGGGCGGTGAGGCGATCGTGCTGAAGACACGGCAAATTACCGGCAGCGGCGGTCGTCTGTCGGTTGAAATAACCGCCTGCCTGGAAAATCCCACAGTCGAGCAGTCAACTCTGCTTTTGACCTCACCGGTGGGGACGGTGATCGACAGCGTATTCGATGATAACCGTCCTGATGCCCTGGCGGCAGCTTTGGAACTGGCTGAGCAAGCTGGGTCCGCCGCGACGGCCACGGCCGTGATGGATGAAGAAGATACCGACGTTGTACCGGAAGATGAATATGCTGAAACGCCCCGCGAGAACAAGACAAACAATCGGATTGCCGGGATTGATAAAACATCGGTCGAACAGCGTATCGAACGCGAGCGTCGTGATGGTTTTTATGTCATTGAACAAACCCTGCGCGACGCCGATTTCCCGAAACCATTTATTCAGCGCTTGATTGAAAAGGCCAATCGCTCAGCTAAAATCGGCGATGACCTGACGGCGGTGACGCGCTCCATACTGGTAGAAGAGACCGCCTGCCTGATGGCTCCGTCAATGCCGTTTGCGCCCGGTGATCGCGTTCTGTTCGTCGGGCCTGCCGGCGCCGGCAAGTCCAGCGTCGTAGCCAAACTGGCCGCTCAATTGATCATGCTGCAGAAGCTGCCGGTCAGTTTGATTACCCTCGATACGGTTAAAATGGCTGCCTTCGACGAGATCGCCGGATACGGTCGTATCCTCGGCGCCGATGTAGTCGATGTCCAGTCTCAGGATAAAGACCTCTATCTCAATCCGGACAGCATCACCCTGATCGATTCTCCTGCGTTGCCGGGCGATCCTGATCGACTGGAACGTTTGGTGGAACAGGCTCGCTCGCTCGATCCGACGCACGTGCTGGCGGTTTATTCCGCCCTTACCCGGTCGAGTGATATCCCGCATCTGGCTCGTAATGCCGCCGTTTTTGAGCCTACCAATGTCGTTGTTACGATGCTTGATCTGACCGATCTCTGCGGTACCGCTATTGCTGCGGCCGAAGCCTCCGGATGTCCGATCGGTTTCATTACCGAATCTCCTTCCGGTATCGGCGAGATCAAGACGCCCGATCCGGATCGGATGATTCGTAACCTGTTGCAGGTGGAGGCGTTCCTTGTTTAAGCAGACTTTCACCCGCGCCCCGGAACATGGCCGTGCTGCCGTGGTGATTTCCATTCTGTCCGGTAAGAACGGCGTAGGCAAGACTGTTGTAACGTTCAATCTGGCTGACCGGCTGGCTGCTCGGGGGCTCCGCGTCCTGATGGTCGACGGTGACCTTTACAGCGGCAATCTGCATGTTCTCGCCAAGGCAACCTGCGATTTCGGTTTGGGCGAGTTCGCCGATCGAAGCCTGAGCCTTAAAGAAGCGGTATACCGAATCAAGCCGGGTTGGGACTTATTGGGAGGATTCCGCAACAGTGAAAATCTGGATCCTGAAGATGAAACCGCTTCCCGTCGCCTGATACGCAACCTGCTCAAACAGGCTGTTGATTACGATTTCATCCTGGTCGACCATTCTTCCGGTGTTACTCAAACCGCCATTATGGCCGCCCATACTTCAGATTTGAACCTGTTGCTGCTGGTACCGGAGCTTTCCTCTATCAGCGATTGTTACGGTCTGTTCAAGTTTCTCAAACGCAGCAATCCCCGCCTTGACTGCCGCCTGTTGGTCAATCGGACCGAAGGGGTCGAAGAGGCTGAATATATCATCCGCAAGTTCTCAGCGCTTTCCGAGCGGTTCCTCGGCGTTTCCCCGCAAACCGTGGGCTTTTTGCCGGAGGATGAATCAGTACGCCGGAGCGTAGCCGGTCAGACCACCCTGGCAGGGCTGGATCAGCCCAGCGATGCGCTATATGCGTTCGATGAACTCGCCGCCCGGCTGCTGACCGATTTCGGGATAACTCCGACCGGGACGCGGCTTTCAAACAGAAAAAGAATCAATGGCTTAACGATAAAGGCCGATACAAGGGAATAGCAATCAAATGGCTACGATGCAAAAATCGACGACCAGAAAACACCCGGCTGATGCCGATATGACCCAGATGGCTCAAACGGCTGTGACCGCCAGGGCCAGGAAATCTCGCAAGTGGGAAGTCACTGAACGGGATTGGTCCCGCTATCAGAAATGCCGTTCCGAGGAAATGCGCCAGCAACTACTCGAAAAATACCTGCCGCTGGTTCGCAATGTTGCCTCGCGCATGGCTATGGGTTTTCCCCGGTCGGTGGAATTATCGGACCTGGTTAACACCGGCGTCATCGGGTTGATCGAGGCGTTTGGAAATTATGACTCCGCTCGTGGTGTGAAATTCGAAACGTACGCCGTACCGCGTATCCGCGGAGCCATTCTTGATGAACTGCGTGCTCTGGACTGGGTGCCGCGCTCGACCCGTGCCAAGTCGCGCGAAATCGATCGCGCCTACACCGGTCTCGAAAACGAACTCGGTCGTAAGCCGCAAAATGCAGAAATCGCGCACCGCATGAACATTTCGGTGCAGGAGCTTCACCTGGCTATGGATGATGTCCACGGAACTAATGTCCTCTCGCTCGACGAAGTTGTCTACCGTGAGGATGACAACCGCCAGGTCCCCCGAATCGAAACGATTGTCGACGGCTCGGTGGGGAATATCCTGAGCGATATCGAAAAAGGCGAACTGCGCTCTTTCCTGGTGGTGGCCATTGACCGCCTGACCGACCAGGAGAAGCTGGTTATCGCTTTGTACTATTTCGAAGAATTAACCCTGAAGGAGATCGGTGAGGTGATGCACATCTCCGAATCACGCGTATCGCAGATTCACACCAGGGCTGTCGCCAAACTGCGCGGCATGGTGAAAGAGAGATTTGCCCTTACCGGTTGATAGGATTAGCTCAAGGCTCGGAAAGGGAGTGCCATGGCACAGGAAATTGAACGAACCGAACCGTTGTTCGGAACGCCCCCCGACGAGAAAGTCAACCCGTTGGTGCGCTCCAAGCGGGATGAGAACGAGCGGCGCTTCTTGAAGGAGTTGAAGGAAGAACTCAAAAAGAAGAAACGACGCGAGGATGAACTGATCATAAGCGAAGAAGCCACCGATCAGGAGAACACGGAAGCACAACCGGACGAGCCACAGGAAGAACCGAACGAAGAGACGATTGAAAATGAAACGGATGACCGGACATCGGAAGAGCCGGCTCCCCAGGCGGGTGACCGCATAGATCTGGAAGCATAAACAAGACAGGAAGCTGAAAATGGAACTTTCAAGCAACATCATACTGGACATGGCCCTTAACATCGCGGGCTATCTGGCGGCCGGAGCGCTGTCGTTAATCGTTTACAGCGCTTTTAGCAACCGTCGCACCGAAACTGCTGAAGCTGCGGCATCGCCGACTTTGGCCGCTGCTGCACCTGGTGTGATGCCGCCGAAACCGACCGAGCAGACCGGGAGTTTCGTGAATCTCTCGAATCCGAAAGCTCCCGAAACGGCGCCGACACCGACCAGGCCTGCCGTTGTTCCGACAACGCGTATGGCCCGCACCGACCGTAACGATATCCATCGTATCGCCCGGGAGATGCTTAAGGCCGGTGCTTCCGCTGAGAAAATTCAGCGCGTGCTCCCAATCTCAGAGACGGAGCTGCAACTGCTCACTTTAAAGGCTAATTAATTATTCTCTGGAGATAAACATGGCAACAGACAGCCCATTTTTCATCTCGCGGATCGAATGCCCGATCTGCAAAACGATCAACGAACTACAGACGGTTCGGGTCGGGGCTTATACCGAGCAGGGGAGAGATACCGATTTCTGCCCAACCGACATCGAATGGCGCTTCAAACGCTATCAGAACCACAATCCACTGCTCTATTTCACCGCTACGTGCAGTAACTGCTTCTACACTCGCGAGTTCAACAACAGCTTCAAGGAGTGGAAGAAAGATACCAATTTTATCACGTACCGCTTGAAGAGCATCAAACCTCAGCACCTCGATCAACTGGCACAGGCTGGTTCGGTTCTGAAGCTGATGGGTGAGGCGATCGACACCCAACGTTTTCCCAACGAGTCAGCCATCCTGAAACTGCATTTGGCTGTTTACGATGAACTGCTTGCCGATCACCCGTCGAACCTCGACCTCGGTCGTTTCTATCTTCGCATTGGCTGGGTGTTCCGTGCGATGAACCGTCTCGGTAATCCTGCTACCAATGCTCTCGGTAATCTGACCTCTGACATTGACAACCGCTTCGCCGGTATGGATTCCGCTCTGGAATCGTTCGCCAAAGAGATGCGAGCTTTCGAGCGGCACTGGCAGGCGCAGTTCGATAATGCCGAGATACCCTCGGAAATTAAAGCTCAGATGGTACCGTTCCAGGAGTCGATCGCGTCCGGTGTCAACGGTTGCCGCCAGGCATTCGGTGATATGGAAGCACAGTTGAATCAACTGGGGCAGGCTCTCAATGAATACAAGGGGACGGTGCTGGACGAACAGGATGGAGTCACCGGCGTGGGCTTTGCCGGGCGCAATTCCTTTACGGATTATCTCAAGGAAGTCCGCCTGACCTGGGACGGTGTGACTATCAACGAACGTACCGCTTTGGAAAAGGCCGTCAGTTATTATCAGGCTGCTTTCTCCGATGGCCGCGATATCTCGCCCGGTTATCAGCAGCTACAGGCTTCGTACTTGATCGCGGAACTTTCACGTCGCGTGGGGGACTACGACGGTGCTCGTCAGTACTTCAACAGCACCATCAAGTACGGCCAGGATTTCATTTATCGCAATCGGAACGACCGCTCCCGAACCGCGCTTGCTCGTAAGATTCTCGAACTGGCAATAGAGCAGGGTCGGGCCAACATGGAAGCACTTAAAACGGCTTAGGATAGGATAACATGGCTGTTGCGGAACTACCGCTGCCCAGACTTTCAAAACCGCTTAAAATCTGGGAACGGATCGAAATCGTTATCGGTGAGGGTAGTGAGGCGGGCATTTATACCGCCCGCGTCGAGGATTTCGTCAACTCCGGTATCCTGGTTGACGCGCCGGAGTATGTGCGAGGAAATACCCTCCTCCGCAGCAACGCCGCGGTTTCGATTCTGATAACTCGTGAAGATGCCGTTTATCAATGTCAGTCGGTTGTCAAGAAACTCATTCGCGCCAACGGTGAAGCTTATATCCTCACTCCGCCGAGCAACGTTAAGCGCGTACAACGCCGCCAGTTCGCTCGTATCGAGGTCACGGAGAAGCTGTCCTGGGCACTCATTAAACCGGTTATGGATTACGAATCGTTCGAGGAGTCACTCACCTGGCATGATTCTACCACCGTTGATCTCAGCGGCGGCGGCGCCCTGATCCATATCAATGATGAACCGCGTGTGGATGATCGTCTGTTGCTGAAATTTGCTTTTTTCCCGGGTATCGAGCTTCCCGAAACGGTGGTTGCTGTCTGCCGCCGTGAAGCTCTGGATGAACGCCAGCGCATGGTTGGCGTTGAGTTCATTACCTCCGACAATCTCAGAAAATTCTTTGAGAGTCACGAACTGGAGCAATTACCGACATCGGTCAGGCATTTTGGCCGCGTGGCTCAGAATCGATTGGTCAGTTTCATCTTCCATAAACAAGTAGAACTGCGCCAGAAAGGATTGCTGTAGATATGGTCACCCAGGCCGTCAGAGATCAGCATGATGATGTCATGTTCAACACTGCCTTGTTAGATCTCTCGACAATGGTTGGTCGTTCCGTTACGGTACATTCGGAACAATTCCCCGGAAGACCGCTGGCCACACGAGTGATTGAAGCTCGCGAAAATTCTCTCACCCTGGATCGCGGCGGCGCCGAGAGAAGCATCGATACGCTCGTCAGCAATCAACAAATTGCCCTCTGTTTCCAATACAAGGGAGAAGAAATCACTGTTGCTGCCCTGCTTAAGCGCACCTCCGGCGGTCGTTGTCGTATTTTTCTGGACGATAAAGCTCTTCCGCTCATGCGCCGACGTTTCATTCGGGTTCGCATGTCGTTCCCGGTGCGCATGGCCGTTATGGCCGGACCGGCTTTTCATCCCAAGAAACTCAAGAATATGCGCTGGATGGAAACCGAATCCGTCAATCTCTCCGGCGGCGGTCTTTTACTTGATCTCTCCAGTCGCCTGGAAAAAGGCACCAAGTTATTCGTTAATCTGGCCCTCGATCAATTCGAATTCCCGGTTCTCATGATCGGATGTGTCAGACACAGCATACAGCCCGAAACCGGGCATTTCTATACCGGTGTGGAATTCCTCACCGACATGCAGGCGCGGGTCGAAGTACCTGAGAACATTCTCAAGCTTCTACCCCCGGCCGTGTTTGAGTTTACCGCCCCTAAGCGGGCCGAGATGAACCAGGCGCTGATTGCCTGGAAAAAGAAAAATAGATTGTAGCCATCGATACAGGAGTTAATCATGGGAAAATCACCCACGCAGGATGCCAACGATAACAAGGTCGCGACTGCTCAGGAGCATACGACCGAAAAACGTCAGTTCGTAAGAATCGAGATAACCTCTCCCGCTTCACTGAGTCGCATTAAGGACATTTTCGGAAACTACTGGCCGCAGGGAGATGAGTATCGCATTCAGGGAAATATCCTGAACATTTCCGCCGGCGGCGTACTGCTCGATCTGGAGCAGCCGGTCAATGAAGGCGACATCGTCGCCATGCGTTTCCTGCTTCGTGACACCGGCACCCTCAACGGTATTCTCGGTCTGGTCAAACGTTGTGATACGGATGAGAGCGGCAATCTTGCCGGTGTTCAGTTCGTTACACGCGAGAATTTGAATGACATTCTGTCGGCTTCCGAGATGGATCTTCTGGACGAGCAGTTTGACCATTTCGACAAGACCGTTCGTGAGGTCGTCAACCGGTTCGTAGCTCGGGAACAGGTGTGATTATGATTGCCCGACTGGTCAAGATCGGCATAGCTCTGGCATTACTGATCATGGTATTGAACGGAGTTGCCCTGGCTGATTCGTTCGCACGTAAAATCATAATACGTGTCGATCAGGCCGAGTCCGCCTGGTCACAACCGCAAATCGAACAAATTCTGGCTGCGGATATCTCTCGCAACGAACAACTGCGACCGGTGCTGGCAGAACCCGGACAGGATAACCTTCCGCCTTTCCCGACCAATCGCTTTGATACCGACTCGCTGGTCAACTGGGGACGCGAAGTGGGCGGGCGTTATTTGCTGCTGGTCGATGTTAACTCCGAACGGCTCGAACGGCGTAAAAGCTGGCATATCCCGCTGGTTTTCCACAAATATTCGACTGTCGGAGTGATCGAAGGTGAGTTGCGCCTCATCGATTTGTCCTGGGGGAGAGTCATTACCGCCGAGCCTTTCAAAATCAGTAAAGAAGCCAAACGGATCATGCAAATGTCCATGGATGACAACATCAATGATCCTGAAATTCATGTCTCGGCACCGGATAAACAGATCTTCTTCCATGAGCTGGAACAAAAACTGTGTCGCCGGATAACTGAGCACCTGGAGCAGGCTACTGTAGGAGAGGAAGGGTGACCACGACCGCTAGTGACATCCCGACCGTATCAAACGATGCGGATCGTCTCAATAAGCTTCTTCGATTGTGCAGCCCGATCGATATTAAGGGCTCCCTTTCGGATAAAAGCGCCTCGCTGTTGAAGAGACTCAAGGATTTGATCCCGTTCGATGGCGCAACGGTGCATCTGGTGTCCCGTGTGAGCCGTCGTCTTGAAGAATTGGTCAGCGTCGGACGCCGTGTACAATTCCTGAGTTATCTGTCACTGGGATCCGGACTCGGCCTCGAAGGCTGGGTGGCAGCCAACCGTCGCCCCACTCGGATTCCGTTACGTAAGAAAGATTTTCTATCCGAACCGGACGGTCATTATCGCAGCATTTTGTCAATTCCGTTGCTGTACGGTGAGGAGTTGGTCGGAGTGGTCAATCTCGGTTGTTTTGCCGCGGATATCTACGACGACGAGAAATTACGGATGGCCGAGATGGTCGCCGGGCCCCTCGGCGTCTCGTTACAGATGCTGCAACTGGACGAAGAACTCAATCGCACACGGGCTGAAGTGCAGCAGCATTCCACTGGTGAACGGAATGTTTTATCGGGCGCCAACCTCATGGTGCGGCTGCGAGAAGCTGCGCGTCTGGCCGCCAGTGTCAATCATGAAATTAACAACCCCCTGGCCGTAATCGTGGGCAATATCCAATGCCTGGTAATGGAGAAATCTGCGGTCAGTCAAAAGGAACTGTCGCGTATGAGACGTATCGAAGCTGCCGCCCTTCGCGTTTCCAAAGCAAATCGCCGCCTGAGCGGGATATGCAGTCTGGTCGAAGCGATGGATCGATGCGTCGAGACGGAAGACAAGGATTAACGATGGACAGACTGTTAGAGCAAGTCACAAATATCCCGACAACCGTCGGCGACGAACTGCTCAGTCGGTTCGAGATCGGTCAGTTCGTGGTCGACCGCGATCGCTATATAGTGCATACCAACGAAACCGCCGCACGACTTCTGGGTATCGATGAACAAGCTCCGGGAATCGATTATTCTCTGGAACGAATCGACAATGTATTCGACTCAGATGTCCAGGAACATTTCAATGAAGTCCTGAACGGCGATCGCCCCTTCTGTCTTTCCGAAGTGCATTGTACCAATCGGAGAGGTCAATTCTGCGAGTTGGATTTCTGCTGTCAGGCTTTTGGATATAACGACGATCGCCGCATCGTCGCTCTCGTCCGCCAGACTCGCAAACTGGAAAATCAAGCGGCCTATGCCGAGCTTCAGGATGAACTGCAAATCCTGGCCGAAGTCGCCACGGCGCTTTCATCCACGCATGACCTGGATCATATTCTCATGGCCATCCTGACCGGTGCTACGGCTTCTCAGGGACTCGGTTTCAACCGGGCTTTCCTGTTCCTGTACGATGAAAAGCAACGATTGCTCCAGGGGCATCTGGCGGTGGGGCCGACCTCGGCCGAAGAGGCCGGACGCATCTGGCACGATATGGACTCGAATAGACTGACCTTGTCCGATCTGCTGACCGCCAGCATCCATGACGAGGTCGGTGTCGAAGGCGGAATTACCGGGCTCATCAAAGATTACAGCATCGATTTCAACCAACCGTCGGATATTGAGAATGCCTGTCATCTTGGTCAATGGTTTATTCTCGATCCGAACGACCCGGTCGATGAAATCACTCAGTCGCTTATACTACGTCTTGGCTCGCGCGAGTTGGCTCTGGTCCCGATGGTCAGCAAGGGAAACCTCCAGGGTTTACTGGTCGCCGACAACCTTTTCACCGGGCGTACGATCACCGATGAAGATGTTCGCCTGTTGCAGGTATTATCGAATCAGGCTGCCGTTGCGATGGAACGCGCTGAACTATATGAGATACAGCTTCAACGTGCTCAGGAGATGGAGCGTATCAATCGCCGTCTGGCCGAGACCCAGGATCAGATCATCCAGTTCGAGAAAATGTCGGTGATCGGCGAACTCACTTCGGCGATAGCGCATGAACTACGTAATCCGCTCACCATCGTCGGTGGCTTCGCCAACCTGTTGCTCAAGTCCGACCTGGCCGATCATCATCGGGAATACCTGAATATCATTGCCGGTGAGGTTCGTCGCGCCGAAACCGTTCTTGCTCATGTGTTGGATTTCTCCAAAGCCAGCCGTGCCCGGAACGAAGTCGTTGATTTCTCCGCCCTGATCGAGCGCAGCTATCGTACGCTCGCTGGTCGGTGCCGTGGCGCTTTTGATGATATCAATCTGGAACTACAGCCGGGAATTGAAGTGTTTGGCAACAGCGATCAATTGGCTCATGCCGTCTATCAACTCCTCAAGCTGGTTGCCGAGGAGCTGATTCCACCCGGAGATGCCGTGGTTCACACGGAAATTGTCGATGGCCAGGCTTGCATGACTATCGATGTGCACACTCCCGAGGAAAACCGCGACAAGATGCACAAACTGCTGACACAGATATTCTCACAGAAGGGGGCCTCACAACGACTGACCGTCATGGTTGCCGGTGAAACGATCCGTTATCATGGCGGTACTTATGGTTTGCAAACCAACCTGCAGTCGTTGCCGTCGCTCTACGTCAAGATTCCGATTCACAGGAGGAAAAATGACTCAGAAGAGAATCCTGGTAGTTGACGACGATCCGCATATCCGGTTGCTCTATCAGACCGAACTGGAGGAATGCGGCTACCGGGTCGAGACAATGGATTCTGCGGTGAAGCTGCTTCAGGCCGGACCGCCCGAGTCGTTCGATCTGATCGTCCTCGATATTGAGATGCCGGAGATGACCGGAATCGAAGCGCTTCAGGAACTCCGCAAAAAATTACCCGATACTCGGGTCGTGATTAACTCCGCTTACAGTATCTATAAGGCGGATTTTCAAACCTGGCTCGCTGATGATTACCTTGTCAAGTCGTCCGATCTGTCCGAGCTAAAAGAAAGTATCGCCAAGCTATTGGAATAGATATGGAGTCAAAAACAAATCGCCGCAGAGAGATTACCATCGTCAACAAGGTGGACCGTCTCAGCGAAGAAGTAAAAGTCCTGGCTCTGAACCTGGCTATATACCTGGCCAAGGCCAAACCCAATTCCAAAGAACTGGGCAAAATGGAACCGGACTTCGTTCGTCTGGTCAACGGCACGATCAAGGCGGTACAGGAGATCACACATCTGGTAGGTGCTGCAAGGCATTTGGAAACAATGGCTTACGATGTCCCCTCCGGAGCTGTCTCCAGAGATCGAATCGAACTGAAACTGAATTCGATTTTGGATCAGTGTTCCTCGATCATGGATACATTGTCCAAATCTACCGACCTGACCGTGTAATCGGACGGTTAAGATTATGCCGGTCCGGCCGTTTAGGATGAGATTGAGATGACGATAATAACAGAAAGGCGTCGTTTCGGCGCCCTGGCGACAGCCCGTACCAGCGTCCGGATCGGAATAAACCGCTTCGGGCGAAATTGCCGAGGTTGCGACGCACCAAAAGGGGCCGAAAGATGCAATATACCGGTGCCAACCACCGGATCGATAGACTTACAGAACAGGAGACAGGTTTGAACAGTTCTCCCGAAACCGAGGTGCTGACCCAACTGGTCAGGCAAAGGGGCAAACCGTTCCGGGTGTTGATCGTCGATGACGAAAAATGGGTTCAGGACGTTTTCAAAGATTTCTGCGAACTTACTCAGGCCTTCGATATAGACCTCGCCGGCGACGGCCAGGATGCCATCGCCAAAGTACGCGGCAGTCAATACGATCTGATCACTCTGGACCTCATTATGCCGGAAATGTCCGGATTGGATGTCCTCTCGGCTATCAAGGATATCTCACCCGAGGTGCCGGTCATGATTATTACCGGTAACGCTACCGAGAAACTGGTAACCGAAGCCGGGATTATGGGCGCCTGCAGGGTGATGTACAAACCGGTAATGATGGAGACGTTCATCTCCGAAGTAACTTCAGCGTTGCAACGCTGAGGTTGGGGACGGAATCTGAGCGAGCACTTGTGCTTGATTAAGGAGACGGATAGATGAAGAGTTCGATATCGATATTGATCGTCGATGATGAATTGATGATGCGTAACCTGCTGATGAAGATCCTCTCGCGTGAGGGGTACCGGATCAACACGGCGGAGGACGGCGTTGCCGCTCTGGAGTATCTTAAAAACAATAAGGTCGATATCGTTATCTCGGATATGAAGATGCCGCGCATGGACGGTTTCGAGCTGCTCAGCATCATCAAGAAAGACCACCCTGAAATCGGTGTCATTATCATGACCGCTTATGGTGACACGTACACCGTAAAAGATGCTCTTCTTCTGGGTGCTGATGAATATGTGACCAAGCCGTTCAAGAGCTACGAGATATCGCTGGTTGTGGAGCGGGCTTACTGGCGCATCCTGTCCGCTTCGAACCAGACTTCCAACGAACCGACCTAGAGGAGCCCCGATGACGCCGGCCGAGACTCCCGACATACAAAACAAGGACAGCGTCGTAAGACGTAAAAGGGTCCGGGTGAATATCACCAAGGATCGCCTGATTGCTACAATTGCGATCAGTCAGCCTACTACCGGAGAACCGCCTGTCACCGAAGAGGAAATTCGCCAGGCGATCAGTTTGGCCGGGGTTACCTATGGCTTGAACGAAGATGCCATTGTCGAAGCCGCTATCGGCCAGGCTTACGGCCAAAGCATCGAGGTGGCCAAGGGCAGCCCGATGGTTCAGGGCAAGCACACTGAATTCGAGTATTTTTTCCAGACTGAAAATCGTTTTCAGCCCCAGGAAGGTCCCGACGGTCGCATCGATTATCGCGACATGGGTTATATTCAGAACGTCCACAAGGGAGATCTGCTGGTCAAGCGCACGCTTCCCGCCGATGGTATCTCCGGCACCGGTGTCGATGGTCGCCCTATTTCGGCGCCGCGCGGTCGTAACATCCCGTTCAGTCCCGGCGAGAATGTAGAAATCGTGGGAGGTGGGCTCGAAATGAGAGCGCGTTGCGACGGGGCCATTATCTTCAAACAGGGGCGTGTCTCGGTCAAGGATGTCATGCAGGTCAAAGATGTCGATTTTAACGTCGGCAATCTGGACTGTGTCGGTTCGCTGCGTATTACCGGGCACATACATACCGGCTTTGAGGTCAAAGTAGGGGGGGATCTCGAGGTGAGCGGCAATGTCGAGGATGCCAAAGTCTTCTGTAAGGGGAACATCCTTGTTCGAGGCGGTTTTTACGGCGGCGGTGATGGGGTTATGCACGCTGACGGCGATGTTACGATTAAGTACGCCCAGGGGCAGACGATTACGGCCGGAGAGCATGTAATATCCGGGGGAGAACTGGTCAACTGTCATGTTACCGCTCATGAGCGGGTGATGGTCAAGGGGCGTAAGGGTAAAATTGTCGGGGGTGAAATCAACGCCGGCAAAGAAATTCGCGCTACCGATATCGGCTCCGATGCCGGTACCCAGACCGTTCTGACGGTTGCTTACGATGAGAAACTGTTGCGCCAGTACCATGAAGCCACACACGAAATAGCTCGCCTGAAAACCGACGCCGCCCGTGTCAAAGAGAAGCTATACGACCTTTATAAGCTCCAACTGGACAAGAAACTCACTCCGCAGCAGGAGGAGGGGCTGGCCAAACTGGAGCAGTTCGGGAAACATGTCCCGGTTGCTCTTGAGGCTCTGGAGAAGAAGAAGCGTGAGACCGAAGAAAAACTCCTGGCTCTTCGCGATGCCCGCGTGATTGCCGTCGGTAAAGTCTATCCGGGGGTAAAAATCCACGTCGGTTGCCTGGTCAAGGAAATCGAAGAGGAAATGGACGGTGTCATCTTTTCCCAGGACGGGACTCACGTGGTAACCGCCAAGCTGAGCCGGTCCGACCGCAGTTAATTCATCAATCGGGCGGAAAAAGGGCTTGAAATAACCGAGCCGGTCCGATATATTCCATCCTCGTAAGTTCTTATCGCCGGAGAGGTGGCCGAGAGGCTGAAGGCGGCGGATTGCTAATCCGTTATAGGGCTAATAGCTCTATCCAGGGTTCGAATCCCTGCCTCTCCGCTTTTTTATGCGCAGGATTATAGCGGGAGTATTAAGGGGTGGCCCATCCGTCCACGGGTGGGAATTGCAGCCGAATGGCCCACCCGTCCACGGGTGGGATAAATCTGAAAGTTTCGGACAAAGGTGCCCCACCCCTCGGGTGGGATTTCGTGGGCGACAGATGTCTCGTCTGCCCCTGCAGCAGCATACCTCCGAAAGCGTCTTTCCGCGAAAGCGGGAATCCCTCTTCATCTTTTTGGTGCCCCACCCCTCGGTGGGATTTGCGAAGCGACGCAGCGAAGTTTCGCTGTCATACCGCTATGCACTACGGCACAATTATCATATATTCCATTTATTATGAAACCATGTAGAACGAGCGGGAGTTTTCTTCTGGAAACCCTGGGCAAGCCCAGGGCCACCCGGCCTCGGGTGGGATTTGCGAAGCGCCGCAGCGAGGTTTCGCTGTCATACTGCTTTGCACTACGACACAATTGTCGTATATTACATTTATTATGAAGCCTTGTAGAACGAGCGGGAGTTTTCTTCTGGAAACCCAGGGCAAGCCCTGGGCCACCCGGCACTCGGTATTATGCATACAACGCCCTGGGAAACAGGACTCAGACCATTTTCGATGGCGACACCATTACATATGTGTACGATACCACGACCGGGTCCTCGAGATTGGCCAGAACGAGCGATATGCCTGTCGGTGAATCTATGTACTATGATGCGCTGGGAAACTTGGTTGCCGACTCGGCAAAGGGCCTTGATTCAATGTACTACGATTATCGCAATCTGGTCACACGAGCGGTGCAGCCCCCAAACACAATTCCAGGTGTCAATTGTACGGTCGACTGTAGCTACGACCACACCGGTCAGCGCATCATGAAGAAGTACCGTTACAACTACTGGACAGAGTGTGACGATGACACTGTGCCCGGAATAGAATTCGGAGTCAATAGCCTTCCTGAATTAGGGGGTGTTACAACCGAGGCGATTGGAGGTGGTGGAGGCACGCTGTGCGTCAAGCAGAACACTGTGTACACATACTATCTGTATGAAGGCAGCACTCTTATCGCCACGTTCGATCAAGACGATGATGTGATAGACCTATATGTTAACGGTCCCAGTGGCCGAATTGCGACTTTCCACGAGAACGACAATGCTCAGCTGAATTACTTCATAGGCGACCACTTGGGGTCCACGAGGATTGTCATGAACGATCCTTCAGGAATATTTGACACAGCCGCGGTGGTCCAATTTTACAACTATTACCCTTACGGTGGCACCATGGAGGCATGGGGTAACTACAAGACAGACATGCGCTTCACGGGAAAAGAGAAGGACGATGAGGGTTCATTCGATTATTACTACTTCGGTGCCAGGTACTATGATTCAGATCTTGGACGTTTCACCTCTATAGATAAGGCTTCACAGTTCGCATCCGGGTTTGTATATTGTGCCAATAACCCTGTGTCTATGGTCGATCAGGACGGAAACTGGGCTGTCGCTGCGTTGGCTTGGGCACTAAAGGCATATGCTGCGTACAGTGCGGCTAAGCAAGTCGGCAACATCTACAATGCCTTCAAATACGGCGGGCGTGACGCAGGTTGGAGCGCATTAGGCTTAGCGCTTATGAGCCAGGCGGAAGGAAAGCTACTGGGGTGTATAGGAGGACTCAAAGGACACGGGATAAGGTTTGGCTATAACAGCGCCCGGCAAGGCAAATGGGATGTCGGCGGTTTGGCCTTTACGGCAGGCACCACTCTCGCCAATATAGGGGCGGCAAAGCTGGATGCCTGGACGGCAAGTTGGGGGGCAGCATCACCGAGCACTGTCGCTCCTTCTTCGAGCGATGGAGATGGTGAATTGCCGCCGTCCGTGTTGTCGGCGTCGAGCGTAGAGGCTGATGCCTTATGGGGCAAGTACCATGATACGAGGGAAACAGTGATCACGTCGTTCATGGCCGACGCAGGACAATTCGTGCACGATGAACATATTGGCGAGAAACTGGCATGTGTCAGAACAACAATTGAATTCACTCAGATCCTCGCTGCACATGAATCGGCATCTTCTGACCCCATGAAGTTCCCTACTGCGTTCGAAGGGGCAATGAAAGACGACGGGATAACTCAAACCAGGTCAGCGAACGAGCTATACGACGACATCAGCTCGTCTGGCGAGTGGTCCGCTTGTGCCGAGTCGCGTGTAGGGGATCTGGTGAACTCGGGCCACCTAGTGGTGGCTGCTCAGAAGGGAGACGTGCTGCCAGGCGGGCAGCAATTGAGCGGTCATCTCGACGTGGTTCTGCCTGGTGCTGTGCAGAACCCTAGCCGGAGTGGTTCATTTCAGGCTGGCGTGCACATTAACCCTACAACGCTATGTAACTCTGAGCCTGGCTTGGCCGAAGCGTGGAAGCCTGATCACAATAAAGCTAGCTTCTCGTATAAGAGGCCGCCTGAGTATTTCCTCTACACGCGCTGGAGGATGCCTAAGCCGCCTCTTTTGTGGTTGAGTGCTGCTTCGGCACATTGACCAGCATTGTACATATGTTGCGAGAAAACGTATTGATGGAGTGCTATCGCTAAAGGAGTCAATCATGAAGAGTGCTATAGCCTTGGTCGCAATTGCACTGGTCGTACTCGGTGCATCATGTGAAGCAAGGGTCGGGGGGGTGCCCATAGATGGATCTGTAGAGTGCATTTCTCCTAACCGTGGACTAACCGCAACTGTAGTACTTGCCAATGACTCCTCTTACCTGAAGGTGCTGCTTCCTAGCGGCGACCTCATGGCAACCGTAGAGTCGTGGCCTCGCGGCACAGATTGGCCGTTTGTCAATTGGCTCGACGACAGCACCCTGTTCATTGGTAGCAAGGACATTGCATACCATACGCTGAACATCAACACCGGCGGGCAGACGCAACTGGAGATGTTGCTGGGAATAAGTGCAGACGCGGCATGTATCGACAGCGGACTACGACGGCTCTACATTCTCTTCGGGGGGAGAACAGATGAAGGACCTGAAACATATGTTTGGGTTTACGACTTCGACAGCGGAGCCTTGGAGGAGTTGCACCTCGGAGTGCTCATGGACTTCTGTTTCAGCCTGGCACCTATAGGGAAGGACTCTTTGCTGTACAACGGAACTCGAATCAAGGTCGTGAGCCTCCGGGACGATAGCGAGGCAGTGCTGGTCGACGATTCGGGTAGTCCACTTTTAGGCGCGGATTCTAGATGTAGTTTGATAGATGGCAACCGCAAGCTCGTCTTCAACGCCTCCGGGGGGCAGCCCGCTCTGTATGATTTCACCACGCATAGGGTTACCGAAATTCTTGGATTGAGCGGCTTCTTTGACCCGGTCATCGCTCCAGATGCTTCCTTTCTGTATGTTACTGATACCATACCCCCTTACCGCACCTACCGGTTTGATGGATCGGTATTACACGTGGTTAGTGGAATAAAATCGCACTAGTCGGAACACGGTTGTTTTTTCACAGCGTCTGTTTCTGTCTACAGCGCTGACAACATGGGATCCGTGGGAGACTGCACCTTCGGGCCGAGACTAATGAGTGAGGCCCCATGTGCTGAGCCCACCGGTCGTGTACGGCCGAACCGGCGGCAAGCTCGCCGAGTTCGGGAGCGAGGTCCATCCCGTCTCGCGGCGATCCTGTGCGCTTTTCTAACGATTTTCTAACGGCGTGACGCTCTGAAACGTGCTGAAACTCACTCAAACTAACCGAAACTCACCGAAACTGATCTTGCGTTTCTCGTTGTCCGGCAGATAGTTGGCTGTCATTCAACGACTTGTGCTGCAAAGTGGGCTGAGAATCCCTGCCTCTCCGCTTTTTTTAAGGTATTACAGGGCTATTCCGTCTCGGTGTAATCCTCCGGAACAACAAACAGCGAATCGGGCAGGTCCTCCAGCTTGATGTTGCGAATTTCCAGAGTCCCTGCGACCGGTTCATAGATGAAGGCGGAAGCGGAGTCAACTCCTACGGCGATCTTAGTGTCGGCCTCGATCCTGATCGGTCGCATCAGCGTGTCGGCCACCCACCAGCGGGCCGTGATCGGGTCCTCCTCGGAATATTTGAACTCATAGACCGTACAGGAGAATCCTGATATCGTATCCGTGCCGGCCGTTCCGCCGCGCATGTCGTTGCGGTAGTCGGTCCAAAATGTCCAGGGCTCCGTCCGGGTGGCAAAGCCCGGTCCGATCACACGAAATTGTTTGTTGGCCGGATTGAGAATCCAGATTCGTCCGCGCGACGACGAAGGCTTCAGATACACCTCTCCGCCGTTTTCAGGCGTTATTTCGAATCGGTGGACACGCGGATCGTGAACGTAGATTCGACCGAGAACGGTCGTTGAGTCGGCTTTCGTGATCACCACATCCCCGGAAAACTCGGGAACGGCGGTCTGAGCCGCCACTCCGCCCCACCCGGCCACGACGGTAAGAACGATTGCTATGGGCAAGCAACGAGTTAGAATGGAACGCATTATCAAGCTCCTTCGATTTAAGTTAACCGGCGATTGTTGTGCGATGACGGGAATCCGTTTGAAGGGGGAGCCACCCGTTCCTATCGCACAAACCTAATCTATGTCTCGAACACGGTCGGCACAACGAGAATGGCGCATGAATGGAAGAAGTCGAAACTCCTGTCCACCGAAGGGGGATCGTGAAGCGATGTTTCGATAATGTGTGGTCGGATTCGAAGACGGATCCGACCTGCGGAGAACTCAGGTTACATCCTCATAGAAATGGTTGAAAAAGTCATACGCTCGGATATTCTTCGAGACATAACTGTAATGCGGGCGACGCAAGGCCGCCCGCTACGCGAGGTCAGAGCCACTGAACGCGTAGCGGCAGGGCTTGTCTCCGCCGCAATGTAACGGAACAAGTGTCCAGGCGTACACATCGGGCAAACCGGCGGTTTATAGCATAAAACAAGCGGCAGGTCTGGTAGGAAACCTGCCGCTCTACAGGAGTGCTGCGGTGTTTAACAAACAACCGTCAACGGTTTTGTGCTTTGATTCTGCGGCTGTAGATATTGACCATCGCGTACAGGACGCCCATCGTTATCGCCAGATAGAAAGAGGTTACCCAGTTAATGATGCCGTCGCCGTGAGCAATCAGCTCGTATCCATAAGTCGCTCCGGCCGCGATCACCAGGGTGACTACGAAGATCACCACGAAGGTGATCACGAAATCTTTTAGTCCATTCTTGAAGTTCATTTCCCAACCTCCTGCCTCGCCCCCGAAGTCCTGTGTTGTTTTCTGTTTTATCCGGCTAAGTTTTCTTTTCCGACTCAGTCGGTGGTCCGTTTATTCGGGCCGTTCTGAAACAGGTACGCGGTAACTCAGAAATTATTCGAGAAAATCGGAGATTAGACTCCGAATCCTTATAAGTCGTTGGCATTAAACATGATATCTTGGGTTAAACAAGATGACATGCCTCTCAAAGACCGGGCAGACGACCACCGCTGAGAACGGTGTAAACACTGTAAAGAATACCTCCGATCATCCCACCGACATTTCCCAACATGTGGACCCCGATAGCAGGATAGAGACTTCCGGTTCCGGCGCGGGTATGCCCGGCCAGGAGTCCGATGGTAAACGTGAAAAGCAGCACCGTGATCATCGTAACGGCGTCCACTCCGGCAAACAGCAGCACCAGGTGCATAGCCGCGAAAAAAACCGCTGAAATGAAAGCGGGCAGTTCAATATGCCAAAAGAGAAAATGAATCCGTCGTCCGTTCATGGGACCGAGGTGGCTCTGTAAGAAACCGCGCGTGAAGAGTTCTTCGATAGTGCTCGAAAGAATCCAGATAAAGAGGATAATTTCCGGGAGTGTCATTTGTTTAGCCGTTGGATTCCCGCTGCCGCCGCAGGCTAAAGTCAGGATAGAAGCTGCAGCTCCGACTACCGGCGCAACCAGGACGGGTACCAGCCATTGGATGCGACCGTAAGGATCACGAGCCGGGCGACAGAAGCCATACGCAATGAAATCACCACGACCGACTACAAGAATTGCCCCCAGCGACAGAATCAGCTCCAGCGCCTGAGTGGTGGCAATCTTGAGCGTACCGCCGTCGATCAACAATCGCGGCAACACCACGGCGGTGAAGAAAATTCCAAAAGAAATAGACAGTGTCTCGATAATTCTGGAGGAGTTGTTGTCTTGCATGAGGTGAATTACGGCTCCTTAAAGAAGAAACAATTCGTTAATAATAGACGACCCCGCCTTTATACTGTCCAATACAATCTATACGATCGGGGGCATGGACGCAATTACTCCTCATGAAATACAATCGGAAACTTCGGGCTGACCCGGTGCGACAACCAGATTGACAAGATAATCCAACAGGGCTAATATGTTCGCATGACTCTCAACACCAACACACTGAAAATACCGGCAGTGGTGTGTCTGGCGCTGCTGTTGTTGATCTTATCATGTCATTCCGACCACAAAGCCAAAGGACGTGATGATCGACCGATAGAATATCCGGACTCGTGCGTACAGTTCCAATTCGAACTGGTTAATCTTCCCTGGGATTCTCTCCCTTACACGGACGCCGGATTGAATCTTCTCCCCGATACTGCGGGACCGCGCGATTCTTCGGGAATTCTCCTGTTCGAATGGCATGACACGCTCTATTACCACCCGGTTATGATGTGTCACCGAGCGCTGGCCTATATTGATTTGTTTCACGATCACGGAGATTCGGCATTCCTGACTACAGCTCGGCGGTATGTCGATTGTCTGGTGACACAGGGGATTCATATCGACAGCGCCCTGTATTTCCCGTATCAATTTGACTACCGCGTACACGGCCGCGACGACGCTTTAATAACGAAGCCGTTTTTCTCAGGTATGGCACAGGGGCAGGCGTTATCGGCGCTTTGTCGTTTATATTCATTAACCAGCGACGAGCGATATCGGCAGTTGGCCGATGAAGTGTTTCAGACCATGCTGCGTCCGCGTGGGGAGTACACTCCCTGGACGGTTTTTTACGATACGCCTGGTTGTTTTTGGATCGAGGAATACGTTACTGAACCGATTCCCAGCATGACCTTGAACGGTTTTATTTTTGGGATTTACGGGCTTTACGATTATTGGCAAATGACGGGTAATGCCGATGCCGACAGGCTTATTCAGGAAGCGATAAGTACTGTCCGAAACTATATCCCGTCTTATCGCCGACCGGGAAATCCGAGTTTCTACGGTTTGACCTTTCATCATTACGATGCCAACTACCATAAATTACATATCAGACAACTCCGGCAATTAACTCGTTTCACCGGAGATCCATTCTTTGAGAGCTGGGCCGACACACTGGAATCGGATTACCGGGAATAGAGTCGTATCATACTCGGTAACCGGATTGTAGTTAACAAATCACGACGTTCTTCTATTTTAATCGTTATAAATTTCGCAAGAATTGTATCAAACAAACCTGAATCTTTTTCCCTTGCAGTTTTAATGCCTGTTGTCGAATCTTGGAGGGGGCAGACGGTCGCTTGGATTCCTTATGAACGAAGAGCAGTTGTTAAGTGACATTCAGGAAGGGAAATCAGGAGCTTTTCAGCGCCTGGTGGAGTTGTACCAAAACCAGGTGATTAATATCTGTTACAGGTTCGTACGGGATAAAACCGATGCCGAGGATCTCGCTCAAGAGACATTCATTGAAGTATACTTCTCAATCAATCGGTTTCGACAACAATCCAGTTTGGGCACCTGGATTCATCGGATAGCTGTCTCAAAATCACTGGATCTGCTCAAGCAATACAGCCGCCTGAAAAGAGGCGGCGGATCGCAGGGAACTGTCAGGTTGGATGCCAGGGCTGTCGATATCCCGGCGCCCTCATGGACCGGCCCCGACAGGATTTTGGAAGACAAGGAAAGTCTCGATATATTGACCCAAGCTCTGAATTCTCTTCCTAAAAAGCAGCATGTGGCATTGATCTTGAGTACATACGACGGAATGACATACCAGGAAATTGCAGACACTCTCGGAACTTCGCTGTCGGCGGTAGAATCTTTGATATACCGCGCTCGCGAGAACTTGAAGAAGAAACTTCGTACTTATTACGAGAGAAGTGTTAAAAAATCATGAGGAAACACAAGTAACGGTGCTGATTGTCGTCCAAAGGATTGAAGTTTCACAGAGGGCTATATATGAAAAGAACTGATAACGACCTGGCACAAATCGACCGTAAAATTGAACAAACGCTTGCCGGACTTGATACTACGGAGAGCATTGAGACTGGGCCGCATTTCTACACGCGGC
Organism: Candidatus Zixiibacteriota bacterium; assembly: GCA_035380245.1. Classification (NCBI taxonomy): domain Bacteria; kingdom Pseudomonadati; phylum Candidatus Zixiibacteriota; species Candidatus Zixiibacteriota bacterium. Next base: position 166,375 of record DAOSXA010000001.1, on the reverse strand, counting down.
TCATGGCAAAAATCAAGGAAACCGAGTCCGGCGAAATTAATCCAGTCTGGTTGTCTCTTTTTCGAGGTCGCCTGGCAGCATCGTTGCTTTCGCTTGTCATCCTGCTCAATGCCGTAACTACTATAATGGTAATACGGAACGTCCAGGAAGACCGGAATGAATATAGAAGAAACAACGTGGAAGCAGTGGCCAACGAATACTCTTTGCCCAGTGTTTCCGAGACACTTGATCTGGCCCAGGAGTAATGACCGAGGTGCAAAAGAACAATCAAACCAGGTATGGTATCGGAATTATCATTGTACTGGTATGCCTGAACATCGTCTCGGTGACGTTGCTTTGGTTTCAGTATTTTGATCGACCGCCACAGCCGCAGGAGCGCGGCAATGATCCACAGGATTTTCTGATTCAAGAACTCCAGTTCGACGCACAGCAGGCTGATTCTCTGAGAACGATGCGTTGTGAGTATATGCACTTCACGGACTCGATAAGACTTCAGGTGGCTCAGTTGAACGAACAGCTTTTCAGTGAGGTATTTGCCGATAATCCCGACACCGTACTGGTCAATCGGGTGGCTGAGGAAATAGGCTCCAGGCAGTCGGAAATACAGCAGATGCTGTTCGCACATTTCGAGCAGATAAGGCAGATATGTCGACCGGAGCAGGAAGAGCGACTGAAAGGTCTCATTCTTAACATCTTCCAGGGAGGACGTATCCCTCCTCCCGAACGCATGGAAGGTAATCCGTTCACTCCTCCCGAACCGCCAATGGATGGTCGAGATGGAAGAATGCCGCCCCCCATGGGTGACAGAAAACCACCGCCACAGGATAAAGAACGCACGCAGGACCGCTAGAAATCTGAAAAGCAGCATATATATGGGAGGCAGAAAAACGGATTACGCCAAGTGGTCTGTTACGTGAGATATTGACCTTCCAGCGCAGATTCTGCTGCAATAGAATCCAACCAGGTGTTCAATAGGGATTAAACAGGCATAATCGTGCCGATTGATACAAAACAGTTGTCCTCGTCACCTCTTTCAAGCGTGTAACGTATTGTCTTGCAACAAGTCATAAATCGGCCAGGGGTGCGGCTTTTCACCTTTGATAACGCAAGTATCCGGACAGGATGTCGTCCAATTGGAGAGAAGCTTCGGCAAGCGTAGTTCTCTTCAGACATTGTTAAGCGTAAACGTTGGCAAGATGGATATATCACAGGTGTCGGTATAATCAAGCCGAAGCGAGTTAGTAATACCGGTTGCGTCTCATCACACAATCGTTTTTACACGATCACACAAGGCTGGCAGATTTCTTGAGAGTGACAAACAAACGCCCGTATTTGTTTCTCATTTTTTTACTGATAGTCGTTGGACTGTTGGTAGTACCGATCAAGATCCCCTGTACTTATCATGCGGTTGGCCGTATCCTGGCCGCCCGCAGTTGGGTTCTGGTACGCGGCAACGATGGCCAGCTTGCGGCCACGCTGCGTAACAACTACACCGGATCGGTCGAATCTTATGTCGTATTTCAGGCCTCGACCGAAGGCCAGATCGGTTTGACAATTGATGATCGAGTACTGCTGAGAGGTCATGTCAATTTCGGTGATACCATCGGTTATCTTCAAGCAAGTGAGGCAACTGAAGAACTGACTCGACTCAGATCGGAGCTGGCATTGGCGCAGGCCAACTTGAAGGTCAGTGCATCCGGGGTGAGACCGGAAGAAATCCGCGTGGCTGAATGCGAAGAACAGTATGCCTCGGCAGCCGCGGATGATAAGAAACGGGTGGTTGACCGCCTGGAAGCTCTTCAAGAACGTGGTATGGTTTCGCCGGAGGAATATGAGGTGGCCAAAGGCGAATTAACCCTGCTTGAACTTGACCGAGACCTTGCCTCAGCCAAATTAACGGAAGCTCGAGCCGGCGCCAAGGCCGAAGAATTAGACATGATTCGTACGCAAATTGCCGGGCTCAAGGAACAAATCTCTGTTCTTGAGGAGCGGATTGCGTCCTTTACCATCATCGCTCCTATCACGGGTATGATCTGCAGGGCACAGGTAACCGATACTGTACTGATAATCCATGATGACTCCGATCGTTTGGCATTATTGGCCCTGGAGTGGAACGACAGCCGAACAGTAGCGAGTTCCGATTCAGTGATAATAGGGTGGCAGTCGGATATATACACGGGGACAGCTAAGTTAAAACGGGTTGAAGAACAAGTACAAGTGCTGGAAGGCAGACAGGTAGCTTATGCCCTGGCCCAGGTCCCGTTCAGCACCAACACCCCACCCCCCGGTACGGTGATACAATGTGACGTACGTTGCGGATCCAAGAGCATTGCGCAGGGAGCCAAAGAAATCCTCATATCAGCAGCGGGGATTTTCTGATGGAAGCACCGTTTCGTCTCGAATACAAGTACCTCGTTCCTGACTATCTACGGGATACGATTCGCGATGAAATCAGGCCATTCGTCGAATTCGATCCCTTCGCCCGAGACAGGGCCGAACATGAATACACCGTTCGCAGTATTTACTTCGACACCAGGCACATGGCCTGTTATTGCGAAAAAATTGAGGGACTGAAAACACGTAAGAAGTTTCGCATACGGGGCTACGATCGCCCAGCCAACGACAACATAGTATTTTTGGAGATCAAACGTAAACAGGTCAATTACATAGCCAAGAACCGAGCGGCGTTGCGGTGGAAGGATGTTCCATCGGTGTTAAGTTCACATACTCCGGAAAGATACATCCTCGCCGACGACAGCAACGGTGATTCGCTTAATAATGCCGCTCGCTTCCTTTATAATTTCCATCGTTTCGCTCTCGGGTCGACGATATTGATCGTATACGAACGCGAGGCATTTCAAGGTGTCTTCGATCATGCTCTCCGTATTACATTCGATAAGAATATCCGCAGCAATCCTTTCCCTTCGCTTGAGGATCTCTTCAGCGACGAGCCGCTGAGAAGTGCTCTTCCCGGTTATTTCATAATGGAAGTTAAATTTGCCGGCGGTCTTCCTCAATGGATCATGTCGCTTATCGAACGTTATCAACTGCCACGACTGGCTCTTTCGAAATATGCAATATGCCTGGATTCACACGGTCGCTGTTCAAGTGCTCATCTACGGTCATTTGACGATTCTACAACAGGGAGAGCCGTGAACATGACTAACCCACGAGGGGCTCGCTATGTTTAACGACCTGCAGGGATTGAACCTGTTCCCTACGACAACAGCAGATATCATTGTAAACATCATTGTAGCCCTTATATGTAGTTTGTTCATAGCCTGGCTCTATCGACGGACACAACAGGGGCCGGGTTATTCCGCCAACTTTGCGCATTCGATTGTTTTGCTGTCGATGATTACGGCGCTGGTGATAATGGTGATCGGCAACAATCTCGCCCGGGCGTTTGGATTAGTGGGGGCGATGTCGATCATCCGTTTTCGGACTGCCGTGAAAGAAACTCGCGATATCATTTTTATATTTTTCGGCCTTGCGGTGGGAATGGCAGCCGGTGTCGGTTATCATCGACTGGCAATCCTCGGTGCTCTGGTAATCGGTCTGATCGTTTATTTGTTGTCGAAAGCAGCGGTCGGAGTACCACAAAAAAGAGAATATCTGCTTCAGTTTTTCTATACGCCCAACGGGGATACCTCACCGCCGTATTTATCGGTTATGGATAAACATTGTCGACATCACAAGGTCATCAATGTGAGGTCCTCGGGAGCATCGGATACCCTGGAGCTGGCCTACTACGTTCAATTGCGACAGGAAAACCGAAGCAACGAATTCATTAGCGAATTGAAACATCTGCGTGATCTGCGCGGAGTTAGCTTATTTTTCGACGAAGAGAAATTTTAGTATTATATTGAGGTCAACTGCTACTACAGAGGAGAAGAATCATGCATAGGAAACTGACCCTAACCTGTCTGCTTGTATTGCTGCTGTCGCCGGTACTGTCGGCCAGTCTGGCGCCAGGCACCCATCCCATGTTCGACGGCGACGCCGTACATGAAATTCACCTTACTTTCTACGATAGCAACTGGTACGATCTATGTGCTTATAACTACGAGCATTATGACGACATCCCATACATCGCGGCTCAGTTCGACTGGGAAGATGTGCACTTCGACAGTATCGGGGTGCGTTTTAAGGGATTGAGCAGCTATTCCTATCCGGGAGTGAAGAAACCGTTCAAGCTGGATATCGACGAATACGTCGAAGGACAGACTGTTTACGGTTTAGATAAACTCAACCTGAATAACTGTTATTCCGATCCCAGCTTCGTACGTGAAATTTGCGCTTACGAGTTATGTGAAGCGCTCGGCCTGGCGACGGTTCGCACCAACTACGCCAACCTGTATATCAACGGCACCTTATGGGGTGTCTATGTACTGGTTGAGCAGTTCGATCAGGAAATGATCGAGAGCCGTTACGGTGAGAGCGAAGAAGGCAATCTCTGGAAAGGTGACGATCACGGTTCGCTCGAATATCTCGGCACCAACCAGTCATCCTATTACAGTTCTTACGAACTAAAGACCAATGAAGAGGAAAACGACTGGTCGGATCTGATCGAGTTCTGTGACGTGCTCAACAACACTTCGCTGGCGATGCTTCCTGATACGATGCATAACATAGTCGATGTCAACTCCGCTATGGCGATGCTGGCGATCGACAATTTTACGGTCAATCTTGACAGTTATGTCGGGCGTTGCGCCAACTACTACGTGTATCACCGTGATGTCGATGACCGCATGGTTTTCGCCAAATGGGACTTGAATATGGCCTGGGGCGTGTATAATGACGGCATGACCTCAACACAGTTAAAACAATTATCACCGTATTATTACAATCAGCAGTTCGGCCAGGAACGACCGTTGGCCGAACGATTTTATCAGATTTCCGCTTATGATTACCTCTACCTGGGGCACATGAAAAAGCTCATGGCGGGTCCGGCTTATCCCGACACCCTGTTTGCCCGGATGGAAGAACTGCGCGATCTGGTAAGACCCTACGTTTATGCCGATCCCAACTGCATGTACACAACCACCCAGTTCGAGAATGCCATGACAACCGACATCGGCGGTGGCCCGGGCGGCGGCGGCGGTATGGCTGCTCCCGGCTTGCAACCTTTTATCCAGGCCCGTCATACCTATTTGACCAACCTGATTGGCTCCTGGACACGGATCGACGGACTGGTAATCAACGAACTGATGGCCTCCAACAACACGACGGCATCGGACGAATTCGGTGATTTCGATGATTGGATCGAAGTAGCCAATATCAGCGAAAGTGCTATTTCGCTTAACGGACTCGGACTGACCGACCATTGGGAAGGCAGCCCCGATTATGTGTTTCCCGATACTACCCTCCAGCCCGGCGAGTACATCGTGGTATGGGCGGATGAAGAGCCGGGCGAGGGTAGTCTTCACGCCCCGTTCAAACTGGACGGCGACGGCGAAGAAGTTTTTCTGATTGACGACGATGTTGTGGTCGATCAGGTGACATTCCCGGCGCTGGCCTCCGATGTGAGTTGGGGTCGCTGGGCTAACGGCACCGGGGCCTGGCAATTGATGAGTGTTGCCACTCCCGGCGCTGAGAATCAAAACTCCAGCAATCCCGAAACGGTAGTCCTGTATATCAACGAATTCCTCGCCCTCAACGACAGTGTCATCATGGATGAGACCGACACCTACGAGGACTGGGTCGAGATATACAATCCCGGACCGGACCCGGTTGACATGCTTGGCCTGTTCCTGACCGACGACCTGACCAACACCACGCAATGGTCCTTCCCGGACACGACGCTCGAAGCCGGCGGTTTCATGCTGGTCTGGTGCGACAACGATGAAGAAGACGGCCCGTTGCATACCAATTTCAAACTGAGCGGGGACGGTGAAGAGATCGGTCTGTTCGGACGACTGGCCTCGGGCAACGAACTGATCGACAGCTACACCTTCGGAGTGCAGACAACCGACACCAGTGAAGGCCGGTCGACCGACGGAGGCGCAACCTGGGTTTTCTTCGATACGCCCACACCGGGAGCATCGAACACGGCGTCGGAAACCGTCACGCTCTACATCAACGAATTCCTCGCCGACAACGCCAGCATCAACATGGATGAGACCAGCTCTTACGAAGATTGGGTCGAGATATACAACCCCGGGCCTGATCCGGTAAATATGCTCGGGCTGTACCTGACCGATGATCTGACTAACACCACCCAGTGGTCCTTCCCGGATACCACGCTCGAAGCCGGTGGCTTCATGCTGGTCTGGTGTGACGATGATGAAGAGGATGGGCCCCTTCATACTAATTTCAAGTTAGGCGCCAGTGGTGAGGCAATTGGCTTGTTCGGACGACTGGCTTCAGGTAATGAACTAATCGACAGTTATACTTTCGGAGCCCAGACAACCGACATCAGTGAGGGACGTTTACCCGACGGCAGCAGCAACTGGATTTTCTTCGACACTCCCACCCCGGGAGCCTCGAACGTGGTGTCGGAAACGGTCACGCTCTACATCAACGAATTCCTCGCCGACAACGCCAGCATCAATATGGATGAGACCAGCTCTTACGAAGACTGGGTGGAGATATACAATCCCGGACCGAACGCGGTGGATATGTCCGGCCTGTACCTGACTGACGATCTGGCTAACACCACCCAGTGGTCTTTCCCGGATACTACGCTCGAAGCCGGCGGCTTCATGCTGGTCTGGTGTGACAATGATGAAGAGGACGGTCCCCTTCATGCTAATTTCAAGTTAGGCGCCAGTGGTGAATCAATCGGCATATTCGGACGCTTGACCGCAGGTAATGAACTGATCGACAGCTACACCTTCGGAGCTCAGACCACCGATACCAGTGAGGGACGTTTACCCGACGGCAGCAGTAATTGGGTATTCTTTGGCACCCCGACGCCGGGAGCCTCGAACGTGGTACCGGAAACGATCACACTCTACATCAATGAATTCCTGGCCGACAACGACGGCGTCAATATGGATGAGACCAGCTCTTACGAAGACTGGGTCGAGATATACAATCCCGGACCGAACGCGGTTGATATGACCGGCCTGTTTCTAACCGATGACCTGGCTAACACCACCCAATGGCCTTTCCCGGATACTACACTGGAAGCCGGCGGATTTATGCTGGTCTGGTGCGATGATGACAGTGAAGATGGTCCTCTTCATGCTAATTTCAAGTTAGGCGCCAGTGGTGAGGCAATCGGTCTGTTCGGGCGACTGACGGCAGGCAATGAAGTGATCGACAGCTACACCTTCGGGGCTCAGACCACCGATACCAGTGAGGGACGTTGGCCTGATGGCGGCTCCAGTTGGATCTTCTTCGATACACCGACTCCGGGAGCATCGAACGTAGTGATCGGTGATGACTGCTGTTTGAACCGGGCGGACATCAACCACAGCGGCGGCGCTCCCGATATCGCAGACCTGGTTTACCTGGTAACCTATATGTTCCAGAGTGGACCGGCGCCGTTATGCGACGATCCCGACGGAGTGGTTTGCATCGACCATTACTATGCGGAAGCGGACATCAACGGAGACGGGGGCTGCGATCCGGATATCTCTGATCTGGTTTACCTGGTCTCCTACATGTTCAGCTCCGGCCCGGCGCCGGTGGCATGTCCGTAAGGAAACGGAAAAGGAAGTTAAGAAAAATCCGTGAATAACGTTCACGGAACTGACTGAGAAATAACGGGGGCTCTCTGCTTGCCAAAGAGCCGTGCGTCAGGCTACCGACGCTCGGCTCTTTCCCCCTCATGATATAGACATTGATGTGCGTTTCGGATTTTAACCTGAATGTGCTGGAAAGAATGCGAATATGAAAATGAACAAGTTGTGGCTGTGGCTGATGTGCGCCATGGCGACAATCGCACTGACGGCCTGCGACAATGATACAGTAACGGACACAAACGATGAAGAGAACAACAACAACGACTACGATTCGGTCAATGTTACTGATCATGAAGATTTGAACGACTATGTCTGGGATGAGTCGGAGGTTGTCGAAGTCCAGTTCAACGGCAGCAGTATTCAGGCGAACGATGATGGAATCGAGATTAACGGCAGCGTGATGACCGTGACTGCGGCGGGGACATATCGTTTCAATGGGAACCTTAGCAACGGACAGGTTATTGTCGATACCGATGACGAGGAAGTGGTAAGGCTGATCCTGAACGGAGCATCGATAAATTGCACTACCAGCGCACCGATACATGTCGCCGATGCCGAGAAAGTGGTGATCATCCTTCCGGAAGGAACCGAGAGCAGTCTTGTTGACGGATCATCCTACTACTACGATGACCCGGGTGAAGATGAACCAAACGCGGCTCTGTTCAGCAAGGCCGATTTGACGATATACGGCGGCGGGTTGTTGCGCATCGATGGTAATTACAACGACGCCGTCGCAAGCAAGGACGGTTTGATCATTGCCGGAGCACAGGTTGAAGTGACCTCGGTCGACGACGGTATTCGCGGTAAGGATTATCTTATCGTCAGGGGGGGAGAAGTAACGGTCAACGCCGACGGTGACGGTCTCAAATCAACCAACGATGAAGATAGCGGTCGGGGATATGTGGCAATCGAAGAAGGCACCGTTGATATTACGGCGGGCGGAGATGCTATCGACGCCGCCACCGATGCATTAATTACGGGCGGGACAATTTCCATAGTCTCGGGCGGCGGCAGCAGCTACAGCGTCAGCGGTGATGCCTCGGCTAAGGGGATCAAGGCGGAGGTGTTGGTACAAATCGATGGCGGCACGATCGATGTGAGTGCGGCCGACGATGCTGTTCATTCCAATAATGTCCTGATCGTTAACGGCGGTTCACTCACTCTGTCTTCCGCTGATGACGGTATCCATGCCGACAGCGATTTGACAATCGAAGATGGAAAGATAAACATCACAAAATGTTACGAGGGAATCGAAAGCGCGGACGGGGATATCACTATCAACGGCGGTGAGATGCATATCGTATCGAGTGACGACGCAATCAACGTGGCCGGCGGCGGCGATTCCGGACCGGGTCAGCCGGTAGCCTCAGGCGATTATCTGTACGTCAACGGTGGCTACATAGCGATTACCTCGGTCGGGGACGGTATTGATATCAACGGGTCCATTCGCATGTCCGACGGAATCATCATTATCAACGGCCCTACTTCTTCCGGCAACGGTGCTATCGATTATGATGCTTCGTTTTCGATAACCGGCGGGTATCTGCTGGCCCTGGGAAGTTCCGGCATGGCACAGGGGCCGGGGAGTTCCTCATCGCAATGCTCGGTCATGATGACTTTCTGGAGCACACAACGGGCGGGGAAACTGCTTAATCTGCAAACGACCTCGGGTGAGACGCTCTTTACCTTCATGCCGTCCAAGTCGTACCAGTCGGTGGTGTTCTCGTCGTCTTCGCTTAAAACGGGATCAACCTATAACGTCTACACCGGCGGCAGCACGACCGGCACGGCGGTAGACGGTCTTTATAGTGGGGGAACTTACACTCCCGGCAGCCAGCTAGTGAGCTTTACTCAGAAAGCAACCGTTACGAAGGTGAGTATGTAGGATTTATTTCTTAGGACGGAATCCTAGTGGTCCTGTCATCAACCAGGCATCGCGTTGGTACATAGCCGTGATCTTGGTCGGGTGGCCCTGGGCTTGCCCAGGGTTTCCAGAAGAGAACTCCCACTCGTTCTACAAGGCTTCATAATGGATGTAATATACGACAATTATGCCGTAGGCAAAGCGGCATGATGCGGGGAAATACGGCACTATCGCATCACTGGGGAGCCGATCATTGGTATTTGACACTGTTAACCTCACGGCCGTCATGCCGGCGAAGGCCGGCATCCAGAGATAAGGTCGGAACCTGAGGGTTTCGACAATTGTAATTGCCGGTCTCTCCGAGACCTGCAGCACCGCTGGCCCCCGGTCTCCGGGACTGTTGAAAAAGTCATACATTCGGATATTCAGTAAAACACAACTGTAATGCGGGCGACTCAAGGCCGCCCGCTACGCGAGGTTAGGGTCCTTTAGCGCGTAGCGGCGGGGCTTGTCTCCGCCGCATAAGAGGTTTTTCAACATTCCCCACCACCGGGGTGACTTTTTCCGGATATTGTCAATCTCTATATATCCCGAGACAAACGAGTATCTTTGCTGCTCACCAACCGTCCGCACAGGTTCGAAGGCGGACTTGCGGACTCGATCGAGGCTGAAAGATGCTAAACCTCGTTTTGCGAGCGGCCTTCCCTTAGCGGACAGGAGTTTGGACCTGCCATAAAGAGCCCCCCAATCACAAACTTGACTGAAGGCTGTAAATCGGTATCTTGACCTGTCTTGAAATAGAACACTCAAGGTTGAGGTGCGTGTATGAGACCGATTTTGCAGCCGGAGCTATCGAACCAGAAGGCTCTCCTTGGAACCAGGTCATTAATCCTGCTGGCGATGGCTGCCCTGACCGTTACCATGATCCTCGCGGCCTGTTCCAGCGACGATCAGCCGGAACCACCCGGTGGTGTGGATTTTGTCTATCTCCAGCCCGATAACCCCCGCGACTCGGTCGTGATCGAAATGACCGGCGTGGACTCCCTCACTGTTCTGCAACTGCTTCAAAAAGCGTTCAAGGTCAAGAACATGACTTCAGTGCAGGGAGCATTCGTGACTCATATCGACGAGGTCGGCGGGCCGGACGGGTATTTCTGGATTTACACCGTTAACGATGAAATACTCCCCACCGCCTGTGACCGGGTAACTCCCGACAACGGTGATGTGATTCGATGGTATTATCGCCATGGTGGAATGAAAGAAGAATAACCGGCGCGGGTTCGAAAATTTCAGGGATACAGCTTGCCTAACAACGACCAGACCATGGAGCGTGTCCAGCGTGGGGAGTTTTTTCTCATTGCCGGACCGTGCGTTATCGAGTCGGAAGAAATCTGTCTCCGAACCGCCGAAAAAGTAGCCGAATTGGCCGCCAAACACGGTATTCCCTACATTTTCAAAAGCTCTTACAAAAAAGCCAATCGCACTTCACTCAACTCACCGACCGGACCGGGGCTCGATGAAGGGCTCAAAATCCTCCAGGCCGTAAAGGAAAAAACCGGTTTACCGGTTCTGACCGATATTCACGAGACATCTGAGATCAAAGCAGTGGCCGAAGTGGCCGATGTCCTCCAGATCCCGGCTTTTCTCTGTCGGCAGACCGACCTGATCGTCGCCGCCGGGCAAACCGGCCGCTGGGTCAATATCAAAAAAGGACAGTTCTTGGCCCCGGACGACATGACCAAGGTGGCGGCCAAAGCTCAATCCGACAAGGTGATGCTGACCGAGCGCGGATCGTCATTCGGTTATCACAACCTGGTGGTCGATTTCCGCTCGCTGTTGATCATGCGTCGCACCGGATTCAAAATCGTCTACGATGTGACCCACTCGCTGCAGCTCCCCTCGGGAGCCGGGGAGACCTCGACCGGCCAGCCCGAGTTCGTGATTCCAATGGCTCGCGCCGGGGTAGCGGTGGGGATCGACGGTCTCTTTATCGAAACGCACCCCAATCCCAAAGAAGCGCTGTCCGATGCCGGAGCGATGCTTCCCCTGGACCGGATGCCGCACCTGCTCGATGAAATCAACCGCATTCGGCAGTCAGGACCGAACGTATGAGCCGTCTTACCCGTGAACAGTTTGTCGAGCGTTTCAAAACGATTAAAATGCTGGCGCTCGATGTCGACGGTGTCCTGACCGACGACAGTATATATTTCGGCCCCGACGGTTTCGAGATGAAACGGTTCAATATCTCGGATGGTTTTTTTATCGTATTGGCGATGCGTTCCGGGCTCGAAGTGGCGGTGGTTTCGGGACGTTATTCGGCGGCGACCGACACGCGCATGAAAGACCTCGGCGTCAAACATGTTCTCCAGGAAATGAAAAACAAGGTGGATCAGATCACGCCGCTGCTGAAGAAACTGGGGATTAAATTCGAGGAATTGGCCTTTGTCGGCAACGAGTTGCTCGATATTCCGCTGGTCGAGAAAGCCGGCCTGGGAATTGCCGTTGCTGATTCCGCCACCGGTTTGCTCGAAGTCGCCGACTATGTAACTGCAATCAAGGGTGGTCATGGAGCGGTGCGAGAAGTTGTGGAAGCATATTTTGAATCGCGCGGAAAAAGCCCGAGGGATTTCGTAATATGAAAGACCTTATCGAATACGCCCGCGAGGTGATTCGCCATGAGGCGAAATCGGTCGCCGCGATGGCGGATCGGATCGGACCCTCGTTTGCCGATGCGGCCGCCGAGGTGTTGCGATGTCGAGGGCGGGTAATCGTGGCCGGTATGGGAAAATCCGGGTTGGTCGGAAAAAAGATCGCCGCAACGTTCAACTCGACCGGGATATCCTCGTTTTTCCTGCATCCGGCCGAAGCCATGCACGGCGACCTGGGCCTGGTGCGAGCCGATGACATCCTGTTGCTGATTTCCAAATCCGGCCGGTTGGGGGAGATGGAGATTATTGTCTCGACCGCCAAACGGCTTGGCATAAAAATAATCCTTCTCACCGCCACGCTCGAATCGGAGTTGGCCGAGCGAGCCGATATCATTCTGGACTGCTCGATCGAACGTGAGGCCTGCCCCAACAACCTGGTGCCGACTTCATCCTCGACCGCAGCACTGGTCATGGGTGACGCACTGGCGCTGGCTTTGCTTGAGGCTCGTGATTTTTCCGCTGAGGATTTTGCTCAGCTTCATCCGGGCGGATTTATCGGGCGACGCCTTCTCAAGCGGGTTAACGAAGTGTACCACACCGGTGAAGCGATGCCGCTGGTCGGAGCGGATGCGACAATGAAAGAGATGATTCTCCAGATGACCTCAAAGCGGCTCGGTTGCGTGGTGATGGTCGGTGACGACGGTCGCCCGGCGGGGATGTTCACCGACGGCGATCTGCGGCGACTGGCCGAGCGCGAGGAGGATATTTTCCGTTTCAGAGCGAGCGAGGTGATGAATCCACGACCGAAGCTGATCCGGGATACCGTCCTGCTGGACACCGCTCTGGCTACCATGGAGCAACATGCCATCACACAACTGGTGACGATTGACCCCGAGGGCCGCCTGTCGGGTTTGATTCATCTGCACGACATCCTCAAATCCAAACTGGTCTGAGCTATGCGACTGACCAAGCGACTCAAGCGAGGTCTCACACTTTTTCTGACCCGGACCATGAACTCCCTGCTGAATTGCCTGCCGCGTAAAGCGGCGCTCTTTGTCGGAGCGACACTGGGGCTTATGGCCTGGGGATTGTTGCCGAAGGAGCGCTATAAAATAGTGCGGCATCTTTCGCTGGTTTACGGCGACGAGATGAGCTATCGCGAAAAGGAGCGTACGGCCCAGCGTTTTTTCGTCGGTTCGGGCAAGAGCCTGGTCGAGGTCCTGCGCTTTCGACGGCACTATAACTCGGAGATCAGGGAATTGATCGAGGTCGAGGGGCTGGAACATCTGGACCGGGCCTACAAAGCGGGAAAAGGGGTAATCGGCTTTACCGGGCACCTGGGAAATTTCGAATTGTTGGCAGTTCACGTGGCTGGTCTAGGGTACAAGACTGCTGTGATTGGCCGGGAAATGTACGACCGGCGTCTCGATAAAATGCTGGTCGAGAATCGTGAGGCGCTCGGCGTCCACAATATCTCTACCACCGACTCCGCTCGAAAAATCCTGACCTGGCTGAAAAACGGAGGGGTGTTGGGGGTGCTGATCGATATCGACTCAATCCGTATTCGCAGCACCTTCGTACCGGTGTTCGGTCGACTGGCCCTGACTCCTATCGGCCAGACTAATATCGGACTTAGGGCTGGATCGGCGTTTGTCCCCTGCGCCTGTCTTCGGACCGAGCGAGATCGCTATCGGTTGATTTTCCGGCCGGAAGTGAAGATTGAGCGTAGTGATAATTTCGATGCCGATGTGGACCGGATGACCGCCGCCTGTACGGCTGTTCTGGAAGAGATAATCGATCAATATCGGGATCAGTGGATCTGGATGAAAAACCGCTGGCTTACCTCACCGCGAAACTCTGCTTGACTTTCTGCCGATATTATTAACATTGCAGGTCCCGAACCGTATAATAGAAGATGATTAACCGAATTCTGACATATTTGGCCCCGGCAGTTCTTCTGGCCGCCGTTGGGTGCTCGGAACGTGAGGCTGTCAGCGACCGAGGCGATGCCGACTCCGTTCTGGTGCCGGATTCGGAGATGTTTCAGGCGATCATCAACCTCTCCGATAAAGGAGTGGTGACTTCCACCATTCAGTTCGAGCATTATGTGCAGTTCGAGGCCATCGATTCCGGCATGGCCTATGTCGTGAATATCAACGGTTATGACTCGACCGGGATGCCCAGCGGCATGCTCAAGGGGGACTCAGCGGTGATCCGTGAGGGTACCGGCCTGATGGATATCTACGGCAATGTGTTGCTGGTCAGTCGCAACGGTTATAAACTGCAGACCGAGTATTTGCGCTGGGATTCGTACGGCGATGAAATTTCCACCGATGAGTTCGTGCGGATAACCAAAGAGAATGAATGGGCCACCGGCTATGGATTCCGCTCCGATCAGGAGATCACCCGGTTCAAGATTATGCGCGAAGTCCGAGGGACGCTTTTCGGTGCGGGCGTTGAACAACCCTGACTTTCTTCTTCATAAAATACCTTACGATGTATGGCAGATATCTTCCCCCGGGACCTGCCAATGAGCGAAGTGCACGTATCCCCGTAGTGCAGGTCCGTCTTCGAACCTGCGCCGAATCAATATCTTCCACTCGCCGTTGATTTCAAGCCCCCCGGTTGCTTTTACAGAATGCGTTTAGTATCTTTGCGCGTCTTTTTTACAACGAAGAAATGTGAGGATGTTTTGGGCCTGAACCGCTATTTCGATTTTACCCGCCGTCAACTTTGGTTTGTCGGTCTGTTGTCGGCTACGGCGGTGATGTTGGCGACCTTTACATTCATTCGCAGTCATGCCTCCTCGCAGCAGGCGCCGCCGGAATATGCCCCGATCACGACCGAGACCGAAAACAATTACGAGGGCTTTTTCCAGGTCGATATCAACACGGCGCCGCTTGATTCGCTCGAATTGGTCCGGCATCTCGGTCCGGTGTTGTCGCGACGTATCGTCGAATATCGCCAAAACCATCGTTTTGACAGTCTCGCTGACTTGACGAATATCCCGGGGATCGGACCGGCCACGCTTGAGAAGATCAGACCGTTTTTGAAAGTGAGCGCCGAATGAGCGATATCCCTGCTGTTATCGGAGTTGATAATCGAGGCGATTTCTTCTATATCGCACGGGTGCATGATAACTCCGGCCGACCGGAAATACGGGCGCTGGCGCGGTTCGACCGGGCCAATCTGGGAGAGCATCATCTGGTACAGGATGGACAGGTTCGTTTTTCGGTGGCGGATAACCGGGCCATCTCAAAAAACTTATTACTGCCGAATCCCGGGAAACATGATCCGTTGTTGTTGGCACAGTTCGAACTGTCGCAGACATTGATCGAGGACGAACAGGTGTTTCTTTATTCTGCCTATGAAACCGCCCAACCGGACCGATGGCTCGCCACGGCGATCAGGGGTGAATTGCTCGATCAATTGACGGGACTGTTGCCGCCGCGCGACAACGGCAACCGGGGTACCGTTCGCTCGCGCGGGGTTGCCCTTGCCCTGGGTTATCTGCATTTTTGTAAACAGACCTCGGGTGATTTCGTTTGTCTGGTTGATGTTGGCCGGGAGATTATCTCGGTTGCCTTGATTTATAAAGGGCGACCGGCTCAGGTGGCGCATCTTGCGGCGGGACGGTTCGATCTGGATGATGCCGGAGGGATAGGCCGAATGGCGACCGAGTTGAAGATGCTGGTGGGGCTTAAACTGTCGGCTCTGTCAGAAAACGGTATCAGTCGGCCGCTATCGGGATTGGTATTGTCCGGGGATTGTCTTAGCGAACCGATCCGGGCGGCAATTACCGAGCTGTTTCGAGTCGAGGTGGCCTGGCCGAGCATATCCGGGGGCTTTTTCCGCAATCCGGGACAAGCCGAGAAAATACCGCTGGAAAAATACCTGGTTGCTCTCGGTCTGACCGTACCGGAGTGACGAATGGCCGTGCGGTTCTATATCCAATTCAAATAACAACCTCAATGCCGGCGATACAAAATCGCCTGCTAAGGGTTCCAGGCGGTATAGCAAAACGGCCTGTCTTTGCCGTGAAGGAGCGTTTTCGACAGGGTCTGTCAGGCGCGGAATGTTTAATCGTTTGCACTTTGGCGATCAATCGTTATATTGTCCCGCCTTAAGAGGATAAGACGATACGATGAGTCAACAGCAACGCATAGCAATATACCCCGGAACTTTCGATCCGGTTACCAATGGTCATATCTCGCTGATCGAGCGCGGGCTGAATCTTTTTGACCGGCTCTACGTAGCGGTGGCCAGGAGCGAAGCCAAGGACCCCATGTTCACTTATGATGAACGAATCGAAATGGTCCGCCAGGTTGTCGCGCTGGAGGGGTATGAAGATAGGGCCGAGGTAATCGGTTTCGACGGACTCCTGGCTAATCTGGCCATGGAGTTGAACGTGACGGCGATTGTTCGCGGTTTGCGAGCCGTATCCGATTTTGAATTCGAATTTCAAATGGCTTTGATGAACCGCAAACTGGCTCGGGATATCGAGACGGTGTTTTTAATGCCGGCATTGTCCTGGGTTTATTTGTCCTCGACTATCGTCAAGGATGTCGCTTTTCACGGTGGCGATATCACCTCACTGGTCCCGGAGCTGGTGGCTGCGGCTATCGTTAAAAAAACCTCGCGCTAAGCAGCGCTGTCGCCCTCATGAGGAATCCCGACAGGCAGAACAAATGATCTATATAACGTTACCTTCTTTTTCAGAGATTCTATTATGACCCATTCTCAGGATGAGCCCCAGGCCAACAATCAGGTCCCTTCCGACAGTGAGACCCAGATTCCGCTGGCGGAGTTGATACGCACCCGTCTGACCAAAGTTCGTCAGTTGCGGGAGGAAGGGATCAACGCCTACCCGTATCGTTACACACGCACGCATGATATCGCCGAGTTGCGGGAGAAATTCGAGCAGTTCGCGGCCGATGCAACCAAAGTGCGCGTGGCGGGAAGAATCATGCTCAAACGGAAAATGGGTAAATCGACCTTTGCCGACATTCGCGACGGTTCCGAACGAATTCAGGTGTACGCCAAGCTCAACAACGTGGGTGAGGAGGCTTATGCTCTGTTCGACTCGCTTGATCTCGGCGATATTCTCGGTTGTGAAGGAACCTTGTTCGTTACCCGTACAGGTGAGAAGACCCTTTCGATCGAATCATTCGAGTTGCTCTGCAAGGCGCTTCATCCGTTGCCGGACAAGCACGCCGGGCTGACCGATGTCGAAACGCGGTATCGTCGGCGCTATGCCGATCTGATCGTCAATCCCGAGGTGCGCGATGTTTTCCGGCAACGCACTCGGATTATTCAATTGATCCGTGATTTCCTTAACGAGCGCGGTTTCCTTGAGGTCGAGACGCCGATTCTGCAGCCGCTCTACGGCGGCGGTAACGCGCTGCCGTTCAAGACCTACCACAACCGCCTGAGTCGTGAGTTGTATCTGCGCATTGCCGACGAACTTTATCTCAAGCGGTTGATCGTGGGCGGTTTCGAGAAGGTCTGGGAGATGTGCAAGGATTTCCGCAACGAGGGGATCGACCGTCTGCACAATCCGGAATTCTCGATGATCGAACTCTACTGGGCTTACGCCGACTATCGCGATATCGCCCGGCTGATCGAAGAGATGTTCCGGCACGTGGTGTTCGAGCTCCATGGGACTTATCGCATTCCCTACGGCGACCACATGATTGATTTCGAGCCGGAGTTCCGCTGGGTGTCGATGATCGACTCGATCAAGGAGGCGACCGGGGTCGATTTCGGTCCGATGAGTTTCGAGGAAGCCAAAACTGCGGCTAAGCCGTATGTCGAGGATGTCGAGAAGCTGATCAATTGGGGCAAGGTGGTCGAGGCGGTCTGGGAGAGTGCGGTCGAGCCGACGTTGGTTCAGCCGACTTTCATTACCGATTTCCCCAAAGAAATCTCACCGCTGGCCAAGGCTCATCGCGACCACGAGCGGTTGACGGAGCGCTTCGAGCTGTTTATCGCCACCCAGGAAATGGGAAACGCTTTCAGCGAGTTGAACGATCCGATCGACCAGATCCAGCGTTTCCTCCAGCAGGGAAAAGCGCTCGAAGCCGGTGACGAAGAGGCCCAGCCGCTCGATGATGATTTTATCACCGCGCTGGCTTACGGCATGCCGCCGACCGGTGGACTGGGATTCGGCATCGATCGTTTGATCATGTTGCTGACCAATCAGCACAACATCCGCGACGTCCTGCTTTTCCCGCAGATGAAGGATATCAAGGAAGGCAACGTACCGGTCTCGAAAATCCTCGTCCAACTGGCCGAGGAAGAGGGCGAAGACTAAGACAGGAATTGTTGGGCACGTCTCTCCGAGACGTGCCCAAGTCCGTAGCCCGGTATCCCTGTCCTACTGGTGATGCTGTGGTTTTCAGCACCGGCAACAACCGCCGTAGCCCGGTATTCCCGAGATCCCGGGCGTTTTCATGCGAGCTCTCCGGCTGGTGACCCATCCGTCCACGGGTGGGAACTCCGCCGCTGTCGTAGGTCGGATTCCGAAGTGAGCGGGGGTGAAGCCCCGGGAACACAGAAACCCGACACCTCTCGAATCATTTGATAATGACCAACCAGGCGTCAGTGATTTACCTTGACGCCTAGCTTATTAATGGAGCTGTATTAAATGCCGGTCAGGTTGTTTGCCCCCTGATAGAAAAACTATCGTTGCGCAGAAACGCTTACCATTATATAAAATCGTCTTGATCGTGAAAGTCGGAGTCGATGAGACTCCGGCTTTCTGTTTTCAACATTGGTTCTTTTGTCTATCAATGATACTTGACAAAATACCCCATAATCATGTAAACTGTAATCAAACCTACTGATAATCCTTCATCGGAGGGTAGCATTAGAAGCTTCTTAGTTTTGCTCATCAGTGTTGTTGTTCAACTATTAGGCTTTACGGCTAACGCTTGTTGTCAAGCGAGCCAGGTGGTTATCTCAAAGCCGGCATATGTCGAGAGTGAAGGTGGATCAGGAAAGAATCAGCTAAAACAACCGACTCCCGTTTCACCACAACGATTACTCGCATCGAGTAGTTTATCGCTGTATCAAACACTAATAAGTCCAAGCAAAGGAACGGGATGTCCAATGGTGCCTCACTGCTCCGCATACAGCAGATTGGCTTTTGAACGATTTAATCCAGTGAAGGCATGGCTGTTGACAGCGGACAGGCTGCTACGTTGTGGTCATGATTTGGATTATTATGAGTCAATAACTGTCGCCGGTCACCCGAGATTTATTGATTCACTAGAACTTCAAATATCCGAAGTAATTGACTCAACTGGTATGGACATAGACGCTCGCGAAGAATCTGTGACAAGTAATCCTTCTGCTGAATCAATAGGTGATAAAGCTTCATGTGTATTAACTTCAAATGTCGGATCATCTGACAGTCTGCAATGGGGCTTTGCAAATCAACTGATGATGACTGACAGTTGGATTGAAGCAACAATAGAATTCAAGAGACTCCTGTGGCAATATCCTATGAGTAGCTATTGCAGGTCGGCATCACTGTCTATTTTCCTATGTTACATGCGTGCAGAGGAATTTCAAGAAGCAGCCTGGTGGGGACTGAGTTTGATTGAGGGACCTGATTCAGTTTATTTCCAATCCAGGCTTGGTGTGGATATCGCACGTTGTTATCTGCTACTTGGAAATTACAGATTGGCTTTTGAATACTTGAGTCAGCTTGAACCATCGTCTGACATGACTAGTAATGAGATTTCTTTTCTTCAAGGAATAGCCCTCGTAAACCAACACCAGTGGGATGAGGCCGGTAGGTTATTTAAGACAATATCAAAGTCTTCTAAATTTTCGTCAATTGCTGTCGATGATGCGAATCTCTGTCGTGAACGAAGTATTATCGGTAATAAAAGTGCTACGAAGGCCGGAATACTCTCGATAGTACCCGGTCTAGGTTATTATTATGCCGGTTACAGGGGGACGGCCATATCATCGTTTCTTGTAAATGGTTTGTTTATTCTATCAACATATGAAGCATTTTCGAGAGATAATGTTGGAGCGGGAGTGTTGCTGAGCGTGCTATCAATTGGTTGGTACACTGGCAATATATATGGCGCGGTTGCAAGTGTTCAGAGACGAATGAATCACTATGATTCACAGATTTGTACTATGGTGAACTTCGGCATAAGATTTTAATCGAAGCAAATAGTTATTTAATATCTATATGGATGAACTAAATGTGCAGTTACGGAGGATGAGAAGGATGAAACTTGTTACATCTGCAAAATTAATCATGAGAAGACTTAGATACATAATTGCTATTATAGCTGCGGTGCATGCGTTTACTCCAAAACTTGCCTTTTCTGCGGAGTCTATTACTGTACCGGCAGGAACTGTAGTCAGTTTGCGTACCGTTGAGGAGCTTCACCCTAGGAATCTGCATATCGGTGATCGGGTTGTTTTGAGAGTTGCCTCTGA
The DNA here is from genome assembly GCA_035380245.1 of Candidatus Zixiibacteriota bacterium. NCBI lineage: Bacteria > Pseudomonadati > Candidatus Zixiibacteriota > Candidatus Zixiibacteriota bacterium. The sequence continues at coordinate 145,709 of DAOSXA010000001.1, read as the reverse complement.
TGTAATAATCCAGGGTAAGACTGTCATCGCTGCCGGTGCCTCTGCACATGGTGAGATTACAGCGGCTAAGAAGAAAGGCATGGCAGGTGTCAATGCTGAAATAGGATTATCAGTCCGGTCTGTTGAAGCTGTAGATGGAACTAATGTTGCGCTCTATGGGACGAAGTATTCAGGTGGCCAATCTAAGACAACGGAAAGTGTAATCTTCACTATTCTCTGCTGTGTGCTGTTCTTACTGATGCAGGGTGAAGATGCATCGATTCCGTCTGGAACGCTGATAGATGCTGAACTTGCAGGTACTGTACAAGTACAAGTTGAGTAATAATCAGAAGCAGTTGTAGGACAGAGCAATCCCTCATGGGAGCTCTGTCCTGCGGTTTATATTACCTTCTACTTCTAACTGTATTTTACGGACTGCTGAAGCTGTTCACGGGCGAAATTACCCGAATTAAAGATGAAACGACAATCCCGCCCGTAAAGACACGACATGGGCGAGTTGAGCGGAACCATAGCCAAAATCGTCCAGTTCTTCGTCCGCATAGACGACACTCCAATGCAGCGCGACATCACCGGAGATATTCCGATATATCTTCCGTACCATGCCGATACCGCAACACCCGGCAAACCGTGACTCCGAGGCACTGACCGATTCGGAAGATGTCTGTCCGGTGTTATCCCTGATGACGACATCGAGACTGCGCGAGACGGTGGCCGATCCCAATCCGCCATAGATGTAAAACATGGATATGTCGTTTGTGTCACTGGCGTTCATGTAGCTGTTGTACTGGCCGCAGATTAAATATCTCCAGATGTTGCCCGAGAAATCCTGGTCAACGACACTGTGATTCTGATCGGTTTCATAGGTAATGGCATCGGATTCGCCTGAGAGACTGGTGCGTCCGGCGCATAAACGAAGTGAAAAATCCCTGGTAATGGAAAAAACGAGAGCGATGTCGAATCCGAAACCGGCGTCCAGTCCATCGAAATAGTCACCGCTCAACAGGCTGTATTCAGCCCCAACACAAAACATGGTTTTCCATCGGCGATCGGGAGTTTCTTTCTGGGTGTCACCTTTGTCGTCACCTCGGTATGAACCACTGACAACTTCGGCCGTAATATCTTTTCCCGTCGGATCGAGCACCGATGCGATGTCGTTGAGAGAGATAATGATTTCATCGGGGAATTTATATTGAGTGCGATCCGGCTGGATGATCATCTCCTGTTTGACCTGATCCAGCCTGAAACTCACGTCGGCATAAATGACGCCGTCTTTGAGCTCCACACGTCCCCGGTAAAATTCGGCCCGGGCAGCGCCGGCCGACATGAACAGGATCAGAAATAATACAACGCTTCGAATGCGAATGGGACGTTTCATGCGTGGATATACCTCCTGAGAACTCTGTATTGATTTGAAACAAGATAGCGATCTTTTACCGTAAGTCAAGGTGCTGAAGATACATACCTCGATAAGATGGTGCTGCTCCGGACGGTGGTTCATATCGGTTGTTGTTGGCCGGATCTCCGGATTCCGTTCTCTCCGCTCTGAATTTTCAGGCTAATCGACCTTGCCTCACGCCGGCCAATTCGTATATTGCCCGGCATAAATGTGAAGTTCTGATTATTAAGAAAGCCACCATGTGGCCCGGAGGAGTTATGGAATTCCGTGTAGAAACAGATACTATGGGCGAGATGAAAGTCCCGGCCGACCGCTATTATGGTTGTCAGACCGCTCGCTCGCTCGAAAATTTCCGCATCGGCGGCGAACGGATGCCGCGCGAGTTGATTCGGGCTATGGGTATCCTCAAGAAAGCCGCCTGCCTGGTCAATATGGACCTGGGCAAGATGCCTGCCGACAAGGGCGACCTGATCGTCAGGGCAGCCGATGAGGTGATCGACGGCAAGCTCGATGATCATTTCCCGCTGGTGGTCTGGCAGACCGGTTCCGGCACTCAGTCCAACATGAACACCAACGAGGTGATTTCCAACCGCGCCATCGAAATGGCCGGCGGCACGCTCGGTTCCAAGGACCCGATTCACCCCAACGACCATGTCAACATGGGGCAGTCCTCGAACGATACCTTCCCGACCGCGATGCACATCGCTGCCGTCGAGGAAATCCATCGCCGGTTGATCCCGATGGTGACCCGGTTGCGCGATGCCCTCGCCAAGAAATCCGAGGAGTTCAAAGATATCATCAAAATCGGCCGCACCCACCTCATGGATGCCACACCGCTGACCTTAGGCCAGGAGTTTTCCGGCTACACGGCCCAGTTAACCCTCGGTCTCGACCGCATCAATGACTGTCTCAAGCGGCTTTACCCGCTGGCTCTTGGCGGCACTGCGGTGGGAACCGGTCTTAACGCCCATCCCGAGTTCGCCGTGCGCTCCGCGGCCAAGATCGCCGAGTTGACCGGCCTCAAGTTCGTGACGGCGCCGAATAAGTTCGAGGCTCTCGCTACGCACGATGCGATTGTCGAGGCCTCCGGCGTGATGAAGACTATCGCCTGTTCGCTCATGAAAATCGCCAACGACATCCGCCTGCTCGGCAGCGGTCCACGTTGCGGTATCGGCGAAATTACTCTCCCGGCCAATGAACCGGGTTCCTCGATTATGCCCGGTAAGGTTAACCCGACCCAATGCGAGGCGATGACCATGGTTGCGGCGCAGGTGATCGGCAACGATGTGTCGGTCAATATCGGCGGCGCCACCGGCCATTTTGAGCTGAATGTCTTCAAGCCGGTGATGATCTACAACTTGCTGCAGTCGATCCGCTTGATTTCCGATTCCTGTGAGATGTTCACCGAAAAGTGCGCGGTGGGGATCGAGCCGAACAAGGAGAACATCAAGCACAACCTGAACAACTCGCTCATGCTGGTGACCGCGCTCAATCCGCATATCGGTTACGACAACGCCGCCAAGGTAGCCAAGAAGGCTTACAAGGACGGTTCCACGCTCAAGGCGGCGGCGGTAGCACTTGGGCTGCTGACCGAGGCTGAGTTCGACGAGAAAGTTCGTCCGGAGAAGATGATCGGCCCGAAAGCCTGATCTTTTTCTTCATAGAGACTACATATATCAAAAAGGCCCGCCGTCCGGTGGGTCTTTTTCATATCGGTCGACTGGTCTACTCGACAATAAAAAAGCGGGGCTTCCGTACCCCGCTTCAGGTTCCTTTGCCGTTGAGACCGTCCCGGTCCCGGCGCCAACCAGGAGTTACTAATCCTATAACAGATTCCAGTTTGGATTTGTTCACGTCTACGGTTGAATTACAACCTTTTTCCGCTCCCTTCAGCAGATATCAAGATTGCCGTTCAACCGTCAACGCCCTATATTCCGCCCGTGCAAACATCGCTTCACATACTCAATCTTGTCGCGGAATTAAAACGCGAGGTGCTCGGAGCGGAAGTTGTCGCGACCGAGTTCTATAAAAAGGAACGCGCAGCCTATCTGGTTCTGAAAAAAGACAAAATCCGCCTGGCTCTCGGATTCGTCTATCATCCGGCCGGACACGGCACTTTTCTAATTCCAGCCTCCAAGATTGCGATCGAAACGCGTGAAAAACCCTGGCCGGTGTTCGATATCGCGGGAGGGCATATCGCCGAGATCCATCAGTTCGGCCTTGATCGTGTTTTTGAATTGACGATCGTCAAGGGTGATACGACCGGCTATGTAATCTATGAAGCACTCGGTCCCAACGGCAATTTATGGTTACTCAATACGGAACGTAGGCGCACCGCCACCTTGCGCAAGCGGCAGTATGACCCGAACGAGGAATATGCCCCAATGCCGCTCCCGGCGAACCGGATCGATCCAAGGAAATTCGACCGGGCTGCTTTTGAACAACTCGTTAATGCCAATCACGATCAACGTCCAACTACGGTTCTGGAGAAAAACCTGCTCGGATTCAATCGCACGCTTGCCCGTGAAGCTGTTGCCAGAGCTGATCTTGATTCAACCGTGTTCAATGAGATCAGCGAAAGCGAAGGGGAGAGGTTGATCGGCGCCGTATCCTGGCTGACCGGGCAATTTGCACAGATTGGCGCCGGATACCTTTACGATATAGCGGGCGGTTTTCAGGCTTATCCCTTCAAACTCAAGTCATCCGAGGAGCAACCCCGGAAATTCAAATCGCTCTCGCTCGCCGTGCAACAGATTGTCATTTCTCGCCGCTCGGGAGTTGAAGCCGACGACGAAGAAAAGTGTATTCGTGATGCCGTCAAACGTGCTCTTAAACGGGTTGAACGCAAACTAGCGAACATCAAACACGATATCGACGAGGCAGAAGATTTCGAAACTTACCGCCGCACAGCCGAATTGCTGCAAATACATTTTAATCTGCTGAAAAAAGGGATGACCTCGGTGGTTGTCGTCGATGTCTACACCGATCCGACAGTTAAAATCGAAGTAGCGCTCGATCCGGCACAAACCCCACAGGATAATATCGAATCTTATGTTCGTCGCTATCGCAAGGGACGCGACGGCTATGATCTGCTAAAGCGAAGACTTGAAATTACCGCGCAGGAAATCGACCGGCTACGATGTTTGTCCGAGGCTCTCGATACCAACTTCGGCAGCGCTGTCAAACAATACGATGAGGAACTTCAGTCGCTCCTGCCGCGCGAGGCGGGACGGCGCGAATCTCAGCCGCGTTTGCCGTACCGGGAATACAGCCTCAGCTCGGGTTTGATCATATTCGTCGGACGGGACGGAGCCGATAACGACCGCACGACGTTCGATTTTGCCAAACCCTACGAACTATGGTTCCACACCCAGCAATGTCCCGGTTCGCATGTTGTCATGAAATTCCCGAATAAATCATTTGAGCCCTCCAAGGCCGAAATTACCGAAACGGCTGCGATTGCGGCCTTTCACAGCAAGGCTCGCCGTGACAGTCTCGTGCCGGTAATTTACACTCAGCGGCGTTATGTTCGTAAACCACGCAAAGCCAAACCAGGTTTGGTGACGGTCGAGCGTGAGAAATCCATCATGGTTGCACCTACCCCTCCAAAAGCATAAAGATCTTTTTCTCTGCCGATAAAAGAATACCAGGGAGAGTTGTTTTACCATCGTTTTAAGGATTCCCTGGACCGTTAAAGGATTCAGGGTATATAGTCGAATTATAAGTAAAAGGGTGTTTATCTCAATAAAGCGATTAGTCTATAATAATGTCCATGATCAGGCGTTACTCAAAAATTATCGTGGCGATACTGTCGTTGATGGTAATTGTCTCGACAGTTTCAAGTGAAGTCGGTGTTACCGAAAATCGTATACTAGTGGGCCAGTCGTGTGCCCTGAGCGGAATTGCTTCCGATGTCGGTCAGGCTCTCAATCGGGGTGTTAATGTCTATCTCGATTACATCAACGCTCACGGCGGGATCAGAGGCCGTTCAATTGAGTTGATAGCCTATGATGATGGTTATGATCCTCTTAGAGCTGCCCAGGCCACTCGCAAATTGGTCAGTATCGACAGCGTCTTTTGCCTGATCAGTGAGTTTGGAACGCCTACCTCGCAAGCTGTTCTACCGCTTATTACTCAGGAGAAGATCCCTTTTCTGGCTCCATTCTCGGGCGCGGTACAACTGCGAGAGCCATTCAATGAATGGGTGGTTCATATACGTTCCAGTTATAGACAGGAAATGGAGAAAATCTGCGAGCACCTGATAGATCATCTTGGATACAAGAACATAGCCTGTTTTTATCAGGCCGACGCCTTCGGAAATACCGGACTGATTGACCTTCGGGAGGCTTTGGCTGACCGCGGTATGGAATTGGCAGCAGAGGGCAGCTACATACGCAACAGCCTTGCGATTCAGCAGGGACTTGCTACTATCCGGGAGGCCAAACCGGAAGCGGTCGTTCTGATCGGCGTCTATATGCCCTGTGCCGTGTTTATAAAATCGGCGCTCCATACCCCTGAACTTGAGAATGCCGTATTTTGTGGTGTTTCATTTGTTGGGGCGACTTCTTTTATGAATGCCCTGGGTGATATGGGCAATGGCTGTATAGTTTCAGAAGTTGTCCCATTCCCGTGGGATACAACTCTTCCCGTAGTAGCAGAATATAATCACCTGATGAAAGAAGCAGGTTACGGTCCCGGGCAGATTGAGTTTGTTTCGCTCGAAGGTTTTCTTACCGCCAAATTCTTCTGCCGGATACTGGAACGAATTGAGGGAGAGCCTACTCGGGAAAAACTCATCGAAGCCATTGAAAAGCCCGGCGGATTCGACCTGGGCGGCTTCAAACTTTCTTTCAGTCCGAATGACCATCAGGGATCGGATGAAGTATTCCTGATTGAGTTCCGAGACAACAAAATCGTACTTCTGGAATAACGATCATCTGATCAGAAAATTAACGAAGCGCATTCATTCCAATGCGCTTTTTTAATAGAATGTCAGTATAGTCCATTTATTGATAACTGACCTGTTCATGAATGGGATCAAAAACGAATGCCTCACCTTTTGTCGCTTCTGCGGAAGTACGATCTTTCTTTTGATTATTTGAATATAGGGTCAGAGAATGTCATAGAACGGATATGTCGGACACTACTTAACTGGTCTATCTGTTCTTCAAGAAAAATACTTCTTTTGTATGTTATTTATGTGTTTGACAACACATCAGAAAATGTCTGGACTTAAGAACTCTGTCTGAGGTATTTTAAGAAAAGCTGTTACTTTTCGAATCCGAATCAACCTTCACGTATTTGCAGGATTTCTGGAGTATGCTGGATTGATGCGTAAAATGATGGAAGAAATTACAATTAGATCATATAGGTGACAGAATGCTGATAATAGACAATGCGGTTTTGGTCGTGATCGATATTCAGGGGAAGCTCGCCACGCTGATGGACAAGAAAGAGGATTTTTACGAGGCGGCCTCGCGGATGATCCGCGGTTGTCAGATACTCGAGATTCCGATCCTCTGGAACGAACAACTTCCGGATAAACTCGGTCCAACGATCGATTCAATCAAGGAGCTGTTCCCGGGACAAGAACCGCTGGTCAAGAAAACCTTCTCCTGCTGCGGTAACGAGGTGTTCATGACGGCGCTCAAAAAGACCGACCGCTTTCAGGTGCTCATCGTTGGGATGGAGACTCACGTCTGTGTCTGGCAAACGGCGCAGGATTTGATCGAAGAGGGCTACGAAGTATATCTCGTGGCGGACGCGGTCTCATCGCGCTTCAAGGGGAACAAGCGAATCGCAATTGAGGCAATGCGCGATCTCGGCGTCAACGTGACCGCGGTGGAGCAGTCCTTGTTCGAGATGCTGGTGACTGCCGAAGGGGACAAGTTCAGGCAGATTATCAAGCTGGTGAAGTAACTATTCTCATCGGTTTATAGGGAGTGCCGGAGGGAATCGAACGATCCGCTGTTTGCAAAAAAGGATAGTCTTGTCCTTGTCAGTCTTGTGTATAAGCTGCATGAGGGAGTTTCGTTCATCTACATAACAGGGAGTTCGTGTTGGGTGCAGGTTTTGTCTTGATGGCCATGGGGTTGATATTCATGATTGTGTTTTCTCCGGTGGCGTTCGTCTTCTGGTATGTCAGTCAGCGGATACAGAAGAAGTCTGGTGCTCCGGAGAACACCGCGCGTCCTCTGGCAGCGGCTGCACTTCCCTATGTGCTGCTTTTCTACGGTTTTATCGCTTTCATTGTTTACGCCTTGATCTGTGAACTGGGTCGCGGTGTGGATATGGGGATCGGGGACGGCTTCAGAGTACCGATTACAAACGGATACTCCCTGGAGATGATAGATGTTACGACCGAGGGATTTATCACCTACGGAGGGATCGGAGGCAGACCTCTTCTGACGAACGTCACAGATCTGGCGGTCGATGGCGACAGCATCGTTTTGGTGAGCGACGACAAGGGATTCATTATAGATACTCGTGAAGATTCTCTCTACAACTTCAGCGATGCGGCCGAGGCACTGGCGCAGTTCGACGAGGAACCGGTGTTGATGTCTGTGGATCGCTTCTACAGCACAGAGCGGTTAAACGTCTGGGACATGGTGCTGTTTTTGCTCCTGCTGCTGCCGGCGATCGGAATCTTCGTTTTCTGGATAGAGCGCTTTATCATGGCGCCGAAAGCCTACCGGCGAAGGGATCGTCGCGTTGCCAGCCAGTCTTGCCGGTAGCGCGGAAATGTTCGAGGCGGCGGATCGTTATCTCGGCAAAATAAGAGTCGAGATCGCAGGTGATACAACGACGACCGAGTCGCTCGCACGCGATCAGAGTCGTGCCGCTGTGGGAGAAGAAATCGATCACGATATCGCCGGGCGCGGAGGAGGTTTCAATAATCCGCTCGATGGCCTTGAGCGGCTTCTGGGCAGGACAAGGCTCGACGTTCTCCTCCATGCGATAAAACACCTGCTGGATATCCACCCAGACATTGCCGGGACGAATGCAGTTGCTTTTCGAGCGCTCCAGATTTTCAGTACGTTGCCCATTTACTTTCTTATAATAGCCTCGGAGGATTTTGGGGATGTCGGTATAACCGACCGCAAACGACGGATTGCCGCGAGTGTAGTAGAGCAGCTCCTGCCGGATGGCCATCCAGTTCTTCTGTGTACCGTAGCCGCGCTGGTTGCGCATGGTAATGAAGGAGCGGGAGTCGAAATCGGTTTCGGCCATCATGGCCATGAACTGCGGCAGCGGCTGGAAATGTTTTTTCTGGTCGGCGCCGAGCCAGACGTAGAGCGAGGCCGGATCGGTCAAATGTTCGGAAGTTATCGCGATCCATTCGCGGCACCAGTCGATAAACTCCGCCACCGAGCGTTTCTTGAACATGACCAGATTATAGGGCGGGTCGTGCACGGCCAGCGTTGCGAGATTGCCGTGCATCAATTCATGGATAAAGCCGGGATCGACAGCATCGCCGCAGCCTACGACATGGCGGTTTTCGGGGTCACGCCAAATCTGTCCAACCGTGAGCCGGTTCTGAGTTTTTGCCGTCGCTGTTTTCATGACGAAATCAAGAAGCGGTGGGAACGAGCAGGGATCAACAAAAAGGAGAGGACACGAAAGTCCCCTCCATCAGGTCAAATCAGAAGGCCACGGCCGAGATATACAGAGCGATCTGGGTATGCGTGTAGTCATACAGGTCGCTGGTACTGCCGAAGGAAACCGTGCCGTGGATCTGGACATGGCGGGCGAACTCATAGCCGCCGCCGATCAAAACCCCGATGCCGGCATCGTTACTTTCGTAGTCGCCGTCGATGAACGTGAACCAGTCCTGAAGGCCCAATCCGCCGACAACGTAGAAAGAGCGCCCCACCGGACCGAAGTAATGGTAAACAGCCGCGCCTCCAAAGCCCTGACCGAAAGTCTCTTCACGCACTTTGTAGAAAACGGCCTCGCGAAGGTAGACGATCATATTGTGCTCGTCCCAGGCGTAACCGATCAGGACGCTGGTGGCCGGTCCTGAGTTGTTCAGGGAGGCACTGCCGGAGTTGTCGTAGTTGTCGTTGCTGGAATAGTCGATGGTCAATCTGGCCAGCGGTCCGTAGCCCAGTCCGCCGCCGAGCACGAAGCCCTTGCGCTTGCCGTCGAAGGCGTTGGCGGCAGATGCCGCGAGTAAGATGCACAGGATTGCTGTGATGATTGCGTACTTACTTACTCTCATAGTCTCCCACCATTCCAAAAATAATTATCGTTGGTATCTCGGTATCAATGTAATGATGATAGAGAAACTGTGTTGTTTGGTCAATGCAATTATCGTAGGGTTTCCAATTCAAGCATGACTCCGGATGATTGACGATGAATCCGGCGGTTTCCGGTTCACTGTCAGCAGGTTACGATGGATGTGGCCGCGTTGTTCTGTTGTAGCGATAGAATACCGAAAGGATATCTGGCAACCCAAGTAACTTTTTATGATCTAAGCGGATAGCTCAGTCAAAAAAAACTAAAGCGGTCGATGGACAAACGGAAATAATTTGTTTATTATACAACGCTATGTCTGACAATACCATCTGGGCGCCATGGAGAGCCGGGTTCGTACTCGGCAAGAAAGAAGAAGGTTGTGTTTTCTGCAACCGTCTCAAGATGCCGGATACGATCGAAAACTTGATCGTTTATCGCGGCAAGACCTGTGCGATTATTCTGAACAAATACCCGTACAATTCCGGTCATACGATGATCATCCCTAATCGCCATGTTGGGAATGTCGAGGACCTGACTGAAGAAGAAGCGATCGAGTTTTTTGAGTTGACGCGACGCACCGTGCGTGCGATCAAGAGCGGTATCAAACCGCATTCGCTTAATCTCGGGATGAATCTCGGCGAAAGCTCCGGGGCCGGGATCCCGGAACACCTGCACATGCACGTGGTGCCGCGCTGGAACGGCGACACTAATTTCATGCCGGTGATCGGTGAAACCAAGGTGATCTCGGTACCGCTTGAACCTATCTACGAAATTCTCCGGAAGGAGTTAGCGGCGCAATGACCAGGAAGCGCCGGATCCCGACCAAGGCAGAGTTGGTGCAGCTTCAGAAGCTGTACAAGACCGATGAAAAAATCGGCGAACGCCTCGGCGGTGTGCCGGCGTATCTGGTGGCTTATTGGCGGCGGAAGAAAAATGTCCCGAGACATTCTCAGCCGAAATTTTCAGAGCGGGAGATTCGCAGTCTCTGGGAGCGGTTCGGCGACGACGACCGCTGCGGGCTCGAGTTGGGTATTTCCAAAGCCGCGTTCTATAACTGGCGGCGCAAATACGGCATCCGCGAGAAACCGGCGTTTCTGAAACTGGAACAGCTCGAGCTGGCGTTCCCCGGTGAAAAGACGGCCTCGTCCGGTCAGTCGTTATGGGGGCAGCAAACAGCGGTGCAGAAGCTGTTCGCACGAGCGGCCGGTGAAGGCCGGGTGGAGGCCGGCCAGGAAGTTGAGATCGAGCCGGATTTGGCGGTAGCGCACGAGAACGGTGTCGATCTGATCGAGGCGTTCGGGAAAATGGGGGTCGAGTATGTCTGGAACTCGGCCAAGATCGCGCTGGCGCTGGATAATGTGATGGGGGCGGTGGATGTCGACATGGCCCGAGCGCATAAAAAAATTCGGGATTTCGCCGGTCGCCAGCGACTGAAAGCGCTGTTCGATTTCGTGGAGGGATGTCCGCACCAGGTGATGGTCGAGTCCGGGACGGTAGCGGCCGGGCGACTGGCGGTCGGTACGGATGAGCGGATCAGTTCGCTTGGATGTCTCTCCGGGATTGGAATACAATTGGCGCCCGAGGCGATGGCCAGGCTCTGGGCTATCGGCAAGACCGCCGCGGTGGTGCCGGGCACTATGCGAGTCGATGTCAACGGCCGCAGGATGCGCGGGGTCTATACCAAGGACATTGCGCTTTCGATCCTGGCCCAGATGGGCAAGGATGATGTCGCCGGAAAGGTGGTCGAGTATCACGGTTCATCGATTACCCAGATGAATATAAGCGAGCGGTACACGTTGTCGCTTCTGACGGCGGCGATGAGAACGGCCGGAGCGATGTGCCAGTTCGACTCGACGACGCGGCGGTTTCTAAACGGCCGGGCCACGGGACCGTTCGAGCCGGTGATGACCGATAAAAATGCCACCTACGATCAGATATATCAGATCAACATCGAGCACATACCGCCACAAATTAAATGCCCCGGCGGACTCGATCAAATCAAGCCGGTGGCTGAAACGACCGATGTGCCGATATCGCTGGTGCTGATCGGGACCGGTTGCAACGGCCGGTTCGATGATCTTAGAATAGCGGCCGATATCCTCAAGGGAAACCGGGTACACGAAAATGTCCGCCTGATCGTTTATCCGGCTTCGCGAACGGTTTATCTGGAAGCGCTCAAGAAGGGACTCGTGCGGGTATTTGCCGAGTCTGGGGCGATCGTGGCGCAACCCGGATTCGGGATTGCCGGGGAACGACCCTGGTTGCAAATGGGGCCGGGGGAGCGCTGCCTCGCGACCTGTGGGATTGAGTTAAGCGAAAAGGCTCAGGCGGCGGATTTATATATCTCTTCTCCCGCCACGGCAGCCGCCACGGCGCTGACCGGCGTCATCACCGAACCGAACCGGTTCATGTAGTTTTTTCCCCATTGTTCGAAGGAGAGGGAAGCATTGGTCGAAAGAAGTGCGTTTGTTATGGAGAGTGTTAACATCTCCGCAGGTTCTTATTTGTCCACTTATGCAGTTGGGGAGAGGTACCCTGAATAAAACATGATCACAACGACTTTTTATCAACAGTTGGGGCGGTTCATTTGTATATTAGGTATATGAGGCACAAGTACGTCTTTTTCATTCTGATTGCGGTGTCGGTGGCGTTTATAGCCGCGGCCGTTTCAGCTCAAAGACCGACTCGTTCGATTGCGCCGATGGCCGGTCTGGTCGAGACGAAGGCCGGGTTCCCCTCGGACGTCAAGGTGGCGCGGCTGCATTATTCAGGCGGCGGCGACTGGTATTGGGGCGGATCGGCGGTGCCGAACTTCCTGCGATTTATTAGTGATAACAGTTCATTCGCGGTCGATACGATGGAGCACGTGGTAACGATCGACGATCCCGACCTGTTCAAATATCCGTTCCTGTTTGCGACCGGTCACGGCTCGATAGATTTTACGGCTGAGGAAAAAGAACGATTACGGCAGTACCTGTCGGAAGGCGGATTTTTGTTCGTCAACGACAGTTACGGTATGGATGAGTCTTTCCGGGCGGAATTGAGTGATTTGTTCCCGGAGCGAGAGGTTGTGGAACTGCCTTTCGATCACGAGCTTTATCATTGTTTTTACGATTTCCCCTCGGGACCGCCGAAAATCCACGAGCACGACGGCAAACCGCCGCGTGGTTACGCCGTGATTCTGGACGGACGGGTGGTGGTGTATTTTCTGGTCGAGGCGGATATCGGCGACGGCTGGGAAGATCCCCAGGTGCACAAGGACCCGGAGGAGAAACGTCAGGAAGCGTTCCGGATGGGTTTGAATCTTCTGACTTATGCCTTGTTGTATTAAGACCGATTATATTAGTACCAACCGATGATAACGGGCCTCTTTTCGCAGCGTCTTTGATTCGGACAAACCTAGAGAGTTGTTTAAGGACGGCAGATGAGCATCCAGCGATCCGAAACAGGATTGATCAACAGGCTCAAGGGGATACTTTTTAAACACCGGGTACTTCTGGTCAGCGCGGGAATCATCGCGACGATGGCGGTGGTTCTGGCGGCAATAGTATTGCTTGCGCTCATTGCCAATGTGGCGGTGTTACCGGTTTGGCTGAAGATAAGTCTTCTGGTAGTTACCGGTGCGGCAATGCTGTTCGTATTCGGGCGCTACGTGGCGGCAAAGATCCTGGCCGGATCGGTGGATATGATGGCGTTGCGCCTTGAAGAGCGATATCCGGAGTTGAAAGGGCGTCTTATCGCGGCCGTGCAGTTTTCGCGCCAGGCTCGCCGTGAAGGATATTCCGAAGAATTGATTGCCCTGACCGAGCGCCAGGCGGTTGAGAAAACTTCGGGACTTAATTTCAACCGGGCATTGAGTTATTATCAACTTCTGAAGACCGGCAAGATGCTGGCGGTGGCGTTGTTCACGGCAACATTGCTTTTAACGCTGGCGCCGGGGATGTTCAGTCATTCGTATGTCGTTTATTCGCATCCGACCGAAGTTATTGCTCCGCCGCTGGGCTACAGCCTTGAAGCCTGGCCGGGATCGATTCAATGGATCAAGTATCGTGATCTGGAAATCGGAGCACGCCTGATCGGGGACCAATTCCCGAAAGAGGCGGTGATTCATCATCGGCTGGCCGGCGGCTCCTGGCAGGAGACGAAAATTGATATCGAGCGGGGGGGGAGTTTTTCAGCCGGTGCGGTCGATACGTTGCCGGTTACTATCAAGCTGCGCCAGGTCAATAAGTCATTAGATTATTGGGTCGAGGCGGGACGACTGAAAACGGAGATTCAGGCGGTTGATGTCGTTGACCGACCACGTGTGACCGGGATCAAGCTGTCGCTGTTTTATCCCAGGTACACCGGCCTGGAACCGGCGGTAATAGACGAGAACAACGGCTCGTTTTCGGCCGTGGTCGGCAGCCGGGTGAATATCGACGTCACTACCAATCTGCCGATTACGCAGGCGTTTTTGGTGTTCGAGGATTCCAGTCGGACACCGCTCGAGGTGAACGGCGTCCGCGCGAGTACCTCCTTGCGAGTCGATGAATCGCGAGCTTATTACGTGCGGCTGATTGACGGCCTCGGTGAGCAGAATCCGGATCCGATCGAGTATTATATTACAGCCGTACCTGACGAATATCCCTCGGTCGATATCGTGCGGCCGGGATTCGACATCAATCTGGGTGAGCAGATGGTCGTGCCGCTCAAAGCGCGTATTTACGATGATTATGGGTTTTCTTCGCTGGCGTTGAAGTACACGCTGGTCAGCGGCGGGCAGGCTTCGGAAGAACACGTGGCGGTTCTTCATTTTTCCGACCGCATCAAAACCGAGGGTGAGATCGAGTTCAACTGGGATATCAACCAGTACAATCTCTATCCGGGCGATTACGTGGTCTATTACATGGAGGTTGCCGACAACGACCGTATTACCGGACCGAAGACTTCCATCTCACGCAAATACGTGGCGCGGTTCCCGTCGCTGGAGGAGATCGTAGCGGAAACCGAGGCTGAGGCGGCTCAGCGGATCACACAAACCCAGGAGATGCTTCAGCAGGGAAAAGAAGCTGCCGAACGGCTGAAGAATATCACGCGTAAAATTCAGGCTCAGGAGAAGAGCTCTCGCCAAACCGACTGGCAACACCAGGAAGAGTTGAAAGATATCGCCGAGCAAAACTCCGAGTTGATGGATCAGATCCAGAAAACGGCCGAGGATATGGACAAGTCGATCGACAAGGCGACCGAAAACGCTCTGTTGAGCCGCCAGATTCTGGAGAAGATGGCCCAGGTGCGAAAGCTGTTCGAGGAAGTAGCCACGCCGGAGATGAAAAAAGCTCAGGAAAAGCTGATGGAAGCACTCAAGAATATGAATCGGGAAGAGCTTCAGAAGGCGATGCAGGACTATCAAATGAGCCTCGAAGAGATGCTTCAGCGACTGGAACGCACGATGGCGCTGCTCAAGCGGATGCAACTCGAACAGAAGATGGAGGCGATGCTGCGTCAGCTCGAACAACTGGCGGAACAGCAGGAAGCGGTCAACAGCGAAACCGACTCGACGCAAAAGGGTAATCTGCCGAAACTCGGGCAGACCGAGAGCGGACTAAAAAAAGATCTGCAGCAGTTGAAGAAGCAGACGTCCGATCTGAGAGATGTTGCCAAAGAGGCGGAGATGGACAAGGCCGAGGAACTGGAATCGTTCGCCCAGGCACTGGAGCAGACCGATGCCGATCAGAATATGGAGCAGATGTCGCAGTCACTGAGTGAGCAGCAACGTGATAAGGCCGGCGAGCAGGGAAAGCAGGCGCTGTCGAAGCTGTTACAGATGATTGACCAGATGCAAAAATCGCTGGCCTCGATGCAGCACAACGATGCCGAAGAGATGATGCGAGCGATGCAGATGGCTATCGATGATGCCAACAATCTTTCGCAGGATCAGGAAGACCTTTATCGTCAGCTCGAAGATCTGGACAGTCGTTCCATGGCGATGCACGACCAGGCTGAAAAGCAGCAGGATTTGGAATCTTCCTGTAACGGATTGAAGAACCGAATTTCAGAGTTAGGCAAGCAGTCGCCGTTTATTGCGGCTGAATTACAGCGGTTGGTCGATGAAGCCACGGCTAAGATGAGTCTGGCGACCGAAGAAATGGCCAATCGTCAGAAGTTACAGTCGATGAGATCGCAACGTGAAGCTATGTCCCGGTTGAATCTTGCGGCTATTCGCCTGATGGAGTCGCTCCAACAACAATCCCAGTGCAATAACGGCAGCAACTGTAACAAGCCGAGCCAGAAGCTGTCCAGTATGTGTAACAAGCAGAACCAGCTTAACATGCAGACCCAGCAGCAATGTAACAATCCGGGTCAGTCGAATCCGTCACAAGGAGAATCGGCACGTCAGACACTGCAACGATTAGCGTCTGAACAGGGGACTTTGAGGAAGTCGCTAGAGGACCTCAACAAGGAGTTCGGTGATTCGCGCCAGATTCTGGGTCGATTGGATGATATCGCCCGTGAGATGAAAAAGGTCGAAGAGGAATTGGCCTCGGGTAATGTCGGCGCCGAGACGACCGAACGGCAGTTGAAAATCTACTCGCGTTTGCTGGAGGCTTCGCGTTCGTTGCAGCGGCGCGATTTCACGGAACAGCGGCAGGCTACCAGCGCGAAGGAAAATATCTTTGCCCCGCCGCCGGCACTGCCCTCGGATATGCTGGATGATCGTGTCAAACTCGAAGACCGTTTGCGGCAGTATCTTTCAGAGGATTATCCGGCTCAATACGAGGAGCAAATCAAGGCGTATTTCAGGGCATTGCTCAATTCCGGCGCCGACCGTACCGGCGGAAACGAAGAAGGAGCCCGCCCTTGAGAAAGTTGCTTGTTCTTCTTTTTGCCGTCTCGCTTTTATTCCCGATGGGGGTAGTCCGGGGAGGGGAGGTATCGAAGGAAACGAAGTCATCGAACAGCGACCAGACTCCCACGGCAGATTTTGATCGCAAGCTGAGAGTGGCGCGAGAATTGATGCGCAACGGTGACTATTTCAGCGCGGCCGATTTATTCGAGTCGATGCAGGAGGAACGTCCGGACGACCTTTCCCTCTACAACCAGTTGAAAACCTGTTATCGACAACTTTCGATGTACGATAAACTGGAGCTGTTGATCCGCCAACAGATGGCAGGTCACCCGGATAATCATCGCTTTCCCATCGATTTGGGGGAGTGTTTCGCCGTACAGCAAAAATCCGATCCGGCTCATAAGGCTTACGACCAGGCGCTCGATGCGGCTTCGGACGATGCTGAGATATTGGCGGTACTGGCCAGCATGAGTCGATCAGGTCTGGTCGATGCCTCGCTGAAAATCATGGACGGATTGGACGACACCACGCAGGCTTCAGCGGCATACGTATTCGAACGCGGCCAGGAATACGAGATGCTGAAGCTCTATGGGAAAGCGGCGGGGGAGTATCTTGAGCTTCTATCCGACACCGGGAGGGTAGCGACCAATGCCGAACGGCGGATTGTATCGTTGTTGTCTTATGAACCGGCGGCCGCCTCGGTGGAAACGGTTCTGGTCGCACGTATGGAAACCGTACCGGGAGGCGGGCTTTTGGAGATTCTGTCGAGTCATTTCCTCAAGGAAGGGCAATTCGATGTCGCATACAACCTGGCACTGCGACAGGATTCGATAGACGGGTTCTCGGCGCAGGCGCCGCTTCGATTCATGGTGACGGCGAAGGAACAGAAACAACCCGAACAGGTGATTAGAATGGCCGCCTGGGTGCTGGAACACTATGACAGCAGTTCGGTGGAAGTACAGACGCGGTTCTCGCTGGGTGAGGCGCAGGTGAAGTTAGGACAATACCGGGCGGCGCTGAACAACTACCAGACGTTGATAGATCGATCTCGTGATGTGCGTGATTCCTGCGAGGCAATCTACGAAATGGCCGGAATATATCTCGATTATCTGAATCAGTACGATTCCGCTCTGATCCTGTTCGATGCGGTTGCTAACGCAAAACAGCGTACTCAGGCATCGTTGCTGTCGCTTCGTGAAATTCCCTTTTGTTATTTGCGAATGGGGGATTTCAGCAGGGCATACGACCAATTCGGACAACTGCGTAATAATCGAGCCATGAATCGCGAGGACTGGCTGGAGGAATTCGATTATTATCGCGGTATGATCAGATTCTGCGAGGGCCAGTACGATTCGAGCGAGGTGGCCCTGAGGCGATTGATGGTCGATTTCCCGATGGGATTTTATGTCAACGATGCGCTGCAAATGGTCATGATAATCAGCCGGGCGGCAGGGAATACCACCCTGTTGGATAGTTGGGGGGCGGTCTGCCGGGCGGATTTGCAACGACAATCGGATTCACTTAAGCAGGCGCTGTTGGCGGTGGCGGACTTATCCAATACGACTTTGGCTGATTTAGCGTTACACCGGTTGATCGAGATAGCCGTTACCGAAGGGGCCGAGGACGTAGCTTTAGGTTTTGTAGAGCGAATGGGCGAAGAAGCTCCGGAGTCATATTATTATCCGTTCGCCTTGAAAACCAAGGCGGATTTACTGAGCCGGAGGCCCGATCGAATCGACGAAGCCGGAGAAATTTACCTGCAGTTGTTGCAGGGGTATCCCAATTACCCGTTTGCGTCCGAGGTGCGGGAGAAACTCAGAAATATGCACCCGGACGATGAAATCGGATAAAACTAGAATTTGGAGAGTTTCTCTCGACCGTCGCGCAACGTTTTTACCTGCTGCTCGAGGTTGAACACTCTCTTTTCGTAGTTCTCGATTCTCTGAGATTTCATCTTGGTTGTGGTACGGACCAATAATCCGAGTGAAATCAACATGAACATGATCGAGTTTACTCGGCGAAATATCTCTCCCATATTCAGGATCGAATCCACGAAAGCCAAAATGCCGAGTCCGAACAGGACGGCACACCAAACAAACATAAATACCTCCGGATATTGGGCCGATTTCAGGCTCTCTGGTCGACCGAAATTATCTGTTGTGATCTCTGTCGCCAGTGTTATATTTATCGACTGATTTAGTGTTTGTATTATGCCTTCAGGCCCGATATCTGTATAATTGATAATGTCTTGTTCCGTTCATAGGAGGCTGATTTGACCGACCCCGTCCTGATTCGCGATAATAAACCGGACCGCGGAAATATCATCGTTGCCGGCCTGGTGTTCCTGATATCCTTTATAGTTTATGCCATGACCGTCCAGCAGTCGCTCTCTTTTTGGGACTGCGGAGAGTTCATTGCCTGTGCAAATATCCTGGGTATCCCGCATCCGCCCGGAACACCGCTGTTTGTGATTATTGGAAGGATTTTTGCGATAATTCCATTTGTCGAAGATATTGCCCATCGAATCAACTACATCTCGGTAATTTCATCGGCTTTCACGGCCATGTTCAGCTATCTGCTGGCGGTTCGCCTTATTCGGTATTTCTTTGCCAAAGACGATCATTCTCCCTTGTGCAAGCTTATCTGTTACGTGGGCGGTTTCGTCGCCGGTCTGACCGTGGCCTTCGGGAGAACCAACTGGGGGAACTCGGTTGAGGCGGAAGTATACGGACTCGCCATGGCGCTTTCGGTGATGATTATCTGGCTGACGGTACGATTCTGGGAAGAACGGGGTTCATCCAAGGCCTTGCGTTATATGATCCTGGCCATGTTCCTGGCAACGCTGGGAATTGGCATTCATATGACCGTTTTTCTGGTGGTGCCGGTTTGCGCCATATTCTGGATTCTCAAAAAGGATGCGACTAAGAGAGATTTTATCCTTATATGTGCTTTTGCCCTGATAGAATTTCTGCTGGTCATGTTATTTGCCGATAATCGTGGCGGTCCCAGAGCTTATTATATCGCCTCGGGATTGTTGGCAATCGGTTTGTTGGTGCTGCTTTATAAGAGAATCAACTGGGCCATCGTAGTAGCGGTGGGATCGGTTTCTTCGGTAATGATGAGCTTCTCCGCTTATCAAAAAGCGACACCGGTGGCGCTGTTGGTTTTGCTGGGAATGGCGTTATTCAGCAAGCGGACCGGGGTAGACCTCAAATGGAAAACCGGCCTGACGCTATTGGTAATAGGATTCATGGGGATATCGGTACATGCCTTTATCCCGATTCGTTCCAGTATCAATCCGCGAATCGATGAAAATAATCCCTCACGAGACTGGCGCACCTTCACGAATTTCCTGGATCGTCGTCAATACGGCCAGGAAAGTATGGTCGAGCGCATGTTTCATCGGCGGGGAGAATGGTCGAACCAGTTCGGTCGCCATGCCCACATGGGATTCTGGTCCTATTTCGAGGAACAATGGTCGCAGGGCGGAGCACAGTTCGTTTTCGTATTTTTCCTGCTCGGTATGATTGGAATGATCGTAGCGATCCTGAAGCGGGCGGAAATAGGCATGCCGTTCTTCACGCTCTTCATAGTCTGCTCGGTGGGGTTGATCTTGTACATGAACTTCGCCGACGGTACTCAATACAACGAGATGAGCGGTGATGCTTACATGGAAGTGCGCGACCGTGATTACTTCTTTACGCCGGCGTTCGTGTTTTTCGGAATTGCCATCGGCATGGGCGTAGCTGCGATTCTGACATTTCTTAAGGACAGCCTGGCCGGAAACGAAGGAACGCAGAAAATGCTTGTTCGAGCCGGGGTGGTGCTGGCGCTGTTGCCGGGGATAAGCCTGGCGCACAGTTATCATACCAACGACCGCTCGAATAATTTCATCCCGTATAACTACGCCGCCAATTTGCTCGATACCTGCGAGCCGAACGCTATCTTGTTTACCTCGGGCGACAACGACACTTTCCCGGTGTGGTGCCTCCAGGAGGTGTATAATTATCGCAGAGACGTACGAGTGGTGAATTTATCGCTGCTTAATACCGACTGGTACGTGGAGCAGATGAAAAACCGCTACGATGTCCCTATCTCGCTCAGTGAAGAAGAGATTCTCTGGTATCCCTATGAGGTGGCTCCGGGCGTCGAAACGCAGCGTCCCAAAAAGCAATTCTATGACAGAGCTCGTCGTCGTCATACTTTCCTGCAGGCGCTGCCGTACGGCGGCAGGTTACTTCGTGTGCAGGATATGATGGTGGATGATATCGTCTGGGAAAGCACGATCAAGGATGGAGACTCACTGGAGTTGAAGAATCCGATTTACTTCAGCTCACAACCGTACGCCGAGTCACCGCTGGGTCTGCGCCAGTACACTTATTCGATCGGGCTGCTTTATAAGTTGGATTGGACTCCGCCGCCGCGATTGATCGATGCCGATGCCGGGTACGATCTTTTCATGAACGATTATCGGTATGACGGTTATCAGGATTCGAAAGTCTATCGTGATGAAAATGCCACCGGGGTGTTTGTCACTATCGGTGTTAATTCCGGAAAAATCTTCGATGATCTGATGTTTAGCGGGGATACCTCGCGAGCGATGGCTCTGGGTGAAAAGATGCTCGAGGTTTATCCCGAATACTGGCAAAACACACAGATGATGGCCTATCAATACGAACTGGCGGGCGACACCGTCAAAGCCAATGAGTTGTGGTATCGTCTGCGTGATACTCTCACGGCATTTTGCGAGTCGAATCCGGAAAACCTGTTTTATCTGCAGGATCTGGGTTTGACCGATATGGAGATGGGGCTTCGTTTCGGCGACAGCCAGATGGTTGATGAGGGACTGGATCTTTCCTGGCAAGCCTTTATTGCCAATCCGAATTCCAATTTTGCCTTCCGCAAGTTGGTAACGGTGATGGCTCGCTCGGGCCGCGATATAAGACCTCAGTTGCGTGATGCGATCGAGTTGCAATGGAAATACAAGGTCAATCAGGCCGATCCATTCCTGCAGCAGATTCGGCGTGAGATGTTTATGCCCTCGACTGAAGCGCCTGTCGGTGGATAAGGCACATCTGTTTATGTGGATAGAGATGAGAAGTCCCGGTCGAGAAGGCCGGGACTTTTTTTAGTCGGTAAATTTGTAGCCGGCGCGACGGCGATATTTTTCACCGGCGTGGTCCATCATCCGCTCCAGAACGAACTCTCTTCGGATGGTTTCGTAGTCGTTATGATAACGGGCAATGATCATGTTGACTTCATCTTCGGCATAGGAGCGTTCCGGCTCGAACTGAGCGAGGATATACTCGAGCAGATACATCCGCTTGGAACGAAGATCATTCTTTGCAGACAGAGCGGCGGACATGGGCGGAATCGGCTGGAGCTGGACTGTCTCGTTTTTGGCTGCGATAGATTTACCGTTGCCGTTGCCTTTCCCATTGCTGTTGCCGTTACCATTGCCTTCGGTCTGGTTGGATAGCTCTTCGAGCCAGGAATAAACGGACTGTTCGGGAATGCGCCAGTCCTTGCCGATTTTATAAGCGGATATCTCACCTGCTTGTACTTTGCGGGTGATCACCTGAGCGTTCATCTTGAGTTTCTTGGCGAGTTCGGAAGTGGTAAAAAACTCGGTATTCTTGATTATGCCCTCGTAGTAGGCCACTCGTAATCTCCTTATGGTTAGTACCTATGAAGATCAAGACTAAGCCGTATTGTGCAGTAGCGTCAACTACTTTTTTTTGTAATGAGGCATTATTCGGCGTCTTTTTAGAGACAGGTAAAGGTATGCGGTTTCATAGGTAGATTTGTTGACTTGACACGCCGGGAATAGGTTAATTGTCGCGATGATTTATCTCGTTTACAGTGTATTGTGCGCGATCTGGGGCTCGACCTGGATGGCGATCAAAATAGGAGTAGCGGAGGCCCCGCCCCTGTATTCCTCGGGATTTCGCTTCGCGATAGCAGCGACGGTGATCTGGGGAATAATCCTGGTCCAGCGACGGCGTTTGCCGGACACTGTGGAGCGCTTTGTAAGACGAGGTATTCCGGGTTTGTTCATGTTCGGGATTAGCTATGCCATGGTTTATCTGGCGGAGGAACATCTCAGTTCCGCGCTGACATCGGCGCTGTTTGCCTCGTTCACGTTTTTCATAGCGTTGTTTTCGATATTTATGCTGCCGGCGGAGCGTTTGAGATTGCTGCATTGGTGCGGTTTGTTGATCGGATTTGTCGGAGTTGTGATCATTTCGCTGGATTCCATGCAGGTGTCGCAGTCGCTTTTATGGGGGGTGATACTGGCCGTAGGGGGAGCTGTGACTTCGGCGTTCGGCACGGTTTTACACAAACGATGCTTCAGCCGCGATGATATCGTGGTGTCGGCCGGAATCCAGATGCTGTTCGGTTTCGTACCGTTGTTGCTGGCGGCGCTGTTGTTTGAAAATCCGGCTGATTTTTCCATGAACGCTCGCTCGGTTGGTTCCTTGTTGTACCTGGCGCTGATCGGCACGGTCGTAACCTTCCTGGGTTATTATTGGCTCCTGGCCCGTATCAGGGTGGTGGTCGTGTCGGCAATAGGTTATATTACACCGGTAGTGGCGATTGTGCTCGGCTACTTGGTGCTGGGGGAGCAATTGACGTTATTCGAGATGTCTGGAGTAGTGCTGGTACTCGGGGGAGTAATTATGGTTTCGCATAAGTGATCTTGAGTATGAATCTCGTAATTCTGATAAATACAGATCAAACCGATGAACGACGATATGTCCTGGGGGATCATCGAGCGGAGCATATCAGGTCCATTCTTAAGCTAAAAGTCGGTGATGAGTTCGAGGCCGGACTTCTGAACGGACCGATCGGAAAAGCTCGGATATTGTCGGATGACGGTGTTGTAATAGAGGTGGAGATCGGCGGCCTGAGGGAGCCATCGGCTGATCCGGTTGCCATTCATCTTATTTGCGCCCTGCCGCGACCGCAAACGGTCAAAAAGGTGCTTCAGACAATAGCAACTATGGGGGTAGAACGGTGTGATTTCATTCGAGCCAACCGAGTAGAACGAAGTTTCTATCAGTCACCGCTGATCGCAGAGCAGAATTTTATGTCATACATATTGGAGGGTCTGGCTCAGGGAAAACGTACCAAATTGCCTGAGGTTGCGGTGCACGAACGATTTCGGCCGTTTATGGAAGATGTTTTACCGACGCTGGACTCCGGCCGTGAACGAGCATTGAGACTCTTGCCGGACCCGGAAGCGGCTGAGACATTGGATAAGGTATTCGAGCAATCCTCGCGGGTAATCCTTGCGATTGGACCGGAGGGAGGCTGGGTGCCGTTTGAGACGGAGCTGATGGAATCGCTGGGATTTGTCCGATATCGGTTGAGCCGTTCGATCCTGCGAGTAGAGACGGCTGTGACGGCGGCGTTGGCGCAGATGGAATTGCTGACGATGAGGCCGAGGTGATGGTCGAGTTTATTATTAGTCTATGCGGGGGACAGTTATATATTCCTGCTAACTAGTAAGGGGATTTACGACAGGCATTCCTTGTAAACGGGAGGTTTTAATATGAAAGCTCTTATACTGCTTCAACTGGTGCTTGTTCTATCCGGTTTTATAGCGATGTCGGTAGGAGCCTGGAAGAAAGAGGCGGGAAAACCTGCGTCGGCGACCGATGATCCGGTTGAGATTGAGACTGAGCGGCGTCGGGGGAGCGTGTGATCTATCTATTGGGACAGATTATGGTGCCGACTGGCTGCCTGATCGGTGTTATTTATTACTTCCTGAAGTGATTGAGGAAGAACGCAGAGCGTTCAATCATCACGCTCTGACGCATAGCATCGACGAGTCGGTATGGCTGATTCCTCGGATACGCCGCGTCCAACGTATCAACAATCCCTCCCCCGTAGACCGGGAGCCCTGCAGCCCCGGCCATGAGACGCGGTCGCCCAAGTTAAATGGGTGTCACTTAAGGGGATACGCTACCAGTCCCGCTATCGCTGTAAAAATCAAAGAAAATAAATGCAGATTTTTTAGCATTTGCGCTTGACAAATCGACCGGTTTATCCGTCTCTAATGATAGATGCTAAAAATTTAGCAATACTCAAATTAAGGACGGTGTGTTTGGCTCAGAAAAAACTATCAGATCTCAGCCGCCGGGAACGACAAATCATGGATGTTGTCTTCCGCCTGCAGGAGGTATCGGTCTCGGATATTCTCGAAAGCCTTACCGATCCCCCCAGCTACAGCGCTGTGCGGGCGCTGGTGGGGATTCTTCAGGATAAAGGATATCTGAGGCATCGTAAGGAGGGACGCAAGTATGTCTATTCCGCCACGGTGCAACGGGAACGAGCCAGCAAGAGTGCATTGAAGCATGTCATGAAAACTTTCTTTGACAATTCAGCGGAACAGTTGGTGGCAGCGCTGGTGGATCCTTCACAATCAGATTTGTCTGACCACGATTTGGAACGGTTGTCCCGGCTAATCGAGCAGGCGCGGAAGGAGGGTAAATAGCTGTGACATCATTTCCAGCGGATATAATTCAAGCTGTAGTGGGGCTTGAGATCAGGATCGGTCTGGTTCTGATTACAGCAGTTACCGCCTACTTATTGACGCGGCGTTGTTCACCGAAACTGCGAGGGGCTTTCATTCAGACCGGCATTATCGGTTCGTTGTTGTTGCCGTTGTTGTACTTGGTTGTGCCTTCCATAGGTCTTTCCGTTGGAGATATGGTAAGTCGTGCGATTGACGGCGGAGCTGTTTTGGTTTCCGGAACACGTTTGGCGGCAGGTGGTCAGCCGGTTTACGGGATTGAATCAATAGCTTCGTTCATGGTGCTGATTGTATGGATGGCGGGAAGTACGTTGTTGCTTATTCGGATGGTGGTGGGCATGCGGTATAACAGTCGGATAGCACAACGCGGGACGCAGGTGTCACGGCGGGTGATGTCGGTTGCGACCGAGCTGTCCGAGCGAGCCGGGCTCCGAAATGTTCCGAAGATGGTCATGAGTGATGATACGACAGTGCCGTTTGTCTGGGGCTGGAGGCGACCGCTAGTGGTTCTTCCGGTTGATGCGGAGAATTGGGAAACGGGTCGAATCAAGATCACGCTCATGCATGAGTTCAATCATATCGTTCGCGGCGATCAGAAACTTCTCATAATAGCGACTATAAGCACGGCGTTGCATTGGCCTGATCCGTTGGTTTGGCTGGTGCGTCGCCTTTTCCGCAACGAAGCTGAACGAGCTTGTGATGATAGTGTAATGCGACTCGGCGGGCGGGCTTCCGACTATGCCGGGCACTTGTTGATTATGGCGACGGCGTTGGCGCGTAACCGGATGCGTACGCCGCTAAGTATGACATTGTTGAACAAATCCCTTTTGGAGGGCAGACTAATGCGAATTATGTCAATGAACGGCGCCGTTCGGACGGCGCGCCCCTGGGCTTTAACCGCGGCGGTGCTGTTGTTGGCGGCCATTACGGTCGGGGCCGCTTCCATTCAGATCCAGCCAATGGCGGTCGTGGAACAGAATAACGAGATTTCTTCGGCAAGTGCGATTGAAGCTTCGAGCGGCGATGAAGAAAAACTGCCCGGGCCGGATGAGTTCGTGCCGGTCGAGAAGATGCCGGAAATGGTGGTCATGCAACCTCCGGTCTATCCCCCGGAAGCCAAGGAAAAAGGTATCGAGGGATCGGTTTATGTCCAATCGCTCGTTGATAAGAACGGCGATGTCCTGGAGGTGAAGTTGGGAAAGACCTCCGGGAATAAACTGCTGGATAAAGCGGCTTTAGTGTCGGCGAAAGAGTGCAAATTCAAACCGGGGATTCAGGACGGGAAACCGGTAGCGGTCTGGATATCGTATCGAGTCGATTTCGTCCTGGACGGCCAAGCTGACTCGACCGAGAACTAGAGCACACGGAGAGCGAGTGACAAGAAAGGGTGACCGCATGAAGCGATCACCCTTTATTAATTTGCTGCGAAATCAAGCGGCTGTGATCTGATGGACGTGAACATCCTGCTGTGGGAATGGAATGGAGATTCCTTCCTGATCGAAGGTTAGTTTAACCTTTTCGGTCAAATCCCAGTAGACAGTCCAATAATCGGCAGTGTTAACCCAGGGGCGGACGATGAAATTGACCGAAGAATCGGCTAGTTCCGAAACCGCCACGACCGGTGCGGGATCCTGGAGGATACGGTTGTCCTCGGTGAGGATCCGCTCCAGAATCTGCTTGGCTTTTTTGAGATCATCGTTATAACCGATACCGAACACCATGTCGATACGGCGGGTTTCTTTGGCGGAATAGTTGGTGATAGTGGAACCGGTTATGGCTCCGTTGGGGATAATAACTTTTTTATTATCACCGGTCTTCATAACCGTGCTGAAGATGCTGATCTCTTCAATCACCCCGGCCGTTCCGGCTGCCTCAACGAAATCACCCGCGCGGAAGGGATGGAAGATAATCAACATCACGCCGGAGGCGAAATTAGCCAGAGAGCCCTGAAGAGCAAAACCGACAGCCAAACCGGCAGCGCCGAGAATAGCCACGAACGAGGTAGTTTCAACGCCGAGTTGGCCGAGCACGACGATAACGAGGATCGTCAACAAAATGGCGCGGACCAGGCTGGTCAGGAATTTCGACAAGGTTTCGTCCGTATGAGACTTGGCCATCAGTCTTTTGGTCGTTCCTACCAGCATGCTGACAACGATACGACCGACGATGAATATGACAATCGCCATGAGGACTTTAAGTCCATAAAGTTTCACGTAATCGGTCATTTGCCCCAGTAAATCTTCCACTTCTTTTCTCCTTTTATTACAAGAGTTCAATTTATTTTCGGATGTACAGAACAGCCCGAAAGGAACATGCCAACTATGCGAATAACCGACCTGGGTGTCAAGTTCTTGATTGTCATATAGATCTTGTTGGTTCTTGATACGAATCGATACAGGTGTTATCATGTTCCACGGAAATATACGATAAAAGAAGGTTTGCTTTTTATGCCCGAGAACAAGAAGCTTCGTGTAGCTATTGAATACTGCGTTGAGTGAAATTACATGCCCAAAGCCGCCAGGTTGGCGGCAGCGTTCGAACGAGCATTTGGAATTAAATCCGAATACATCAAAGGCGGCGGGGGGATTCTTCAAATAACTCTGGACGGGGAGATAATCTATTCCAACAAGATCGCTAAGTACGGTCCGGAGCCGACCGACGATCAGGCAATAGCGATTTTGGCCGAGGCGACCGGTCTCAAGCCGCGCGACAGCTCTGCGCCGGGCGATGAGGAAGGTGAGGTTCCGGCCTGTCGTTTGCCGCGTAAGAAGTAGCAGGGCAAGTTTTCCCTATACCTGCCATCGCGGATGTTTGTCGAAACTTCTTCTCGTTCCGTCGCTTTGTTCAAGCATAGGTCCGTCATCGAACCTGTGCTTGCAGAATTAACCTAGAAGGCGAAGCCCAACACGAACTCCCATTGGTGCATCTTGAGTTCGATCTCCTGCTGATCCTCAACTTCCATCGTATTAGGACCGGTGACGGAGTTGGAGAGGGCGTGAGTTATAGCCAGACTGACTTCACGTCCCTTACAGAGTTTGCGGGTAAGGCCGAAGGTGAGGTGTTGCTCGATGACGCCGGGAGCGAGGATGTTGAACATCATTTCGCTTTCCGGGATCGGCTGCTCACCGTAGGAATAGCCGAAGCGCAAGGGCATATCGGCGAGGCCTTCCCAGGAAAGACCGAATTTGAAAATGGTCATGTCTTCCCAGCCGAAGCCGGCGCCGTCGTCGTCGCCGAGAAGAATACCCTGGTAAAACGCCGAAGGAACCATCGGATTACCAACCGCGTTGACGTCGGAGTACATAATGGTCTGGACATCGGCGGCCAGCGTGAGATATTTGGAAGCGTCGTACGAAATACCGACGGTCCAGTTGGCGGGGACATCGAAATCACCCTGTTCGGCAAACAGACCGGCGTATTCGTTGAACTCGCTCATCCTAATTTTGGTTTGGTAGCTTGCTCCGATGCGAAAACGACCTCCGAATGTTCCGAGATAACCGAACCGAGCTCCGAAGCCGCTGCTGTTATTGGTGTCTTTGTTGGTCAACTTGGGTGGGTTGGAGGAGAAGTATTCGAACGCACTGAGGCCTTCGGCCTTGAACGTTTGGTAACCGAAAATGCCGGTCACGCCGAGGCTGTGATTCTTGTTCAGATAGCGGGAGACGGTAGCGGCAATGAAGAGCTGCATGAGGTTGACACCGGTGTTGCCGCTGCCGAGGTGGTACGTAGACGTCGGGTAGTTGGTGTTCATGCCGCCGTTGCCGTAGATGGAGAGACCGATGGCGCATTTGTCGTTGATCATGCGGTTCATACCGAAAGCCGGGATGACGAACGCCTTGGAGCCGGATTCGACCGTACCCGGGGTGAGGCCGAAGGTCCCTTCGTTGCCGGAGGGATTGCCGGTGATAGTGTATTCGCGGACCGGATTGAAAAGACCGACGACGAGATCAAAGCGGTTTCCCATGTAAACCATGCCGGCCGGATTGGAGGCTGCGGCCAGAGCGCTCTGCGGATAGGCGACGCCCGCACCCGCCATCCCTTTGGACTGGACACTGTAGCCGTGGCTGAAATAGCCGTTGGTGGCCTGAACCTCGGCGTTGAATAAGAGACCGGCCAGGATGACCAACAGCATTGTCAGAGTGGTTTTATAAGTAGATCGTTTCAACTTATTATCTCCTCAGGATATTCTCATTCTTGTCCGTTACATTCTCGGTTCCTGCAAGTCCTTTACGGTGGCGTCATCGTAGCCGAGGGCTTTGAAATCCATGACGCCGTTCTGAGAATGGCAGTTGTTGCAGGTAAGGGCGCCTTCACGACGGATCGCATGGCTGATCTCAAGAGAGGCATCCTGCGGAATCCAACGCGGCTCGACCTTGCGGTTGTGAGCGGCATCGTCGTAGGCGCAGCCGTTCCAGTCATCGGCATCCATGAAGGCCATGAACTTGCGCATCATGTAGACCTTGAACATCCAGCCGTACATTTTCTTCATCATCGGATGGGCCATCTCGACCATGGCGGCCGAGTCGGGATTGCCGGTGACGTAGTAGGTGGGCAGATTGTAAGGCAGATACATGCCGCCGAACGGGGTGATGTTCTGCAGGTCGATGTGCTGGCGGCCGTTGAAAACCTTCATCGGATATATCTTGCTCGGGCGGCCCTTTTGGGCGATCGGTCGCATGGTCTCTTCGTACCAGGCGTCGTAATCGAAATCCTTGAATTCAGGCCAGACGTGGGTAGGATTATAAAATTGGTAGAGATTGAGCCCGTTGGGATTGTCGCCGATCGGATTACCGAGGAAGGTTCCGTCGCCGTTCCACCAGACATAACGAATCGCCTCGCCTGGCTCAGTTTTTTTCTCGATGTCGGTGTAGACGTAGATACCGGGATGTTCCTCGAACTCCGGCGTGGCGAAATCACGCATGGTGGCGTTGTCAGGATGCAGGCTTGGGATATGGCAGGTCTGGCAGGCCATGTATTCAGTATGAGCGTTGTAGAAGTCAGCCAATTCATCGTTTCCCTGGTGCGGATCGGCATCGTGGCAGTTGGTGCAGGAAACTTCGAAATCCGGCAGGTCGTTGGCCATCATAGTCGTAGTGTGGGTGCCCTTGGCGATGTAGTGACCTTCGGTGCGATGGCAGTCGATGCAGTTAACCCCGGCAGCGGCGTGGACATCCCAATCCGGGGCGAACGGCGTACCGCGCTTGGAGCCGGGGTGAGCGATACGCGGACGTTCGTGGCCTTTGTTCATGAGGCTCTCGAAATACTCCGGATTGTTCTCGTCAACATAGATGTCTCCACCCAAATTGTGCTGATGGCAACGTAAACAGGAAGCGGAGTTGGGCCGAGTAACCGCTACCGCGGCTCGTATGGAGCGATCCTGATCCCAGTAATAGCGGCCTTTGCTGTCCGGAACCACCTGCTTGCGGTTCATGTCGTAAGCGACCGAGTGACAGATCAGGCAGTCAATAGCGTTCTTTTCATCGTTACCGGTGTGATAGCCGGGCATCATCTCACCCAATGGAGCGGTTGGTTGACCACCGATGTGACACTGGCCGCAACCCTCGGAAAGGGTGTCGCCGTTCTTGAGGACGACCGGTGCGGCCCAGGCGGTCATGGCGAACGATCCGGGTTTGGGACAGGGGCGATTAATTTTGCCCATGCGGAAGTTGTCGGCTTTCTTACCGTTAAAACCGTAAACGTTGGGATGGTGCGAGGTATAGAAGGTGTAATGAGCCGACGAGGTGACGTTGTCCATCAAATTGACGGTTTTTGTTTCGCCTGTTTTAAGATCATCATATTGGATATCCTTGTGACAGGTCAGGCAGGTCGCAGGACCTTCGTAAGAAGAGATCCCGGCTTCCTTGAACCTCTGAATGTGGGGGAAACTCTCGCCGTAGGTTTTCTTCAGTTCGGCAGCCAGTGCATCGAATTGATCCGGTGCGATAGGTTCGCTTTTGAATCTGACTTCCCCCGGACGATTTCTTGAGGGGAGCATCTTGTTGATACTGCCGGACCACATAGCGCAGCCTCCAAGGAGCAGAATAACGGCGCTGATGACTGCTATTTTCATTGAATGATTCACAAATACCTCCTAAGCCAACCCTTAATCCCGCAAACAGGATTGTGAAACACGTCACATTAGGACTGTGAAAAAGATAGTGAGTCCTAACTAACTTGTCAAGGGGGAATTATGTGAAAAGTAGGTCTCTGTGACCTTTGTTCAGGTTTCTCCCCGGGTCGTTGTTCGACCCGAGGAGTTATGGTAGCAAGATATTGTCAGACAGTAAATTATGGTTAATTGGTAGTGCACCCTACCATGACGGTGAATTCATAAGCGATTGGATTCTCATCGTCGGTGGTGTCATGGCCGGAGCCGCTGAAGGAAGCACCTGGCTCCAGAATGATAGGATACTCGCTGAATGCCTGTCCGGCGATGATCGACGGCAGCAGATAAGTGTAAGCCGGTATATCGTAGTCGGAGGTGTGATCGTCGTAAGTGCAGGTCATGGTGAACTCGGCGGAGAAGCCGATCGGTGCGATTGTTATATACAGGGTTTGTCCAACGATGTTGCCCTGGGCGTAGACGGTAAAGTCCGGAGTGCTGGAGCTGGATACTTCGCAGTGTTCGTTGCTCGAGCCCATGACGGCAATCTGGGATCCCTCACCGGTGGCGCAGGTCACGTAATCGTTCTCTTCAATCGTCAGGGGGACGAGCATGTCAACCTGATCAATGAATCCCCAGTTTTCGCAGGTGTGAGTGAAAGTGATGGTCACAGCCAGGTACCATTCTTTGCAGGCGACCACGTGGATCTGAGCGCCGCCGGTGGCGATCTGAAGGCCGCCGCGTGCCAGACAGGTTTTCGCTTCACCCTCAATTGTCACCTGGCCGGTGTCGGAGGTGGTGTAGGTGGTAGTGGCGATGCCGGTAGCGCCGGTATTGGCGTGTTCTACCGACAGGTTGCCGGGTCCGTATAGGTCGAAGTCGAAGGGGATGTTGACCATCAGTTTTTCGCCGCAAATGGAGCGGCCGGTTATTGCCGCCTGATAGGTAACGCCGCCGGTGATGTCGAACCAATCGTTATCGGTGCGAACGTCAACCTCGTCAGGAGCCTGGTTGGTCCAATAGACATCGATGGTTACCGAGACGTAGTAGCCGCTGCCAAACGCGCCGTCGGAGGATTGGTACGATTCTCGATAGTCATAATCCTCGAGATCTCCTTCGGAATATGTCCTCGGATAGCTGTTCGATGGGCTCTGGTAGACAAAGTGATATTCAATGCCGGTGACACGAGTGCAGCAGTCCACGAATTGCTTCTTCATGTCCACATGCCGCCAACCGGACATCCAGGATATCCAACTGTTGAAGGCCATCATTATAGTCATGGTGTTGACGGGACTCACGTTGTTGAAGTGACCACCCAGATCAAACCCGGTGGCTGTCGAGTACGACGAGAAATGGCGGATCGGGGCGGTGACCGAGAGGCCATCGGCGTTGACGATGGCCGTATCCTGGGTGTCTTCCCAGGCCTGGGCCGAATCGTTCCAGATCCACAGGGCCAGCGCTGTGCCCGGAGCTGTGGATTGGTTGATCGGCATAGTCATGGAGACGGGCGAGTTGAAGGTCTGTCCTTCAGGACCGAAGGTGACTGCGCCGAGTTCACCGCAGTGCGATGAGGCCATGCTGTCGGGGAGGTCCCATTGGTCTTCATGGTAGTCGACTGTTACGGTGATACTGTTGTCCAGCGCTCCGGCCGGGAAAACCAGCGTGACGCCTTCGTCGGTGACAGTGCCGCCGTCCGGGCCAACGGTCATACCGGTATTGCCGCCGCTGCCGGAATCGGTTGAAGAATCATCGCTGCTACAGCCGAGATTGAGTCCAAGGACAACGAATCCGGCTGCGAATATAGAGATCACGAAGATGTAAAACAACGTACGCATCAGACTATAATTATATCTACTCATAAGAAACCTTTCTAAACATACAGCCTCCGAACATAGTGGGTCATTGTATCAATAATATGTGGAGAATTGGTTAAAAGTCAAGACAGGTGCGGGATAACGGGAGAGAGGGGAGTATCGCAAGGCCTTCTTCGGGTGTGTCAAGAGGTAAGGAAGGACGCAGAGCGTCGGAGAAACCGGTTGTTCCGGCATTCCGCCGCAGAGCGACGGAACAAGGATATCTTAGAGGCTGAGTTCGGAGCCATTGTGGCGTGAGTGCATTAAAAAAAGCCCGGCTGGTTAGCCGGGCTTCTTCGCATTTCAGTATGACATTCGCATCTATGGACAGTTGAGAGCAGGACCTTCCTGGAACATATAAGTAACCAGGTAGACCAAATCGGAAATGTCCGGGCCGGAGCCACTGCCGTTGACGTCTGTGGCAGCCATCACCTCCGGAGCGGGACCGTCGGAGAACATGTAGGCGACCAGGTAGACCAGATCGGAAATGTCCGGACCGGAGCCGTCATTGTTAACATCACCACAGACGATGATCTGTTCGCTCGTGACTGTCAGAGTAATCGGGATGGTCCAGGGATTGTTGGCGGTGTTGGGATCATTGGAGGAAACGATCACGTTAGCGCTGTAGCTGCCGGTGTCGAGAGCGGCGGCGCTGAGCGTTAAAACCGGATAGTCGGTCAGGCCGTGTTCAATCTGCCCGGCAACTTTGTCAACGTGTAACCACTGGCTCGGTTTGGCGATCAGGACGGCGAGATTGTCGTGCAGGTAGCTGGTGGCATAAGCGATTTCGAGACCATCAGAGCCATCGTAATTCTCAATGCCGACCGTGCCGGAGTTGGCGTCGAAACCGGCGGCAATGGTCAGATATTGGAGGGTGATCGAACCGCTTTGATCCAGAATTACCTGCGCGGTGATAACATCACCAGCCGAGGCCCCGTATTCGGGATAGTCAATGAAGGAAACAACACACCGGCCACCGGTGGTATCGATCCAGATTTCGGCGTCGGTGTTGTCGCCGTCGGTCGGGTCGAGATCATCCCACAGCCAGCAGATCATATTGTTGGGAGTAGCGGCGGTGGGGATTGTCGTTTTGTAGCGTGTGTCGAGATCGGCGGCGGTGAATCCAATCAAGCCGTTGGAGCCGATGTAAAGCTGATTGTAGGAGCCGTCGTAGAAGGGGAAACTGAAACCGATGTCGAATGGCCCGAGATAGTTGTCGTCGTCAATGCCGGAGGTGATATTTTCACCGTAAACAGTGGCATTCACCCAGCTAAAGACAGGACCGTCGGGATCGTCCGAGTCAATCCAGAAATAACCGAACTCATCGGGACCGCCGGCGTCGTACAAAACCGGCGCGCCGATGTCGGGATAATCGACTCCCTTAATATCCTCGAAAGTACCATCGAGAGCAGGCTGTTCGTGGGTGGCCGGTTCGAGGTCGGTAACGGGATTGCCGTTGTTCAGTGTGGGCGTGAGGTCAAGCTGGATACCAAGGCTGTAGCTGGCGTCGCCGTCGCCGATGTTGCCAAGATTCAGGGTAACTTGTGTCGAGTCACCCGAGATAAGATTCTCCGTAACGGTAGTCGGCGTAATGTCGATTACCGGGGCAAAATCGACGCGGATATCATCGACGAACCAGTCATCGCAACCGACACAATCACCCTCGGAACGGAAACGGATCTGGAAATCGGTATCGTAGGCAGAGGAGGGAATCTCGATAGTGTTGTACTCGAAAGCGGTCATGCGAGAACCGTCGCCGGAATGATTGGCGACTTCGATCCAGGTTCCGATCTGATCCTTGATGTCGACCGAGAGGTCATCACCGGCGGAGGGCATGGAACCGTTACCGCCGCGCTCGAAACCGTACGACAGGTAATAGCCGGAAGTGACGGCGGATATGTCGATTGGCTGCGATACGAGGGTATCATTACCGCCGTCGAAGTTGAGAGCATAAGGTCCCGATGGAGGATCCTGCGCTTCGGTCGAGGATTCGACTCCCTGGTTGACAACCCAAAGAATTTCGTCGACGGTGGGATTCTCGACATAATCCGACCAGGGAGCTTCGGAAGTGGAACCCAGAGACATGGTGGTAAAAGTTCTGCTGTCGGTGATGGATGGATCACCGTCGGAGGTGACGGTCAATTGCGCCATGTCCTGATCGCCGTAGATGTTCGATTCGATGTCGACGGCAATCATGATGATACCGGTGTCGCCGGCAGGAATCGGACCGATTTCGGTAAGCGGCAGGCTCATGTTTTCATCGAAAACGGCGGAAGCCCAGGAATACCCGCTGAGATCAAGGTCGTAGGTGTCTTCGTAAAGGCCGGTGTTGGTGATGGCCACCCGATACCAGACTGTGATAAGGTAAAGGGCACTGTCGCCGAGCGCCTCCGGCATCACCGTCATTTCATAATCGATAACGCGGAAGGAATAGGTGTCGGTGGTGGCTTCGTGTCCCGACAGGTCACGGGCGTGGATGTAGTAATAGATTGAATCACCCGGTGATTGAGCGGGGATGTCGGCATAAAATTCGTCGGTAGAAGCACCCGGGATCATGGTTAGCTCTTGCCAGCCGGAACCGGCATTGTAATAGACCAGTAGAGAGTCCTCGATTAAATCTGAAGCGGATGTAATCACCGCCTCGACACGATAGGAATTCAGCGTATCCCTGGTGTCGATCAGAGGCGTATGGTCGATGGTGATGCCGGCGAAAGGATCGAGCCCATCAAGTGTAGTCGCGCCGGTGTTGTCGGGATCGAGCCAGTCGCGCAGGCGACCGGATGACGAGGAGCCGATGCTCCAGGAAAGCGAAAACTTGCCATACCAGTCGGAAGTAAGGCTGTAACAGGAAGCGTAGCCGCCGTGAAGTTGCCCGACCACGCGATGGTTCTGGTCAAAGAGGGGAGAGCCGGAAGAACCGCCCTCGGTCGTGCCGTCGTCCCATTGGATGATCCGCCAATGCGTAGTGCCGGAGGTTTCGAGATAGTCGGCCGAGGTCGCGGCATCGTAATCGAACGAGATTTTTTTGATGTCACCGGAGGGATGATGGATGGCTACGGAACTGGTCGGGGCCGTGTTGATGTTGGACCAGCCGTTGTAGTACGGATCGTAGTTGTCGGGAACCGACTGGCTCAACTGGACGAGGCCGAAATCAGCCGTGGAATTACTGGCCCGGAGAGTTGAACCCGAAATGGTGTAACCGGTGGGGCCGTCCTGGTTGGTGCAGGTGGGGCTCTCGTATTTGAACATGAACAACCACGTGCTTTCGGAGCCGAGGCAATGGTTGGCGGTCAGGAAATACGGGGTTTGATCCTGGCGAACGTTGTTGACGAGAGAGCCGGAGCACCAGCGATAACCGCCGGAGAGAAGCACCATCGCGACACCGCGCTTTTCGTTTTGCCAGTCGTCTCCTACGGAACAGTTGATATTGTTGTTACAATATCCTGATTCGCCGTAGTCCTTCTCGGCATGAGTGCCGCCGTAGTTGAAAATATCGCGGTAGGCGTGAACAATGCGGGAGATGCTGACCTCACCTTGGCCTAAAACCTCAACCGGTTCATAATACTCGACAATGGTCACATCCCCTTTGACCGGCGCCGTCGAGAATTCTCCATGACTCTTATTGTTAAGTTCGGTAAAGGCTCCGATGATCATGCTTTGGTCTTCGCTATAGACCCACATCCGGGCTCCTTTGGGCATGACGAAGCGATCATAAAGCAGATTTATGGAATAAGCTCCCGGTGCGGAGATTCTGAGACGCCAAACGCGGCTGCCGTCTTCCAGCTCATCCCAGCGGCCGGAGTTGGACAGGTTGTACTTGACGTCGAAAGGATAGCCGAAACGATAGGGAAGACCATCGGCTGCTTCAAGGGAGTCTTCAACCAGAAGAGTCGGCAGATTGATGCTCTCCATCGTTCTTGTGGGAATATCTTTTGGCAGCGATTTGAGAATGCTAACCGGTGTTCCTCCCTGACTGATCTGGGCCGCGGCAGGCACGGCTAAAACAGTCAGCAATAGCAGTCCTATGCTTGCATTGCGTAGCTTGTGCATGTTAACCTCTCTGAATAGCGGAAACGAAATACGTATACTTACGATATCGACTGTATCCCTGTATTATTCGACCTCAGAAGTATTCCGGACAGCAGCGTCCTAATGGAGGTCACTTTTATAAAATCCATAACATACTCAATATACGCGGCCTCTAAGTTTATTGCAGCAAGAATAACCACGGGTATCCCGTTTATCGGCACCCCGGTGTTTGCATATAGATGCGGAATATATCAGGCTCTTGCCGAATGAAAGATGGATTTATCGGAAAAAACAAGCGGAGAAGGATTAACCTTCTCCGCTTCGGATAGGAAAGCCGGTTTTGAACCGGGTAGAAAGGGCCTGATTACAGGCAATCCGCCGGAGCCGGGCCGCCGGAGAACATGTAAGTGACGAGGTAAACCAGGTCGGAGATGTCCGGACCGGCGCCGGAGCCGTTAATATCGGCTTCTTCTATGCAGTCAGGAGCCGGACCGCCGGAGAACATGTAGGTGACGAGGTAAACCAGGTCGGAAATGTCCGGACCGGCGCCGGAGTGGTTGATATCGCCAACGATCTGGCAGCAACCACCACCGTTGAACGGATTGTCGCCGAGGAAATCACCACAGGAGAGGAACGACCAACCGGCCGCCCAACACTCATCCATGGAGACGTTGGGATCGAACGCACCGGCGTAGTCGACTTGCTCGAAATCCTTGTAGTTCGAATAATCGATACAGCCGCTCGGATCGGTGATCTCCGGATGGTAGCCGATGAAGTTATCGGTATTGAACGGATTGGTCCATGACCACGGAGCGGAGCCGTCGTTGAGGAACAGCGAGTCGAAGTTGGTCGCGCGCGGGTCGAGGGAATTATCGTTCGTACGAGTGCCGGAGTTGTTGATAACGTCGATAGTGGACAGGTAGTTATGGTTGTCGTAGGCGCCGGAGAACGGGCTGGCGCTGCCGGCGTTCCAGTAGTTGCTCGGATCGAAGTTGTGGAAGAGAATCGAATCCACGGCATTGACGTTATGAGAAATGTCCAGCGACGAGTTGCCGTTGCCGAAGCCGTACCAGATGTTGTTGTACATCTTCAAATTGCCGTTCTTGAGATTGTCAAGAGTGCTGCCGGCGGCATTGTCTTCAACGTTCAGACCGTAGGTGCCGTGTTCGGTGAAGATGGAGTTATAGTAAGCGCCTGACATATTCTCACGCAGTTCGAAACAACGCTGGGTGCCGGTCTGCTCGGCGCCGCGACCGATGTAGGTAGCGTTGGAAACAACGGCGCTGGTGTGCGGGCAGGTGGAAAGTTCGCTGCCGTAGGTGCCGTCGTGCTCACCGCCGCGATCACCGACTTCGTGATCGTGAATGGCGAACCAGAACTGGCCGGTACCGCGGAAGCCCTCGTCCCAGTCGAAACAGTCGTCACCGACGAACGCTGCGATCAGGTGGTCGGGACTGACGGTGCCGCCGAACCATTCATAGCCGTCGTCGAGGTTCATGAAAACTTCGACATGGCTGATTTTGGTGCCGGAACCGACTGCGCCCATGGTAAGG
Organism: Candidatus Zixiibacteriota bacterium; assembly: GCA_035380245.1. NCBI lineage: Bacteria > Pseudomonadati > Candidatus Zixiibacteriota > Candidatus Zixiibacteriota bacterium. Next base: position 107,169 of record DAOSXA010000001.1, on the reverse strand, counting down.
CCGTTGATCTCGTTGGCTTCGCCAATCTCGGAACCGCCGTGACGGATGGAGACATAGCGCAGCACACCGGAGTTGTCTTCATCGTCGGTGCCGCCGTAAGCGCCGCGGGCTTCGGTCTCAGGGATACCTTCGATCTGGCCTTCACGGATGACCTGAGGTACGGCTGTCAAATCGGTGCCCGGCAGAACGGCGTAACCGAGGAGGATAACGCCGCCCCAGAGACCGCGACCGAGGTCACTGAACGGAATGTCATTTGGATCGTCGACGATATCATCGATCGAAGTGAAGATGATCGGGCAACATTCATCGCCGATGGCAAGAATACGACCGCCGCGAGCGACGATCAGAGCCGTGGCGTTTTCAGCCTGGCCGGGATTACCCTTAACGATGGTGCCCGGCTCGATCATCAGAGTGTCGCCATCCTCGACATACACGAAACCATCCAGGTTCCAAACGATGTCCGAGGAGAAGTAGGTGAAGCCGTCGATGTCGGCATCGGTAACGACCACTTCCGGCTTGGCGCCGTCGAAATCAGTAGCGCAGTCGCAGTCGGCGGTCTGAGCCGAGAACAGATATCCGTACTGATCGAGAGCCGTCCACTGGTGAGCCCAGGTCTCGGATGCGTTGGGGTCAAACGCACCGGCATAGTCGACTTCTTCGAAGTCTTTGTAGTTCGAATAGTCGATGCAACCGCTCGGGTCGGTGACTTCCGGATGGTAACCGACGTAATTGTCGGCGTCGAACGGATTGGTCCAGGACCAGGCATCCGTACCGTCGTTGTAGAACCAGGAAGCGTCGTTGTCCGCACGCGGGTCGAGGGAACCGTCGTTGGTCCGAGACCCGGTTGCAGCGACGACGTCGGTGGTTGACAGATAGTTATGATTGTCGTGAGCACCGGAAAACGGGCTGACGCCGCCGGCGTTCCAATAGTTGCTCGGATCGTAGCTGTGGAAGACGATCGAGTCAACGGAGTTAACACTGTGGGCAATATCCAGCGACGTGTTGCCGTTGCCGAAACCGTACCAGATGTTATTGTACAGCTTGAGATTGCCGTTCTTCAAATTATCCAGGGTGCTGCCGGCGGCATTGTCCTCAACGTTCAGGCCGTAGGTGCCGTGATCGGTGAAGATGGAGTTGTAGTAAGCGCCGGACATATTCTCACGCAGTTCGAAGCAACGCTGGGTGCCGGTTTGCGCGGCGCCGCGACCGATGTAGGTGGCGTTGGAGACTACACCGCTGGTGTGCGGGCAGGTGGAAAGCTCACTGCCGTAGGTGCCGTCGTGCTCACCACCGCGGTCGCCGACATCGGAGCCATGGATGGCGAACCAGAACTGGCCGGTACCGCGGAAACCTTCGTCCCAGTCGAAGCAGTCGTCGCCGACGAAAGCGGCAACGAGGTGATCGCAGGAAACGGTACCGCCGAACCATTCGTAGCCGTCGTCGAGGTTAAAGAACACTTCGATGTGGCTGATGGTGGTTCCGGAACCGACCGCACCCATGGTAAGGCCGTTGATCTCGTTGGCTTCGCCGATCTCGGAACCGCCGTGACGGATGGAGACATAGCGAAGAACGCCGGAGTTATCTTCATCATCGGTGCCGCCGTAAGCGCCGCGAACTTCCGTCTCCGGGATACCTTCGATCTGACCTTCGCGAATGACCTGTGGATTGGCGCTGAGATCAGTGCCCGGGAGGATGGCCCGACCGAGAATGATCAGACCGCCCCAAAGGCCGCGACCGAGGTCGTTGAGCGGGATGTCGTCGAATTCATCGACATCGTCATCGATCGAGGTGAAGATAATCGGGTTGCATTCGGTTCCCTCGGCGTAGATACGACCGCCGCGAGCGACGATCAGAGCCGTGGCGTTTTCAGCCTGACCGGGATTACCTTTGATAACGGTACCCGGCTCGATAATCAGGATTTCGCCGTCTTCAACGTAGCAGAAACCGGATAAGTTGTAGACAGTGTCGGCCGACCAGTAGTTATAATGAATAATATCGGCATCGGTGATAACCTTCACCGGTTTGCCGTCATCCGTGGTACCGAACGCCATGACCGGCAGGACGAGAACCATCAGAATCATGAGCATTTTCTTAAACACTTTGTTTTCCTCCTTTAACTGCCGCAACCGTCCGGAGGGCAGCCAAGATACTTACTTCAACTTCTTGCATCGGAATTGTTTTACTTCGTGGATTACATAAGAAAGCGATCTTCCTCTGACTTCGTCCTTTCTTTCGATTAACGGTTTGCTCTTGTTGTTGTCATCGTCGAGGTGTTGGTCAGGGCCGTCTTCAAGTTGGCTCTCGCAGTCGGCGCTAACTCTATTTACACGCGCTCTGTTTTTGTTTCCATGTAACTCGATACAAAAGTCGTTTTGTCCAGTATCCTGGCGGGAGGGTTCGCATCGGTTTACCAGATATCGTAGGCTATGCCGACCGAGTAAGTTACGCCGCGGCTGTAGCGTTTATAGATAGCATCGCTGCCATCCGGGCGGGTGCCGTCGTACTTGAACAGAACGTCTTCATCCAGCACGTTTTTGGCGGCCAGCTTAAGCCTGGTACCGCTCATGAGTCGCTGCGTAAAGAGCAGGTCGAGCTGGGTGCGGGCTTCTTCGTAAACGTCCGGAGTCGGCGGATCGGAGTTAACCGCGAGGCGACGTCCGAACACGTTGTAGTATATCGATGCGGACGTCCCCGTCCGCAGGTTGTCATAGCCGAGATCCCAGTTGACCACGTAAGGGGACTGGGACGGCATCGGTCGTTCATGCTCGTTGAAGCTGCCGGCCGAACCGGAGATTTCTGAGGCGGCGACATCGATCTTCGAACTTACGAGAGTGAGATTGCCGCCGAAGATGAAATTAGCCAGGCCGCTGTAAATCCAGTCGAGGTGACGGCGGAATTCGAATTCGAGGCCGTATACGGTACCGTGGTCGACGTTAAAAACCTGGATGTTGCCGTTGTTGCCTACGAAAGCCCGTACGATGGGATGGCTGAACGCCTTGTAGAAACCGCTGATAGCGATCACTTCACCCGGCCGAATAAACCATTCCAAACGAGCGTCGTAGTTGTCGATGCGGGTATGGACCAGGGTGTCGTTGCCCATGAAGAGCGCTCCGGTTCCGAACTCCTCGGTATGGGAGGGAGTCAATTCACGCATAGTCGGGCGGGCCAGGGTTTTACCGTAGGACAAACGCATGTTGGCGTTATTGCTCAGGTGATAGATCAGATTGAGCGAGGGAAGCCAATCGGCGTCGTCAATTCGTCCCTCGTTTTTGGTCGTATCGTGAACGGCGCCCCACATATCGGTGGTTTCGTATCGTACGCCCCCGACGAAGTCGAGATCCTTTATGTACGGCACCGGTGCTTCGATCATGCCGTAACCGGCCGCAATCTTCTGGTAACCATCGTATTGGTTGATGTCCTGAGTGCGTTCCTCGATGTAATTCTCGAGGGTGATATAAACGCGACCTGAGCGAGTGGTGTCGATGGATTCGATGCCGAGCGTGTTTGTGTACGTATCTATGTTGCCGTCGTAATCGTTATAGCGGACGTATTCGAAACGGCGATCGCGGTAAGTGCGGTTCTTTTCGAGGTAAGATGCGCCCGTTTTGAACTTCATCGTGTGTGACAAAGGCAGCTCGAAATCGACGGCGTAACTGTCGTTCGATTCATTAAGATCTCGCCAGGAACGAGAGGGGGAATCAGTCGATGTCGAGTTGATGATATACATGTAATCATCTTCGCTCAGATATGCTTTGATATCCCCGAAGTAGCGTACATCGGGTTCGTTTTGTTCGGTGCGCGAAATGCTGAGCTCCCAGTTGGTTCGGAGTTGCCCGAGCAGGTCGTTCATGAACGGAGCTCCGAGGTGTTCACCGGAGATCTGGAAAGATTTGAGTAGTTGCTCCGAGTATTCAAGCCAGCGGTAGCGCAAGGAGTCATATTGGGACTCGTTGTAATGGTAAGGATAGCGACCGACGAGATATTCGTTCCGGGTTTCGCCGTGACGAGTGTACATGAAGGTCGTTTTGAATTTGTGGTTCTCATGCGGGCGGTAGGTCAATTCAGCCAACCCGCCCCAGAGTACCTCATCGGTTCCGACGAAGTACTTCATGTCGTTATCCTGTGTGACGGCATCAGCGCCTTCGTACAATCCGGTGATGCCATCGCTGATAGAGCTGTACTTACGGTTGTAGCTGAGACTGGCCAGTACGCCCAGGGGATTGTCCCAAAGGGAGTACTGGTTCCCGAACGAGAGTGCATAACTCTGATTGACGGGAGCTTTGGTTTCATGCGGTTGCATTTCAGTCGTGAAAGCGCGACTCGAATTAACGATATAGTTGGCCAGCGTCGTGATGGAGTCATAGCTGGCGGAACTCGTATCGCCAAGAATGCGACCACGCAAATCCTGAGAGGATTCCTGAAGCTCCGGATTATCTTCAACGATCTGAGGCAGGTCGCGCATACCGTCGTCGATACCAAGCCAGTCGGTGCTGGAATGATTCTGGACGAGAAGACCGTCCTTGAGGGTGGTGTTGCTGTTAAAACCGGTTGAGACCGAGAATTTGAGGGTGCGCTGGTCGGGGTAATCCTTGGTAGCCAGGTTGGTGCTGCCGCCGGCGAAGTTACCGGGTTTGTCTGGTGTGAAGGTCTTTTCGACTACTATATTATCGAGCAATCCGGCCGGGATGAGATCCATCGGCACGGATTGCTTGTCGGGGTCGGGACTGGGCAGCGGGCGGCCATTCAGGTGGGTTGTTGAATAGCGATCGCCAAGGCCGCGAACGTAAACGAACTTTCCGTCGACGACGGATGCGCCCGTTACCTTGCTCATAGCTTCCGCGGCGTGCCCGCTGCCCGATCGGGAGATGTCTTCGGAGCTGATAGCATCGGAAACCGTGGTCGATTTCTGACGCTGTTTCAGCAGAGAGGCCTCGGTGTTATGTACCGCCCGGGCCGTGACTTTTATCCCCTCGGTTTGCAGATATACTTTTTTCAATGAGACGTCGATATCGACCGGCTGATCCGGGACGACCTTAACGTCGATAATTTCCGTGCTTTCATAGCCGACACTGGAGATGCGGAGGTTATAGATTCCCTCCGGGATATGCTTGACCCAGAAGTTGCCGTCGAGGTCGGCTTTGGCGCCCATGGTGGTGCCGATCAGCATCAGGGTGGCGCCGATAACCGGTTCACCGGTTTCGGCATCGCTGATGGTGCCGTTGATCTTGCCGGTGGCGATTTCGGCGGCAAGAGCGGTTGCCGACAGAAGCAGCAACGTAACGACGAGCATGACTAACAAGCTTGGATACGGTTTTCCGTATCCTGGTTTAGACTTCCGTGTCTCGAAAGACGAGTTGTTTGGGGTTGGCATTTGTCAAGATCTCCCTTGATAGTCCCAAAATTGTTCTGTTCCACCTTAAATCAGAGTCAACGCCTTCTTGGCATGCGCTGACTACGGCGACAAAGAAGTCGTTCGAGTGTTAGAGTAGTATTAGGGTAAGTTTAGCAGTTGGTTAGAAATGAAGCCGGTCATGGGACGCGACGGCCCACGACGGTCTGATTGCCCATGTGAATCAGGCAGGTGTCGATGTTGCCTGATTCATTACGATTGAATACGATAGAGAATCCGCCGGTGCGGTGGAAAAATTCCAGGTCGGAGCGCGGAACAAGCTCGATCCGTTCGAAATTCCCGACCGAAGCGAAAAGGTGACAGTCTTCCAGAGTAATCGTGATGTACAGACTCGAATCGGCCGGAACCATTTCGGAACGAATACGATAAGTCCCGACCACAGCTCCGTGAACGGCGGGATCGACAGGTTGTGCTCGAAACATCTCAAGGAGTCTGAATGCCTCCTCAGTTTCGATCTTGAAAGCTTTAATCGTGATACCCTCGTCCCAGAGATGGTACCCGACCGGTTCGTTGAAAGCATCCCGGAAGAAAGTAAGAGAGACGGTGTTGTCGGTAAGAAGGAAAAAGCTGTCTGTGGCGACGGGGAGGAGGCGGTCGCGTTCGTGTTCCGGTAGCTGAATGAACAGGCTGTCGCCGTCGGCGGCAATGACATGTTCCGGGCCGTTGTTGGGCTGATAGACACCGTCGTATTGGCTGAAGTCGAGATTGTCGAGATTGATCGGTTGATGTTTTTCCGGCCAGACGTAAGGACGGTCGAAAAGGCAGATCGAAGCCAGGCCGCGCGCCATTTTTTTGACCGGGGCTTCATCCTCGTTGCTGAAGATGATAACCAGCAATTTATCCTCGGGCCAGCGTTCGACGGTGGTGTTGAAGCCGTCGAGAAATCCGCCGTGGAAATAGTGGGGGCGACCGTAGACGGAATCGATGTACCAGCCATAGCCGTATCCGAAGCCATGGTCGGTGAACATCATGCGCATAGAGGACCGGCTGAGGACGCACCCTTCGTCGAGACACCGGTTCCAGCGAAACATGTCGCCTACCGTGGAATAGAGCGCCCCGGCGGTGTGAAGTACCGAATAGCTAATCGGTACGGCGGCGATCGGTTGGTTGTTTTCATCAACGGTGTAACCGTCGGCTCGTTGAGGCAGACCGGCCTCGCGGCGACCGTAACCGCTGGAATTCATGCCGCACGGTTTGAAGAGCTCATGATGAAGGAATGCCTCATACGATTGCCCGGAAACACGCTCGATTATTTCTCCGAGAACGATATAGCCGGAGTTGGAATAGGCGAAACGAGAGCCGGGTTCGAATTCAAGCGGGAGGCTTTTAAACAGATTCATGATCTCCGGGGGACTTAACTCGTGAGTGCGACCGAATTGAAGCTGAGGCAGAGCGGTGTAATTGGGGATGCCGGAAGTGTGGGTCAGAAGCTGGCTGACGGTTACGGTGCTGCCGGCGGGCTGGGGGTAGTCCGGAATAAAGTCGTCAATAGTCCGGTTAAGATCAAGTTTACCCATGTCGTGTAGCTTGAGGATGGCGGCGGCCGTAAACTGCTTGGTTATGGAGCCGATGATGAACTTCGTGGCGGTGTCGTTGGGGAGATTGAACTGCTCGTTGGCCGGGCCGTAGGCGTGACTTATAATGACGTCCCCGCCGCAAGCCACAAGAGCAGCGCCGCGAAAGTTCCAGGCTTCTACGGCAGCTTCAAGGTAACGGTCAAGCTCTTCCTGCGGCCGGGTGCGAGCTGTTGCCGTCGAGATCATAAGAAATAAAGAGAGGAAAGCAGCTATCAGCTTTTCCATAAGCTGATCCGGTCGGGCTAGCGTACGCCGACTGATTCGCGACAACGGTAGCCGAAGCCGCGTACGGTTTCGATATAATCGGCGCACCCCCCGAGTTTTTTACGCAGGCCGACAATCTGAACATCGACGGACCTGTCGGTTACGACCGCCTCACCGCCGCTGACGGCATCTACGATTTCGTAACGGGAATAAACCACTCCGGGTTTGCCCGCGAGCAGGAGCAGGATACGGAATTCGGTTGGTGTAAGGGTCAGGGATTGGTCATCGAGTTTGACCGAATGACGCCGGGGATCAATCTGCAATCGACCGTAACTGACAGGAGTATTACGGTCGGCGCCGGAGGTCTCCTCTCCGGCCAGGCGCAAGCGCGCCCTGATGCGGGCGCCGAGAACACGGGGAGAAAATGGTTTGGTGATATAGTCGTCGGCTCCTATTTCCAGCCCCGTGACGATATCGTTTTCTTCAGTGCGGGCGGTTAACATAATCACCTGGGGGCCGGTTTTGTCTTTGTCGGATTTGAGCTTGCGACAAACCTCGAAGCCGTCCTGGCCGGGGAGCATGATATCCAGCAGAACTAAATCGGGGGAAAAATGATCAGCCAGATCAAGACCCTGCTCGCCGGAAATAGCCACCTCGACGTCATAACCCTCGCGTTGCAGGTTGTATTTTATCAGTGAGCCCAGATCGGGGTCGTCCTCAATTACCAGTATTTTGGCATCTGCCATTTGCGTACCGCTCTGCTTAACCGGTTAACGATCGTTTCAATCCTTAAAATGTATCTCTCGATTCAAGACTTGTTAGGGTCATGTTAAGAATAGATTAAGAATTTGGTGCTGAAAGGCACGTTCTCTGATGTGAAGATCCTGACGAAAGCCTCACAGACGCCTGTCGTTGTCGGTTAAGTGCATGTATTATAAGGATATATGTGGTTCTATTCCAAGGTTAAGTGAAAAGTAGGAATTAAACTGTCTTGTTTTTGGGGAAGATTGAAACTTGACAGGCGAACATCGGGGGATATCTTGTATAAAATTATTACGTATAGAAATGATTCGTTCGGGAAATATATGTAACATAAAGATAAACAATAAGATGCAAGACAAAGAAGAAATTATTTCTCCCGACCCGTTTTTCGAAAGCTGCGGGATGCGGGTTCTTACAGCGCTTCGTCGTATTATTCGAGCGGTCGATCTGCACTCACGACGATTGTACGCGGAACATCAGGTTACAACACCACAGATGATCTGTCTTTATTCATTGGTGCGTGCCGGTAGAACCACTCAATCGAAGTTGGCTGCCGAGGTCAACCTTAGCATGAGTACGATTAATGGAATTATCGACCGGCTGGAAACCCGAAAACTGGTAAAGCGCCGCCGGGATAATTCGGACCGTCGGCGTGTCTGGCTGGAAGTAACCGAATCGGGTCGCAAGTTAGCGGAGTCGGCTCCTATTCTTTTACAGGATCGTTTGTCGAATGCTTTACGCCGTCTTCCGGTTCTGGAGCAGGCGGCGATCGCGCTTTCGCTCGAACGGGTAGTAGCGCTTATCAGGGCTGAGGGAATTGATGCTTCTCCCAACCTGGTGCCGGACGGCCAGTTGACGGAACGTGGCGAGGAGGCGAGCCCATGACCCTGTCGTCAAATCAGAAAAACATCATTCAAGCTATTGACGAAGAGGCCAAAACCTCCAACTGGCGAGACTGGCAATGGCAGGTCCGGAATACGGTTCGCGATCTTGATACGTTCGAGCGAATTCTCGACGTAAGGCTCGGATCGGAGCAACGTGAGAGTTTCGAGCGAACGATTGAAAAATTCCCCATGGCGGTTGTGCCTTACTACTTATCTTTGATCGATCAAAACAATCTCGAAAACGATCCTATCTTTCGTCAGGCATTTCCTCAGCCGCAGGAGTTGATCCTGACCGAGGCGGATATGGCCGATCCGTTACACGAGGATGCCGACAGCCCCGTTCCCGGTCTAACTCATCGCTATCCTGACCGAGTGTTGTTCCTGGTGAGTAATATGTGTGCTATGTATTGCCGCCATTGTACGCGGAAGCGACGCGTGGGAGACCGTGACTACATCCCGGTAAAGGAACAACTACAACAAGGTATCGATTACATTCGCGATAATCCCGTAGTCCGGGATGTGCTTCTAAGCGGCGGTGATCCGCTGATGCTTTCGGACGATCGTCTGGACTGGCTTCTGACCGAATTGAGATCGATCGACCATGTTGAAATTATTCGTATTGGGACACGTACTCCCGTGGTATTGCCTTATCGTATTACCGATAGCCTGGTCAAGGTACTTAAGAAGCATCATCCGTTATGGATCAACACCCATTTCAATCATCCGCGCGAGATCACCGACTCCGCTCGTGAGGCATTGGCGCGACTGGCCGATGCCGGATTGCCTTTGGGGAATCAGTCGGTTTTGCTGGCCGGAGTGAATGATTGTCCCCGGATCATGAAGGCTCTGGTTCACAAACTGGTGGCCAATAGGGTGCGTCCTTATTACCTGTACCAATGCGATTTAGCTGAAGGTTTGTCGCATTTCCGAACACCGGTGGGGAAAGGTATCGAGATACTGGAGAGCCTTATCGGTCATACCAGCGGTCTTTGTGTCCCGACCTATGTGATCGATGCTCCCGGCGGCGGCGGTAAGATTCCGGTGATGCCTCAGTATTTGATTTCATGGTCTACCAATAAGGTGGTGCTGCGTAACTATGAGGGGGTGATTACCACTTACAAGGAGCCGGATTCCTACGAACCGATTTTCTGCGACCGACATTGCGACAGATGTGACCTGGAGTTGAATCTCGATGACGCCCAGGAGATCGATCCGTTGGGAATCGAGAAGTTGTTGTCTGACGATGACTCCATCGCACTTGTTCCATCCGATAACGAGCGATACAGACGCCGGGATGACTGACGCCGTGGCATGACTATTCTCGATTTTATTATATTCGGTATCTACCTGACGGCGGTGCTTGGTGTAGGATTCTATTTTTTCCGTCGCAATAAAAGCACCGAGGATTATTATGTGGGAGATCGTTCCGTTCACTCTGCTCATGTAGGTTTATCGATCGTGGCGACGGATGTCGGCGGCGGTTTTTCGATCGGTCTAGGTGGGGTGGGTTTCGTTATGGGACTTGCCGGCAGTTGGTTGCTTTTTACAGGTCTGGTCGGAGCATGGCTTTCGGCCGTATTCATCATTCCCCGCATTAAAAAGATCGATGCGGCAAAGGGAATGATGACCTACCCGGATTTTCTTCGTTTCCGTTACAACGACCGTGTGGCGCTCGTAGCCGCGGTGATTTCGGGGATCGGCTATCTTGGTTTTACCGGGGCGCAGATGCTGGCCGGGGCAAAGCTGGCCTCGGCTACGATTTTACAGACTAATCCGTTCGGTGTAGATCCGATCACCTTCGCTCTGGTCGCTATAGCTCTGATTACGATCCTGTATACCGTGATAGGCGGCCTCAAAGCGGTGATTTATACCGACACTTTCCAATGGGTGCTTTTGCTAAGCGGCCTGATACTGGTGACGATTCCGGTAACACTGTATGAGATAGGGGGCTGGTCAACCTTGCGGAGTGAATTGCCGCCAGGTCACTTTTCTCTCGGCAATATAGAGGCGGTAACGTTTATCAACTGGATGGTGACAATCATCCCGATCTGGCTGATCGGAATGACTCTTTACCAGCGTATGTACGCCTGTCGTTCCGAGAAGGAAGCCCGGCGTGCCTGGTATATTGCCGGTCTGTTCGAGTATCCGGTGATGGCTTTCACCGGGGTGTTTTTAGGAATGTGTGCCCGGGTGATGTTTCCCGAAGCGGAGCCGGAAATGGCGTTGCCGATGCTGATCAGAGACGTGTTGCCGATCGGTGTGACCGGTATCGTAATCGCCTCATACTTTTCTGCGATCATGTCCACGGCCGACAGTTGCCTGATGGCTTCATCGGGGAACTTCGTCAAAGACCTGATCGAACGTTACTGGCTTAAGAATCTTTCCATGAAGAAATCAATTCGTTTGTCGATGGCGGCCACGGCGGTAATCGGTCTGATAGCGGTGATTCTTGCCGCTCAATTCCAGACAGTGCTCGATGCCATTCTCTACGCGTATGCATTTATGGTGTCGGGATTGTTTGTCCCTACATTGGGGGCTTATTTCTGGAAACGGGGCTCTTCGATCGGAGCCATAGCAGGAATGTTGGCCGGTGGAGGTTTGACATTATTGCTTATGACGGGGGTTATTTTACCTCCGGTGGCTATGGGAAATTGGGGGCTTGATTTCAGTGTGTACGGGATTATAGTCTCGGCGTTGTTTTATACGGTTGGCTCACTCATGGCGCCGGACAAACAGGCGGTTGCTGACGGCAATGCTTAACGATTTTGGAGATTCAGATGACCTCTGCTTTACAACAACAAGACACGATAGAGAAGTTTCACGGTTCGATAATACAACACGGGCCACTCAGCAATCGCATTTACCTGATGAAGATTGGTGAAGCCGATCCGGATGAATTGGTGGCTGAATTGGCAAAACTGGCTCATGAGAGAGGATACACGAAGATTTTCGCCAAGGTGCCGGTAGGAAAAGTGACGCCGTTCGAGGCTGCCGGGTATACCGTGGAAGCAAAGATTCTCGGATTTTACAACGGCGTCGAAGCTGCTGATTTTCTTGGTTATTATCCCGACAAAAAGCGTCGGGAGCTATCCAACGAAGATGAGTTGAATGAGGTGATAGACATTACTCGTCGCAAAAACGAAGGAGGGGCAAGTAATCGAATCCTTCCGGAACACGGGGTACTCAGGTTATGTCAGCCTTCCGATGTCGCCCGGATGGCGTATATTTACCGAGAAGTATTTCCGTCGTATCCGTTCCCTATCGACAATCCCGATTATTTGTTACGGACGATGCGAACACACGTGTTATATTTCGGAGTAGAGGTCAGCAACATCCTAGTGTCGCTGTCGTCGGCCGAGATGGACGAAGCGAGCGGAAATGTGGAGATGACCGATTTTGCAACCTTGCCAAACTATCGTGGAAATTCGTTTGCGACAGTGCTCCTGGAGCAGATGGAGAATGCCATGAGAGTTCGGGGGGTAAAAACAGCCTATACTATTGCGCGGGCAATTTCCCCCGGTATGAATATAACTTTCGCGCGTTGCGGCTACGCTTTTGGGGGGAGACTCATCAATAATACCAACATCTCCGGCAGCATTGAGAGTATGAATGTCTGGTATAAGTCGTTAGTCTGATTACGCTTTTCGCGAAATTATAAAACCGGCTCGATTCTGGGAAATCGAGCCGGTTTGAGTGGCTGGTCAGATCAGCTTCCGTTGTTGCTGACGCAACGTTGTCAAGTAAGTGTAGTGGGCCTAGAAGCTCATTCCTACCAGCAGGTAATGCATCTCTGCGTTCGGGTTTATTATGAAAGACACGCTGAGAGGCAGTGAGAAATTGTCGGTAACCTTGATGTCTTTCGAAGCATTCACCCCGATGTTAATAACCTGGAGATCGTCAGTCCCGTAGTAGTCGGGATTGTCTTCACTGCCGCCGGTAGCGCCAACGAAGAAATTCAACGAAGTCTCATTGACGGTAAGCGGGTAATCGACCTGGAAATAGGTGTTGTTGCCGCCGTCGTTGTAGACATTGATGAATCCGGAAAGTGAAATGGGGAACGATTCCGGTCCGGTGAAGATACCGCCGACCTCGATCGTGTGAGCTCCGGGATCCGGTATGGTGTCGTCAATCACAGCGTCATAGTCGTTGAAATTGAAGAACTTGATACCGGAGTTGGGGAAGGTGTAGTCGGTTACCAGAGCGGTTACGGATGCGCCGTTGTTGAGGTCGAGCGTATAGCTCACCCAGAGGTCGATTTCATCGTTGTCTGAGGCTTCATTTGACATGGTGTATGCACCCCAGGCGCCCAGTTCGAATCCGGCATAGCCGACGGCGAAGGTAGGTTGCAGGCTAGGGGCATTGCCGAAATCCATTCCGCGCCAGACATAGCGATTGTAGAGATCGACGCCGGTTGTTATCGAGAAGTCGTTCTCGGCGACGGCGATCTGGGCCCAGCTGAGCGTTATCATGGCTAACAACAGGACAGTAAGGCTCATTTTACGTAACATTTTCTTCTCCATTGCTTAGAACACTAACTCAAATAAGCGGATTCACCGTGCAGTGACTCGTCCAAAGTTCCTTCTTCAGTCTCGGTGGTCTTAACAGTGGTGACCTTGTTGATCAACCAGAGCATGACGTAGGTGAAGATGAAGGCATAGATGGAAGAAACGATGATGGCCACCAACTCCTTAACGAAGAAATCAGCGCCGCCGAAAAGAAGACCGTCAGCGCCGTTGGGGTTGATCACGGTGCTGCCGAGGATGCCCAACATAACGATACCAAGAGCACCTCCGACACCGTGCACGCCCCAGACATCCAGAGCATCATCCCAACGCAGCTTGTTTTTGAGACTGACCGCAGTGTAGCAAACGAGCCCGGCCACTATGCCGATGACTGCGGCACTACCGGTCGAGACGAAAGCGGCTGCGGGAGTGATGGTAGCGAGACCGGCTACGGCACCCGTGAGCAAACCGACGAATTTCGGCTTCTTTTCCAGAATCCAGGCTATGATGAGCCAGGAGATAGCGGCAAACGAAGCCGCGACATCGGTATTCAGGAAAGCCAGTGCGGTGATCTCATCGACCTGTAATTCTGATCCGGCGTTAAAACCATACCAGCCGAACCATAGCAGACCGGTGCCAAGAGCAACCAGCGGAATGCTGTGGGGGCCTTTTTCGGCAACACGTCTTCGTCCCACGAAAAGGACTGATGCGAGTGCTGCCATACCGGCGATGTTGTGAACCGCGATACCACCGGCGAAGTCAAGCACGCCCCACTCGGCCAGAAGGCCGCCGCCCCAGATCATGTGGACGAACGGGAAATAGACGAACAGCAACCATGCTACCAGGAAAAGCAGGTAAGCAGGGAAGCGGACGCGGTTGGAAAACGCTCCGGTGATAAGGGCCGGGGTAATAATGGCGAACATCATCTGATAAGAGATGAAAACAATCATCGGTATCTGACCATCGGCGAACGGAGTAAGCGGATTTACGCCGTTCAGGAAAGCCATGTCCAGGTTACCGATAATGCCGCCTTCACCGCCGCTGAAACAGAGTGAAAAGCCGACCGCATACCAAAGAATCGTAGTAACGCCCATCGACACGAAGCTCTGAATCATGATCGAGAGCACATTTTTACGCCCTACCAGTCCTCCATAGAAGAACGCAAGGCCTGGTGTCATGAGCATGACCAGACTTGTGGCGACCAGCATAAAACCGGTATTGCCGGTGTCGAACATATCGAACCTCCTTTGCTTGGAATAAGAAATATGAGGTTTTTATTGAGGAGGGAAAATCAGGGTTTCCCCGGTTTTTAGCGGTGAAATCCCTGAGTAGTCAAGGTGCAGTACGACAACGACTTACTGCTATTCGAGCTGTGTCAGCCCTTCACGTATAGCGAATTTGGTGAGTTCGGCAATCGAGCGCAGGTTGAGTTTGTCCTGGATCTGTTTACGATGTGATTCAACGGTTTTGATACTAACGTTGAGGATGTCTGCGATCTCCTTGGTTGATTTCCCCTCAGCGAGTAGTTGCAGCACCTCTCGCTCGCGTCCCGAGAGACTGGCGAAAGCCGTTGTCTGGTTGTCGGGGATGCGATCGATATAGTCGCGAAGTACGATATCTCTGATTTGTCGACTAAGAAAAATTTCGTTGCGCAGGACGGTGGCGATTGCTTCGGTCAGTTCGTCGAAAGCGGAGTCCTTGAGAATATATCCGCATGCCCCCGCCTTGAGGGATTCGGAGATAAAGCGACGATCGGAGTGCATCGAAAGCATAAGGATGCGGATGTTCGGTTGTTCGGCAAGAATTCGACGAGTCGCCTCAATACCATTCAGGCGCGGCATGGAGATATCCATAAGCACGATATCCGGTTTCAACTCGGCTGCCAGGTCAATTGCCTGGGAGCCGTCGGTTGCCTGCCCGACTACTTCGAGATCACTGCGGTTGTCGAGCAAGTTGTGAAGGCCGTCAATCAGCAGCTTATGGTCATCAGCCAACAGGATGCGGTAGGCCATGATATCAGTCCTTCGTCCATCGCGGGGCGGTAATCGTTACGGTTGTACCGTGTCCCGGTTGTGATTCGATCTGTAGTAAGCCACCGATGTACTGGATTCGCTCACGGATGCTGAACAGACCGAATCCTTCGTTTTGTGCTACCCGTCGCTCCAGGATGCTGGTGTCAAAACCGCGACCGTCATCGCACAGCTTAATTTCGAGACCGCTGCGGGTGTAAGCCGCGGAGAGTTCGAATCGCCTGGCGGCAGCGTGCTTACCGATGTTATTCAGCAGTTCCTGGATCGTTTTGAATAAGATAACGCGCAGGTCCTCTCCAAGCGAAGAAAAATCTCCCCTTATTGTCAGGGTTGCCTTTAGATCGTATTTATGTTCAGCCTGTTCAACGAGCCATTCGATAGCCGGAGCCAGTCCCAGTTCGTATAAAACAGGGGGGCTGATGGTAACCGTCAGATTACGAATATATGCGATAGTCTGATCGATCAGGCGCAGCGATTCGGAGAAGTCTTCCTCGAAACCATGGAAAACCGAGTTACCCTGAAGGCGGGCCAGCCGAGTACGAACGAAAGCAAGAGCCTGACCGACGTGATCGTGCAGGTCCTCGGCGATATTGCGTCGTTCGCGAGCCTCTGCCAATGAGAGCTCAGAGGCGAGCTTCTGCAGAAGGGAACGGTATGCGGCAATACGAGCTTCGGATCGTTTCAACTCGGATGCGGTGTTATCGTTCCCATGGTGTTGCAGCGACAAAGCTACGGTGTCGACGATGGTCTGGAGGCATTCACGGGTGTCTTCCATGATCTTCTTTTTACCCGAACCCGAAAGAGAGAGTCGGGTGGTCGAATTACCGCTACGCGGAGAGAAGGATGCAATCGTTTGCGAAGAATCAAACGAACCGGCTTCGGCATGATGTTCGGCGAAGTCGACCGAAAGCCCTGAAATGTTTTCAGTTTCGAGGGCCGCTAAGAGTGTCTCTGCCAACCAGTGAAGAATTTCTGCGGTTGAATTGTTCGAGGAATCGACGAGGCGATCGACTATGCGTAATAGAAGATGACACTGCTCGGAATGTCGGCCGGGTGGAGATGGTTCGTTCAACGGTTGGATCACTTTCGTTTCAAGGCAATCGATCAATATCACGGGCAAAAAAGCCCGGACACAAGATAGTGTCGTTGAGGAATATGGGCAAGTGGCCAATCATTCTCGGCACTAAAGCACGCAACTCGTTGTCGCGATTGGGCTGAAGCCTGCTGGTTGATTTCAGGGAATATGCTATTTTCCACGATGGTCCGTTGAGGCTATCCCTGCTCCGATCGCAGCATGAGTACCCGGTGCGGTTCGTGCTTTATTTCGTCCGGTGTTTATTATATTTTGAGGATGACAAAAGTGTCTCTTAAATCGGGGAATAATGGATGTTTGACCAATTGCGCTTAATTGCCGACCGGCCGCGGCCATACCAGTTTTATACCGCCAACCAGCTTTGGGCTGATCCCCACATTTCTCAGAAAATGCTCGAGTATCATCTGGATAATTCGGTTGATCTGGCCTCGCGCAATAAGCAGTTCGTAGAACGATCGGTCGATTGGTTAGTCCGGGAATGCGATCTCAAACGAGGAGCGGCTGTGTGTGATTTCGGTTGTGGTCCCGGATTCTACACAACGCTCCTGGCCTCCCGGGGGATGAAGGTAACGGGCCTCGATTTCTCGGAACGATCTCTGAAATATGCCCGCCGTATTGCTGAGGAAAAGAAGTTGGGGATCGACTATCGCCAGCAAAACTACCTCGATTTCACCCCGGACCGGCAGTATGACCTGGTAACCATGATCTTCTGCGATTTCTGCGTCCTTAGCCCGGAACAGCGCCGACTATTACTGGGGATTTTCAGACAATGTCTGAAACCGGGCGGGAAGCTCGTTCTCGATGTCGTCACCATGAACCAGTTTAACCTGACCGAAGAGAAGAATGTATTCGATTTTTATACAGGTGAAGGATTCTGGTCTTCGCAGCCGCATTTCATTTTTCAGAGTACGTTCAAGTATCCGTCGGAGCAACTCTATGTCGACAAGTGGACCATAATCGAGAGGGTGCGAACGCGGGAGATCTACAACTGGATGCAATGCTTCACGCCGGTAAGTCTTGATGGTGAACTGGCGCGTTCAGGATTTCGGTCGGTGAAGAAATTTGCAAATGTCGCCGGCGATCCGTTCGACTCGGAAGCGACCGAGATGGCGGTCGTTGCCGAGGTGATCGGTTAGTTAATTCACAACAACTGGATTCATCTGAGTAAACGATGCAATACGCCGGCGAGATCGGCTGCGCGGAATGGTTTTCCGAGGCGAGCGCTGAATCCGTATTCCCGATAATTCGACATGATGGGATCGGTAGAATAACCGCTTGATACGACGGCTTTCACGTCGGGATTGATTTGCCGGAGAGCTTCGAGAATATCGCATCCTCCTATGCTTCCGGGGATGGTCAGATCGAGAATCACGGCATCGAACGGATGTCCTTGTGTATGCTCCCGTTCGTATAGATCGACAGCTTCATGACCGTTTTCAACGGCCGCTGATTCATACCCGTGTTGCGTAAGGATTCTAGTCGTAATATCTCTTATGGCGGCCTCGTCATCGACAACCAGGATTCGGCCGTGACCCGGGGGATTGACGTTGTTTGGTTCAACCGGTGTTATCTCGGATTTCTCGGATGCCGGAAGAAAGAAGGTAAAGGTAGTGCCTTGTCCGGGGGATGATTCCACTTCGATATGGCCGTCATGCCGACGAATGATCGAATAACAGGAAGCCAGTCCAAGACCGCTGCCTTTCTCTTTGGTAGTGAAGAACGGATCGAACACTTTCTTTAGATGTTTATCCTGAATGCCAATACCGGAATCACTAACTGACACACGGATGTAACGTACGGCCTTGAGCGGCAGTCCCGATCCGGAGCCGATATGATCGTAGTTGGAAGCTGTGATCCTGATAATGCCGCCATCCGGCATGGCCTGGCTGGCGTTAATCACGAGATTGTTTATAACCTGGCTAATTTGTCCCACGTCAATATCAACCAGCCTCAGGTCCGAGGGGATCTCGAAATCACAAATAGTGTTGGATCCGTGCAGACTGAAAATAGCAGATTCACGAAGCACCGTATCGAGATTGCTGGTTTGTCTCACGGGGGCTCCGCCTTTGGCGAAGGTGAGCAGTTGCCCGGTTATGCTTTGGGCTCTTTCAGAAGCACGCATGGCCTGTTCGATTGCGATATCTACCGGTGAATCGAGTTCACAATCGAGTCGGGCGAGCGACAGATTACCGGTAATGGCAGTGAGGATGTTGTTGAAGTCGTGGGCAATGCCGCCGGCCAGGACACCGATCGATTCCAGTTTCGCCTGTTTCTGAATCTCGACTTCGAGACGACGGCTCTCAGTAACGTCTTCCACCGTCTCAATGACGGAGATGACTTCGCCTGCCTCATTACAGACGGGTGAGGCCACCAGCCGGTAATTACGTATGCCATCGGCTGTAGGCGTGTTGGATACGGTTTCGTGTACCTGACCGTCTTGTAATGCCTTGATCACTGCGCAGTATTCGCATGGAGTGTCTCTATGAGGATCATTAAAGACTTCATAGCATTTATGGCCGATTAAGGTGGAAGCATCCGGATACCAGTCAGTCATCTTGCGATTGACGGACATAACCTCGAAATCGGGACTTATCATGGATATCCCAAGATCGATGGATTCGATCAAGCTGCGGTATTTCTCTTCGCTTTCAAGCAAAGCGCTTTCGGCGCGCTTCAGATGGGTTATATCCTGAACGATCCCGAAGACATCGACTATTTCACCATTATCGTTTTGTTTCGGAAAACCCTGGGTGTTGATCCAATGGATTGAGCCGTCCGTATGCACGATTCTGATGACCATGTTGTACGGCTTGCCTATAGTGCAACTGTACATGGCTTTGGAGAAGGCTTTGCGGTCATCCGGATGTATGAACTGATGGAGTCCGACATACTGGGGAATACCGTCCGACGGATTGAGGTCCAGGACCTCAAACATCTGGGGTGACCAGGAGCCTGTCTGGGTAGCTATGTCGAACGACCAATAACCGATGCGCGCCATTTTCTGTGCGACTGCGAGGGCTTCATGAGCTCGGGCTAGTTCTATTTCACTCTTCTTTCGTTCCGTGATATCCTCGACAGCAACCACGAATTTTTCCGGTTTATTCTGCTCGTTGCGGATAATGCTGACGGTAAGGTTGACCCAGGCAACGGAATTGTCCTTGCGAATATAGCGCTTCTGTACGACAAAATTGTCGATCTCACCATTCATCAGTAAATCAATTCGGTCGAGTTTGTCGGGGATGTCTTCTGGATGAGTAATGTCCCGGAAGGACATATTCAGCATTTCATCGCGGCTATATCCGACGATGTCACAGAGTCGTTGGTTGACATCAAGCCATCGACCTTCGAGTCCGGCCAGTGCGATTCCAATGGCGGCGTTTTCGAACACGGAACGGAACATCCGATAACTTTCAACGCGAGCTTTCTCAGCTTTCTTACGAGCTGTTATATCATGTGAAATCATCTGAACGGCAATGATAGCTCCGTTGGCGTCATGCATGGCGTTCATACGAGAAAGCAACCAACGTCTGCCGACGGGAAAGGTGGTTTCGACCTCGGACTCAATCGGACCGCCTCCATCAAGGATTGCTTGTCTCAACGTCTTGAAGCGAGCGGCGTTCTCTGGATGTAGCCGGTCGAAGTGAGCACCAACCATTTCTTCCGGTTTTTTGCCGAAAAACCGGGCTGCTTTACGATTCATCATGATACAGACACCATCAGGATCGAAAACAGCAATCAATACCTGAGCATTATCGAAAAGATACCGGTATCTCTCTTCGTGCTGTTGCGCCTGTTCTGCCGCGGTTTTATGAACGTGAATGTCCTGTAGAGTTCCGCGTAGCTTAATGCATTGACCCTGGTGAAAAACAGGTTCTCCGTACGATCGGAACCAGCGCCGTTGACCATCGGCTCGGATTAATTGTAATTCCAGATCAAACGATTCTCCGAAATTGACCGCTTTATCATGGGCTAGCTTTATTAAGGCCGTATCTTCGTCGCTAAGATATTGTCGGAATTCATCGGGGCCCGGCGGTTCCTTGTCTTCGGGGCAGGCCATGATTTTATAGAGCGACTCCGTCCAAATACTCTTGCCGGTTCTCAGATCGTATTCCCAACCGCCTATTTGAGCCATACGGCCGGTCTCCCGGAGAATACGACGGCTTTCTTCATTGGCTCGTTTAGCCAGTGTTTCGGCAGTAATATCATAGACAACGAAACCGATTCCTTCGCCGACTTTGAAAGCATGGAAGCGATGAAACAACTGCAGTGAGTCGCTGTGGACGGGCAGTACATCGAAGGCAGCGCTTTTCCCGGTTTCTATGACTTCGCGATATTTGGCTATATGATCCGGAGGTGGGGGAGGAGACACCAGTTGATCGAGCGTAAGTCCGACAAGTTCATCCAAATTCTTCGCGCCGATTGTTTGTACTACCTGCTCATTGGCGAATGTCAGACGGAGATCTCGATCACAGAGAATAAAACCTGCGGATGAGGATTCACAGAATGCAAGGAGATATTTGAGACTCTCATCGTTTGGCTGGTTTGAACGGGCTGTTGCTTGGTCGAATTTCATATCATCGGCGTCCCTGTTCTTCGAATCCTCGGTAGATGGAATCCCTTTCATCGCTCCCATAGATTCTGAAGGTCCGTCTTTAACTGGCATAGATGCCTTAACCCCCGTTGTTAAACAGCCCCGGTAGAAGCTAGCTCATTGCCGTCTAATAAATATCTTATATCTATATATTTTCGGCATTTACTGATTTAACTTCATGGATAGCAAGGTCCTGGCTGTGAATTATCAGTCGCTTCAGGTGCTCAATCAGTCAGGCTTGACAGTCATCGGACAGCTCGATACCTTAAAACTCGATGAGACAGCCTATTATCTCCGGGATTTGTATTAGCTCAAACGAACAAATTTCGTTGTCGATCTGCGTGTCGGCAGCCGATTTCAGGAGGTATTTATGCCGGAAAAACCAGTGGGATGCGCCAAACCAGCCGGTACGGTCGTAGGTGCGGTGAAGGACAAGAAACCGCCCACAGAGGGCGACAAGGTGGAAGGAGTAATGGATATGGTAACGGTGCGGGTAGGAGAAAAGGCGCCTGATTTCGATGCGCCTGCCTACAATAAAGGCAAATTCTTAAACGTCAAACTTTCTGATTACGCCGGGAAATGGGTTCTGTTGTGCTTCTATCCCGGTGATTTTACCTTCGTTTGACCGACGGAGTTGTCGGCGGTCGCCGGCTCGCATAAGACACTCAAGAAACTGGGTGTACAGGTACTCTCCGTCTCAACCGATTCGACTTTCGTGCACAAAATATGGGAGGAAGAAGAGCTTTCGAAAATGACTCAGGACGGCATTCCCTGGCCTATGTTATCTGACGGCACCGGGAATATTGGCCGAGCTTACGGTGTTCATGACGAAAGCGGCGGCGTGAATATCCGAGGCCGTTTTTTGATCGATCCGGATGGAGTGGTGCAGGCTATGGAAGTATTGGCGCCTCCGGTGGGACGAAAGATCGAAGAAACAATACGACAGGTGCAAGCCTTCCAATACGTACGCAAGATGAAAGGGACGGAGGCTTGCCCGGCCGGTTGGGAACCGGGTGATAAAACTCTTAAACCAGGTCCCGAACTGGTTGGCAAGGTCTGGCAGGTCTGGCAGCCCAAATGATATCGTAATAGAGATAACGGTAAACTCATCGGCGCCCCCGGCGGTATCTCGTCACCGGGGGTTTGCTTTTGATGGTGAGGTACGATTCGAGTCCCGGTGTTGTGGGGAGGCATGTTGTCGCAATAGTCGGGACTGGATGTCTGATTCCATCTTCATACGACTATGCTGCGGATGAAAAGTGGGGTGCGAGGGTGGCCGAAGCCACCCCCGCACGAGGAGGGAGAGAGAGGGCTTTCACCCCGCCGCGCCGGCTAGTTCGAGCCGAGCGGGAAATGGTAGGTTAGTCCGGCCTTGAGGCCAATGACTCCGAGATTACCGAAATCATCACCGAAGGTGTCTTTGTCCTCGGTGAAGATCATGTGGTATTTTCCTTCGACCAGGATCGAAATGTTCGGGGTAGCGTAGATTTCCACCCCACCGCCGAATTGAAGGCCGAAGCTGGTTTTGCTGAAATCATCGCCGGCTTCGTTGATAACGAGTGCATCGCCGCCGGCGCCGTCGTCGGTCACTTTCCAGAAGTACAGCCCGCCACCGGCCAGCAGGTACGGATTGACAGTATTGGATTCACTCTTGAAAAACGGGGCCATGTTCCAGATGCCGTTGAGATAGATGTTGGGAGCGACGAAGTACGGTTCACCGTCGAATTCATCCCGAGTGATCATATCATCCTTCATTTTCATGAAGGTGTAATCGAATCCGCATTGTACCGTGAGATAATCCATCGCCAGGTAGTTGACGTGAGCACCGAAAACCGGGCCAACATCGAAATAATCACCGAACGAGTTTTCAGTGTCGATATCACCTGAAGCGGGTAACATCAACCCGCCGCTAACGCCGACTCCAAGGTCGCCTACCTGGGCAATCTTCTGAGCCTGGACCGTAGTACAAGCGTACAGTCCAACCAGCACGAAAAGCAGTGAAAGACGTTTCATGATAGTTCCTTCCATAGTTTCAGGTATCCGTAGTTTATATTTTGTCCGCAGTTCATGTATGAAGGTCAAGAACTGCAGATAGTCTCTATCCTTTGAATTCATTTAATCCATCAATCGAATGAGCTATTTTTTGATATGTGTGTTTTCACCTCCGTTGGAATAGTCTTGCCGGGAGTGGCAAAGATATTAGATATATAACGTGTATATGCACGTATTTTATCTAAATTGATATTTCTCCTGGTTGGATTATAACCACCTCTGACGGTAGTGGTTATCCCTGGACTAGATATGGAATCAAAACGATCATTTGTCAATAAATGCTCCGTCACTGTCATATTGCATGTAGGTACACATACTATATCTAAAAATATGGGGTACGGTCTCATAACGTAGCCTCAAAAGCTTTGATAATGTCGGTCATACGTCCAAGGATCAAGTCGCGTTGATCGGTCGGCATGTTGGCAATGATCAATAATGCCGGGACTAGTTCGGCATCGGCCGGGTCTCGTCCCAGAGTTTGACGAGCGACAGACGAAACCAGCTTTATATTATCACGCGTGAGAGCGTGACGCAAGTCTCTGACAGTTTTAATATCGCACCCGGTGGCGATTTTTAGGAGGCCGTTCAGGTCGTATTGGGAACAGGTAAGACCGGCTGCCGCCAGAAGTCCGGGCAGGTTGTCGGCCGTCAAAGGGGTGGTGTCATTGGGCGGTTCAAGCGATTGAGAACGGGCAAGATCGTCGGCCATGGCGTCGAAGTACTCATCGATTGTCCCAAGTAAATGTCCGATCAAATTGAGTTGGGCTCGAACTGCCGGGGTGCTGGTGCGGTATTTATAGCCTAGCAGATGTTCCACTTCGGCCCAGAGATCCTGCGTAAGGGTTCGAAGTTGCAGCTCGAACCAGGGAGAAGAGTGCCCCTCGCTGTATTCCTGCTTCAGTTGCAGGACATAATGAATAGAATTATAGCCACTGGCCTTGGTATGGCATTCCATGTTCAAACCCAGGGAATCGGCCGTGCTGCGTTGCAGGTAAGCATGAGGTGGATGCTTTTCGGATATGTTGAACCAGCCGCATTCACGGATTTCCCGGTCAATCAAGGGGAGTGATGATAGAAAATATGCGACCACTCTGACGCCGAGCGCATCGGTGACCTGTTCGAAAATCCTTTCCTGCAGACCATCGGGGAAACGTTCGGGTCGGGCGAGGACCTTGCGCACCACGGCGCCGGGTTGCTTGATTCGTGTTTGAATCCGTTGTATCGGAGACGGTGCCGGCTCACCGGCTCGTATGACCAGTTTATTCCAGTAGTTGGCGCGACGCCACCTTGACAGAAGCTCGATTATACGCGCTCGAATCGGTATCAAAGAAGATTCCGCGTATCGCTGGTAGCTCTCAACGAATCGAGGCAGATCGTTGAGACCGAACAGCAGCTTATTGCGGTCGTCATCGGAGGCTGAGATCGAGTTGTTCCTGTTCTCGGATTGTGGCATCTCAGTCATGGTTATCTCCGTCTATTTCCGGTCCATCCACACGCATTAATGGTTATCACTTGCTTTCATCATCAGTCAGGGCTCCCGAGACCATTTGCCAGTCGTACCAGGCGGCAAGATACTCGAACACGGCCGTGTAATAAGCGACACTGGCCTGGTCGAGAACCACTCGTGTGTCCTTAAGTTCCAACTGGGTGGTAAGGCCAACCCGGGTAGTACTCTCGGCAATGTTGTGAGCCTTGGTTGCCGTTTCCAGAGCGGCCTGAGCCGAAGCGATCCGGGCATGGGCTTCTTCGAGTCTGAGTCTCACGCTGCGGAGATCTTTTTCAATCTGATCACGCGATTTAGCCAGTTCGAGTTGTGATTTATCGAGTTGGATCGAAGCCTGGCGCACCTTCGCGCGAGTATCACCGCCCTGGAAGATCGGTATCGATAATTGCAGGCCGATGGTCCAGGCATTGTTTTCTTCTTCCAGTTTGAAATCATTGGACTGAGCCGAATAACCGTAAGCCGCGACGGCTGCCAGCGAGGGAAAATACCCTGCGCGCTCGGCCGAAACCGCTGTCCGGCGAAGGCGCTCTTCCCAGACCAGGGCGTTATAATCCGGCCGTGTATCGAGAGCTTGATCCAGTGAGATGGGACCAGGCATTTCGGGATACGTCTCGAGTGATCCGGTCAGGGAGAGTTCTTCATCGACCGAAATTCCGGCCAGGTTTTTCAGATCCACCAGAGCCAGTTCGAGATTCCGTCGGGCCGAGGCGGTCTGCGGTACGGTCTCACGATAGCGGGATTCCGCCTGAAGCAACTCGAATTCGGAGGCGAGGCCGTTATCAAAACGACTCTTGGTGTCGTTGTAGTTGTCCAACGCGTTTTGCTCCGATTGTTCCGAGACCTCCAGGACTTTCCGAAGCAACAGCGTTTGTGCAAACGCCTGTTTGGAGAGTGTAACGATCTGCTGGAAGGTGGCATCGTAGGCAAAATCAGTCAGTCTCCGATACTGACGAGCGGCGGTAATGGCATTCATCACCGTTCCGCTGAACAAGGTCTGCGTCAACGAAACCGCGGCGCTGAATTCATTGTTGCGGCTGCTTACCGACTTGGTAATACCGGCGTCCTCCTCACCGGTGAGACTGGACATATCAAGATACATGTACAGGTCGCTTAAATTGCGGGTGTAACCGGCCTGAGCCCCTACATGCGGCAGCGCGAGAGCAACCGCTTGTGATTTCTGGGCATCGGCTTCCTCGCGGTCCTTGGAGGCTATCTGTAAATCCTTGGAATGCTGTCTCACGAGCGAAACGAATTGATCCATGTCCAGAGTTCGGGACCATGTCTCGCCGGGCAGCCATGCCACTACGATGGCGAGGATCAACAGGAGGAGGGCAGTATGTGTGTGTTGAAATAGTCTCATGTTATCCGTACTCATTGTTTTTTCGTTTTTCTGGTCATGATCATGTTGGACACGACCGGAATTATGATCAGGGCCAGCAATGTCGAAGATACGAGTCCACTGATCGAAACTATTCCCATGGATTGTCTGACTTCACGACCGGAGGCGCCCATGCCAAGAGCCATTGGCAGCATACCGAGGATGATCGCCAGGGTGGACATGAGGATCGGGCGAAGTCTGGCCGGACAGGCAATCAGAAGGGCTTCGGTCGGATCCTTCTTTTCTTTGCGCACGAGTTGATTGGTATAGTCCAGTTGCAGGATGGCGTTGTTAACCACGATTCCGAGCAACATCACGATGGCCATCATCGAGATAGCGTTCATCGATATCCCCGACACGACCAGACCGATAAAAATCCCGATAAAAGCAAGGGGAACGGTGGCCAGAATAACCAGAGGTTGGGTGAGGCTTTCGAGAACGGCGGCCAACAGCATGTAAGTCAGAATGAGAGCAATGATGAACGTTCTTCCCATGTCAACGATCGTCTCGTTCATGAGCTTCACGTTACCTTCCCATTTCAAATGATAACCGGCGGGCAAATAGACATCTCCGATTCTCTCGTCGATTTCGTTGGTGATATCTCCCAGGGCATAGCTGGTGGAGTTGTTGCCGGTAATCATGACCATTTTAACACGATCCAGATGGTCTATCTTCGAATATCCTTGAGAAAATACCACACGCGCCAGTTGACCGAGGCGGAATGTCCCTTTCTGTGTTACCACGGCCAGGTTCTCGACTTCTTCGGGGGTGTCGATAGCGTCATCGTTCAAACTCACGCGAATGTCATATTCTTCACCGGACTCACGATACTGGGTCGCTATGATACCTTCGATGGCGCCGCGCAGGGTCATGGCAAGTTCATAGACGGTAATTCCGGCATCGGATAGTTTCTTACGATCGGGGTACAAGGCTATTTCCGGTTTGCCTTCGCGAGAACTGGTGTTCAATCCAACCAGTCCGGGGATATCTTCGATCCTGTTGATGATGCGTTTGGTAATGACATTCAACGTATCCATATCCGACCCGGTAACGGCGAGCTGCACCGGGGACTGGCCTGATCCGATCGATGCGACGGCCAATACGCGGATGTTGGCGTTGGGGATAATGGAAAAATCCTCAATGAATTTGGTGACCATCTGATCGGTGGTTTCTTTGCGCTTGGCGGCCGGGATGAGTTTAACCTTAACCTTCGCAACGTTCGTCCCCTGATCGACCTGGGTAATCTGTCCAATAGTAGTCAGGATATATTCGACTTGATCGTAGCTGCGAAGTTTTTGCTCAATCTGATCAACCAGCGCACCGGTTTCTTCGATACGATAACCGAGTGGCAATTCCACCTCAATGTTTATATCACCTTCATCCATGCGAGGGATGAAGTCAAAGCCGACATGTCCGCCGATCCAGAAGCTACCAATGAGTATAGCGGTTGCCAGCCCGATAAAAGCCAGGCCGTTTCGCTTGTTCGCCAGAACCCATTTGAGGGAGACGCGGTAAGCATCTTCTGTTTTCTTGATCAGGTTGTCGGACCAGCGACCGAAGGCGCCGCCGTCACTGATTTTATTCGGAAGAATCCTGGAAGCCATGGCCGGAACCAACGTGAAGGACATGAGCAGGCTGAAGAGAGTAGCGTAGACCACCGTCATGCCGAACGGTGCGTACACGGTACCGATGATACTGGTCATATTGGCGATAGGAAGAAATACGACGAGGTTGGTCAAAGTTGCGGCCACTACGGCCGCGACAACCTCGTTAGTCCCGCGTGATGCGGCTTCGGCTTTACTGTCACCGGCCTGCTTCCGCGTGAAGATATTTTCAATAACAACTACCGAATTCGATACCAAAATGCCGACCGCGGTAGAAAGCCCCATCAACGTCATCATATTGAGAGAATATCCCGAAATCTTGATCAACAGAAAAGTCGAGATAACGGACATCGGCATGGACAGTCCCACAATAATCGTCGATCGGATGTTGTGCAGGAAAAGGAGCAGGATCAAAGCGGTCAGAATAATTCCGAGGAAGATCGTACTCATGGTGTCATCGGCGGTATCTTCAGCGAAGACCGAGTCATCGGTTGCCAGGCGTAGACTGACTCCGTCCGGCAGCAGCTTACTCAGCTCGGGGAGGTTGTCCTTGATAAGGTGAGCCATTTCCACCGTGTTGCCGTCGTCGGATTTCATAACACCGAGAATGACGACGTTGTCGTTCATTTTTTTGTCGATGTTGTTGAAGAAGGAAGTACGCATCCGGACATCAGCTCCGGTATCGGTGACGGTGGCCATATCATCCAGACGGCGGAAACCGTTGCCGGTAGGAATTTCCAGAGCTCTCATCTGATCGAGGTCGGTGAATTCGCCTTTGAGACGAACTGAAATGTCCTGCGATGCTTGTTGGAAATACCCCCCCGGCATGTCGAGATTCTGCCCGGCGAGATATTCGGCAATTTGTGACAGCGACAGCGAGTTCTGATAGACGACTCGGTTGTCCATCCGAATCCGAATTTCGCGTTCCTGACCGCCGGTAATGGATACCGATGAGACGCCGTCGGTCTGCGAGATGCGATTCTTGAGGATTTTATCGGCTAGATCGTAGAGCTCGGTCGGCGGTAAATCGCCGGATAGCACCAGTTCGACCACCGGTTTACCGGAGGGATCGAACTTCTGAATGATCGGACGGTCGGAGTTGTCGGGAAGATCGTTAAGGATACCGTCGATCTGATCTTTTACCTCCTGGTTGGCGACATTCTCATCCTTGTCCACTTCGAACATTATAACTACATAGCTGACCCCCTCCATAGAATAGGATCTGATGTAGTCGATTTTTGATATGGAGGAAACGGCGTCTTCAACTCGCTTGGTGACCTGAGTCTCGATTTCCTTAGGTCCGGCTCCCTCGTAGACCGTCTGCACCGTCACAACCGGCAGGGTGATGTCGGGGAACAGTTCCAGATTGAGGGCGTAATAAGCCAGGCAGCCGAAAAGGAGGAAGACGATCAGGACCATGCTGATCATGATCGGGCGTTTTATTGATAAATCAGACAGAATCATTTCGTTTTCTCTTTGTCTTCTTTTCTGAGCGTCTAATCGGTTGCTCTATTCCTCGGTGGCCTGAGCCACAGCTTCCTTGCTTCGATCGGACATGAGTTTGACTTTTGTGCCTTCTTTGATCTGGGTTTGACCTTCAACGACCAGTTGATCACCCGGCTTAAGCCCTTCGATGATTTCAACGTCCAATCCATGAGCGGTGCCGACTTGGACGCGTTGTTTATGGGCAAGAGAATCGCGGATCACGAATACATATGAACTCTCATTGTCGTTGAGGAGGTTCTTGCGAGCGGTCACTATGGCCGAATCGTTTACATAAGTGGCAACTTCTACGAGGGCGGTTACTCCGCTCTGGATATAGGGCTCGACATTTTCCATTTCTACGTCTACGCCGAAAGCCTGTTGCTGACGGTTAAGCGAGCGATCTATCTGGGTCACTTGGCCGTCAAGCGTGCGGTTGTCCCAGATGGCCTTGACCGGCATGCCGAGTGTGACCTCATGGATTTCCGTGTCCGGAACCCATACCCGGGTTTTAAGTCGATCCGTGCGAGAGATCGTGAACAACTCATCGTCCTTGTGGACGTTATCCGACTCGCGGACATTGATACGGCTGATGGTGCCGCTGATAGGCGCCCTCACCAGGACTGACTGCCGAACCGAACGCCAGTTGGCCTCGGCGACTCGATAGGCCGCCTCGGCGTTATCGAAATCCTGTCGGGAAAGCCCACCTGTTTCCAGATATTGCTTCATTCGATTATAGGTTGCCAGGGAGTTCTCGTATTGAACTTTGGCCTGGTAATAATTGGCCGAGGGATTATCGGCCGGGAACATAATGATTACGGAATCCTTTTTAACGTAATCACCGACTTTGGCCGTGATTTTATCGATACGATCCGCAATCATGGCATATTCCGATGATTCCTCGATTCCGGTCAGAACCGCTGTGAATTCGAGTGAACTGGAAAAATGCTCGGGTGTGACCTCGACCGTCCGGACGGGTACTCCTTCTTCAGCGTGGATCTGTTCCATGCTGCGTGTCTCGGTATTGCCGCCGCTACAGCCGAGTCCCATAAGGGTGAGTAAGGTTATTGAAATCAGGCCGCTTTTAATCAACTCCATAGTCTCTTTCCTTGATATCTAAATAGCGATATTTTCATATAAAATTATTGTTGCAGCTACAGCTATTGTGTATCAGTTATTGATCGTATCCGAGGTTTGCAGTTATCTTCAGGAGCACTTTAACAGTATCGTTGATCTGTTTTTCGGTTAAATCAATTTGAGCCGTCTCCTCGAACTCGATAGCATGTTTCTCCAAATTTTCAGTTATTTGTCGCCCCTTTTTGGTCCGATAGACGAGTTTCAGTCGTCCATCGCTTCGGTCCGGAACGCGTAATACCAGATTACGCTTCTCAAGACCGTCAATCATTCGTGTCATGGTTGTTTTCTCTCTATCGGCTTTCTCGGCCAGGTCCCTTAGATTCTGACCGTCTCTATCTCTGAGGATGAAAAGAACCATCAGTTGTTCCATGGTCAGATCAAGCTCGTATTTAGCCAGAACCTTTCGACCGGCATATTTAACCGACAGCCAGCAGCGGTTGATTGCCTTTATCAAATTTCCAAGATCCGTGGGGCGCTTTGTTGGCATCCAGGTGTTTTCTTTCAAACACTGATACGCTGCACATCAATTATGGTTGCACATACAACTAAAAATTCGGCATTTGTCAAGATGTTTTTTGTAATAAAATCGCAAAGAGTAAAACCACACAATCTTGGATAACGGCTAATCGGTTGACCAGGGCCGGAATGGGTGTATTACGAGCTTGCGGCTTGGCTTTATGGGACATCGCCTGAATTACAGAATGTTGAAATAGTGAGCATGGAGCGACTTGTAACTTAAGTTACTGACTTCATAAAATTATTTTCAGAAAGAAGGCCTCGGATAAAAAAAGCCGGAACAATTTGACAATGTCTAATGTTAAATGGATTACTATGGAAGACGTGATAAACATACTCAGACAGTGCAGTATTCAACCGACTCCGCAAAGAATCGCGGTGGTGGATTATGTCCTTCAAACCAACCAGCACCCGTCGGCGGATGATGTTTTTAACCATGCCCGGGAAAAATGTCCTACAGTTTCGAGAGCAACTGTCTACAATACCCTTAACTTGCTTGTGGATAAAGGATTACTGCAGTCACAGGTAATAAAAGAAGGAATTGTGGTCTTTGATCCTAATACCAAGCCACATCACCACTTCGTTGATAATAATACCGGGGAGATTCATGATATTCCCTGGGATGTCCTTGAGATAAAAGGCAAAGAGAAACTCAATGATTTCGAGATAGATGAATACCAGGTCGTTATGCGCGGCAGATTGAGGAAGAAGTAAGCTCTCTTTTTTTACCTTGGTATTAAAAAGAGTCTAAAATTAGAAAAATTCTAAAACTGACAATAAGAAACTTATTAACTAAACACAATGGAGTATTGCCATGCAGGAAAACAACGAATATCAGGAAATGTCGGTAGGGCTGCCTCGTCTGGGAGCGCCGGCCCCGTCGTTTGAAGCCAAAACCACCCACGGCGTTCTTAAGCTGGAGGATTATAAGGGTAGCTGGCTGGTGCTGTTTTCACATCCGGCCGATTTCACCCCGGTCTGTACGACCGAGTTTATGGGCTTCGCCGAGATTTATCCGGATCTACAGAAACTCAACACCCAGTTACTGGGGTTGAGTGTTGACAGTGTCTACTCCCATATTGCCTGGGTACGCAATATCGAGGAAAAGATGGGCGTAAAGATTCCATTCCCGGTTATTGCCGATCTCGACATGAAGGTAGCCAAAACCTACGGGATGATTCACGAGGGCGAGAGCACCACCGAGACCAGCCGGGCGGTGTTTATTATCGACGATAAACAGATTCTCCGGGCAATGATCTACTACCCGCTGAGCACCGGCCGCAATATGCAGGAAATTCTCCGTGCCATCAGGGCGTTGCAGACGACCGATGCCAACGGAGTCGCGACACCGGCCAATTGGCAGCCGGGCGATAAGGTGATCGTGCCGCCGCCGTTGACCCAGGAGATGGCCGAGGAACGTGTCAATGATAAGAACGTCGAATGCACTGACTGGTACTTCTGCAAGAAGAACCTGTGAGGAGAACAGTCATGGCTTGTGTGAATCCCGATGGATCGATCTCCGCTACGGCGCGAGCGATGCTGAAGCTGTTGGCCGAAGCGATGACGCCCGAGGAAGCGGCCGAGAAATCCGGCCAGCCGCTGTTCAAGGTACGCAGTTCGCTGCGTGAAATGAATCAGGCGGGTTTGGTCGAAACCGATGGTGAGAAATATCGAGTCTCTGAAAAGGGACGGGCAACGGCACAGAAATAACTCGGCGAGATCGGACGCCGTTATAACGAAACAGGGACAGGCAAAAGCCTGTCCCTGTTGTTATGTCTTAAAATGAAGTAATTTATAATCCCTGTTTCAAGGCGTTTATACGTTCTCCGGCCTGGTCAAGCAGAAGAGGACGCGGATCGGCGTTCTGCATGAGGGCGACATATTGCTCGTATTGGACTAAGGCTGAATTCGGTTTACCCGTTCGTTCCAATGCCTGGCCTAAATAGAAATGAGCTGCGCTTGCCCAGGCGCCGCTGAAGAACATACCCCAATCATTATAGTTGGAGGTTATTTCTTGTAGCTCTGCCGCCGCTTCATAAGTATCTCCTCGGGCCAGATGCGATCTGGCTACAACATAACGACTATCGAAGGTGTGCCATTTGGGGTCCGTTAGTTTCGTAGCGTAGTCGATAGCCGTCGAGTAATCGGATTCGGCATAGGCTATCATGGCTTGCGCTCGCCAGAGAGGTTGTTCATTCATACCGGCGCGTGCCAGGGCGGCTTTTAAGTCAGATATGATGGCGTTGGCGCTGTCTTCGAATCCGGCTTGTGCATAATAATAAGCTCGTTGAACTTGACAGATACCGAAAGCCGGATCGGTTGCCGGGATATCTGTCGGTATGACTGCCGCAGCTTCGAGAGGTTTATCCATAGCCTCCAGGATTCGTCCTTTGGTCAGTTGCTTAAGGAGCCGGCCCCAGGAGTTGACCGAAGAGGCTTCCTCGAGACGGTCGGCCGTGATGACATCGTTGCTTTCGGTGAGGGCGCGTTCCAGTTGCCCCTCGTGGAGTGAAATCATCGGCAGATAAGCCCGGGCCATTACACGGCTGGTGACATCTCCTTCGGTCACGATTTGCCGGAAGCATCGACGTGAGTCTTCATATCGACCGGCAAAGGTGTAGAGCTTACCTAATTTGGTAAGCGAAAGATACCTGACAAAAGCAGAGTCAACCGTTACCGCATGTTCATAGGCGGCAATCGCTTCCTCAAGATCACCTTGTCCGGATAGAATATCTCCCTTGGTATCATAAGGGGCCGGTTCGTTCGGTTCCAGGGCGATATAGGATTCAACGGTGGTCAGAGCGGCTGAAGTATCACCCAGATCGAGATAGACATAAGATAACAGATTGAGGGCATCACCGTAGGCCGGGTCGGCTTTGAGCGATTGTTCCAGCTCTTTCCTGGCTGCTTTATAATCGCTCGCTTCTCGGGACATGGAAGCCAATTCCATCCAGGCGATTTTTTCATCGGGGTAGCGTTGTACCAGTTCTTCGAGAATGGCTCGCGCCTGCGCCGGATCACCATCGCGCTGAGCTTTGAGACTGGTAATATAGAGTCTCTCTTTCTGGCCGGCATTTACGGAATACCTGACGGCTTTTTCCAGGGCATAGGGGATGTTGTAATACACCAGGCAATACCAGCCCATAGCAAAGGTTGAATCGGCGGCCACGGCTCGTTGATAACAGTCTTCTGCGGCATCGTAGTGCTTCTTGCCGTATAGCTCGACGCCCTCGAGGTACCAGCGATAAGCTTCGGCCGAGTGTGTCGTGACGTCGGCAACGGAGGGATCGAAAGTATCTATTAAACCGGAAGGGGAGAGCAGGTCCTCACGCACCCTGGCTGCGAGACGATCTACGGCCGCGAAGATGTTTCCGGCTTCGGTCGTTATCCGATGCGAAGCGACAATCGCCCCGGTGGCGCCGTCGATTATTTGTCCGGTTATAACAAGATTGGGATCGTTCTGGATAATGTTCCCGGTCAATAACCAACGGGCGCGAGTCGCCCGGGCAATAACAACGGGATCGTTGACGCCGCCTGAATCCAGATCTCCTCGAGTTAGCAATCTCTCGATATCGTGCAGATTCTGGCTGGGGATAACTTGAAAATACTTCGATTCAGACAGGTCGGTGGTAGTCAGGTTTGATATAACGGCTGCCAGTCGGTTAGAATCCGCCGGATCGGATAGATTCACGAAAGGAGCTACCGCCAGTCGGTTTTCAACGGCAATGGCGGTATCATCCGGCTCCAGTCGATATTGCCATGGTTTAAGCAGGAGGACGATCAAAACCGCTGCGGCAACGGCCAGGGACCGCCAGAGGGTACGATGTTTTGCCGGTCGAATATCCACAGTTGTTGTCTCGGGTGTGGAGACCGGTTGGTCCGATTCATCAAGATCGCCGATCAGAGTTTTAATATCCCGGTCGTTACGTAACAGCCGTGAGGTCTCGGCCATCTCCAGACTCTGACGGGCGCAGTACGGGCATTCGAGCAAATGCGTCTCTACCCGACGGGCGTCATCATCGTTCAACAGCCCCAGTTCATAGGCATGCAGCAGAGCCCCGATCTCTTTGTTGTTACATTCAGTCACCGAGCAATCCTTGTTTCATTAAGCATTCTCTCATCCGGGCTCTGGCGCGCGACAACAATACATACATGTTGCCCGGTGTGATATCCAGTTTGCGGCAGATATGGTCCGTATCATATCCCTGGTAGTGCAGATTGAGTATGCGAGCATAAATGGGATTGTATTCGTGTAGACTGCTGAGACAACGTTTCAGTCCCATTTTCAGCTGTTCGTCGGGAGCGAATTCGGCCTCTGCGGATCGATTTTGGGCAATACTATCCAGTTTACGTCGGATCATCGATTGCCTGCGATAATACTCCGCAATAGTATTGGCCAGCACCTTCTGCGCCCAGGCGGCAAAACTAGTATGTATTTCGGTCGCCAGGTACTGCTCCAGAATTCTGGTCAGGGCCTGTTGCACGATATCTTCACTTTCGCTTTGCTCGACATCTTTTAGATGCATGAGAAGACCGAATACAACTTTCAGTCCCCGAAAAAGTTCATCATTTGCGGAATGATCGCCCGCCCGGACACGAGCATAAAGGGCGTTTATGTCTCTCGCCTCGTAGATGGTAATAGCCGCCGTTTCTTTATTCAGCCGTTGCAGCCGGGATTGTCGGCCTCCATTACTTGCCCTGCTGTCGGCGTTGTCTCAAAGCCGATTGTTTCATAACGCGATTCGTTAAGATTCAATACGAAAGACGTACTTACAAGTTTTGTGTTCAACAACCATGAGAATACTCAGAAGAATATCGGTGGAGAATATAGAAAGATAATCTGGACCGGGTCCCGTAAGGTTCTCGGGTCTTCTGCATCATAATTCCGACGGCGTTTAAAAAATGAGCGGGCTGTGACCGGCTAACGGCGTCTACGGCAGTTGTACTGAATAAACATACAATAAAGAGGATTCCGGCAATGAGGCCAAATTATCATTCTCATGGGAGTGGAGTTATCTGGCTTATCGTGGCGCTGGTCATGATGGGAGACGTTTTCTTGACCACCACGGCCGAAGGAAGCATCATTGAGATACCGGAGGATTATGCAACCATTCAGGAGGGCATTAACCATGCCCTCGGATATGATACCATTCTGGTTGCTCCCGGTACCTATGTCGAGAACATAACCTTCGGCAGCAAGAACATCTTTTTAACCAGCCATTTTCTCTATGACCAGGACCCGCAGTATATTTTCAACACAATTATCGACGGCAGTAATCAGACTTTTCCCGACTCTGGAAGTACTGTCAGGATTATGGGGGGACAGTCAAATGTCGCCTGTCTTCAGGGTTTTACGATCACCGGTGGAACCGGAACCCTGTGGGAATGGTCAAGCGATCATTTCGATCGACAAGGTGGAGGAGTGCTGATAATCTACTCAGCGCCGACCATCCGTTACAATTACATTTGTGACAACCACGCCACCAACGATGCGGGAATCTATTCCGCCGGGGGAGGCGGCATTCAGATCCAACAGGGATCACCGATCATCCGAAACAATATGATCATTGCCAACGAGGGTAAATACGGAGCCGGTATCGCGATGGCGGGAGCCGCACCGACTATTAAGAACAATGTCATTGCATACAACTATGGCGGTCAGAAATACGGTGGCAGCGGTATTCAGATCAACGCCGGATATAATATCGTAATCGAGAACAACACTCTGGTTTACAACCGTTCAACCGTAACCGGTGGCGGAATCAGAGTATTTTCGGCATCACCGAGAATCCGCAATAACATCATCTGGTACAATGAGGCGCCTTCTGCTCCGCAAATCTATGGATATACCACTACCTATTACTGCAACGTTCAGGGCGGAGGTGTGACCGGTGAGGGAAATATCGATGCCGAACCTCAACTTACACCGGATATGTGGTTGTATACATATTATAACTCTCCATGTATCGATGCCGGTGATACGGCAACATCGGCCCAGGATATAGAAAACCCCGCCCTGTCCGACAGCGCCTGGTGGCCTTCGTATGGCGGTTTACGAAATGACATCGGTGCTGCCGGGGGGGCCTGGGCTTTCCCTCTTTCTCTTGCTGCTTTATATGCCAATGAGATTTGTGGACAGGTTCCGTTTGATATCTCGTTTAACTCATATTCTCGGGAAGCCATGGATTCCTGGGATTGGAGTTTTGGCGACGGGGGAAGTGATTCGGTACAAAATCCCACCCATCGTTATGAATCGCCCGGTTTGTTCGATGTAAGCGTACAGGTTAATTTCACTGCCGGCGGCAGCTATACCGTTTCAAGCGAAGACCTGGTGACGGCGCTGGCGGATTCGCTGTACGGCGATACCGTCGAAACAAAGGACTGTCTGCAAATCGGGAGTGTGATTGGAGTGCAGAATTCTCTGGAACTGGATTCACTTACCATTCCGGTCGTGTACAACGGTGATCTCAACCTGTGGTTCGATTCGCTCTCAACGGCAGGGTGCCGGACGGAATCATTCGGTTCCTGTACGGTCCTGGAGCAGGACAGCACGGCGAAGACAATGACAATTCAGCTCATTGCCTCGTCAGAGCCTCTGGAACCGGGGAACGGTCCGGTAGTGAAGCTATATTTCACGGTCGATACGAGCACGGCCGAACTTGGCCAGACCACGATTCTGGGGCTGGACGGTTATGCCGAACAGGCACCGTCGTTCGAGGGCATCATATCGTATACCCCGGCTTGTTTACCCGGGCTGGTTGTTCATACTTCTTGTTGTGTGGGAATGAGGGGTAACATTGACGGTGATCCGGAAGAAGTGATTGCGATCAGCGATCTGGTGCACCTGGTAACCTATATGTTCCAGGGAGGACCGGAACCGGTTTGTTTCCGCGAAGGGAATGTCGACGGTGATCCGGAGGAAGTGATTGCGATCAGCGATCTGGTTCATCTGGTAACTTATATGTTCCAGGGAGGGCCGGAGCCGGCAAGTTGTCCGTAAGATTATGAGAGAGCCGTGAGGCCGGATCGACTCGGTGATACGGATTCATTGATATATATGAACCTTTATTAATCCGAACGACCCGACTGAAAATCGAGAAAAGAACATTCCTTGTCATGCACTTCTGCTTGGAAGCGACACCGAGGCGGATCGAGAGCCGCTTCGGTGTTTTTTAATTTAAGTGACATTATTCACAAAAAATCTGTTGACAGTCTCGGCCGGATTGGTTATTAAGGCTACATGAAAATGAATTTCAATTTCATTTAGCGGTGAAGGTGAGACTGGACCATTTCCACATAAAAGATGTCGGCCTTGGACAACTGACAGCGTTGTTGCTCGTTTTCGCCATTGTCTCCTTCAACGTCGGTCAGATGCACGGATTACATCTGCATGTGCTGGAAAACGGTCGGGTCATCGTTCACAGTCATCCGGTAAATGACGGTGATCGCCACGGCGATCGCCACGCTCACTCTACCCATTCTTACACTGTAATCGGTGCGGTAGGGAAAATACTCCTTACCGATTGCCCGGATCGGGCCTTTGAGGCCCGAGTTCCGGGCGGCACCGTTGCTGTCGCCGAACAATTTCGATTTTATCCATATTCCCGAATTGTCATAATCGCTCGTGATAAGCGGGGGCCGCCCGACCTTTTCTCGTTGTCATAATACGATGCGAGCGCCGTAAAAACGCTCACCGAACAATACCAATGAGATGAGGATAGATGATGCTTAGGCAACTGCTGATTTGTCTGGTGGTTCTGACATTCGCTGCCGGGTCCGTTCTGGCCCACGGCGGTATTGCCGCCGGAACGGTGAAGAACAAAAGCAATGCAGAGGGGATTCCGTTTGCGTCGGTGCTGATCGAGGGCACCAACCTGGGAGTAATGGCCGATTCAACCGGCCGCTTCGAGTTGAAACATATACCTGTCGGCAAACAGCGACTGATCGTTTCGGCCGTTGGGTATGTGACGTATCGTCATGAAATAGATGTCGTCGACGGCCGTACGCTGGAGTTGTCTCCGGAGCTGGAACGTTCAGAAATAGACGCCGGCGGGATCGTGGTTACCGGCACCAGAACGCCTCGATATGTAAAAGAAAGCCCCGTGTTTACGGAAGTGGTGTCGAAGGCGGCTATCGAGGAAAAATCGGCCCGGAATATATTCGAGGCGCTGGACGGTGAACCCGGAGTCAAAGTCGAACAACAATGCCAGGGATGTAATTTCACAATTCTCAGAATGCAGGGCCTGGGAGCGGACCACACCCAGGTGCTGTTGGACGGTCAGCCGATCTATTCCGGTCTGGCCTCGGTGTACGGTCTTCAGCAGTTGAGCACAGCCGATGTCGATCATATTGAGATTGTCAAGGGAGCCGGATCGGCGCTGTATGGCTCGAATGCTGTGGCGGGTGCCATTAATGTGGTTTCTACGGTACCGATGAAGACCGAGGGACAGGTCGATATGGAATTCGGCGAAGCGGGAACGAACAAGTACAGCATTACCGCGAGTTCGCGGCGCGATAAGGTCGGCTTGTTCCTGTACGCTCAGCAAAGCGAACAGGATGAGCTGGACGAAACCGGTGATGTCAATGCCCCCGGTGGTGTCTATGAGCCGGACGGCTGGATCGACCGCGTTCGTTCATCGGTGAAAAATCTCGGCTTCAACCTCTATCGCAACGATCTGTTGGGAGCCGACCGCCTCATTTTGCGTGGTCGGCTTCTGGCAGAATCAAGAATAGGCGGCTGGTTGACCGATCGGCAGTTCGAAAACCCGTTTGCCGAAGGAACCGAGCGGATCAATACCGACCGTTTCTCGGGTCAGGCCGAATACCGGATCGGTCTGGCAAACGGCTCTGAGGTGAACGCCAGTGTCGCTTATTCCAATCATAAGCGTGATGCCACCAATGATACGTTCCTCGGTGATTATATCGAAGCCTATGGCGTGGAGCCCCCGGTGCACCTGCTGCGTCCTTATCTGGCCGAAGAAAAATTGCTGGTCACCAATCTTAATCTGGTACAGCCGCTGGGTAATCGCCATCGCCTGCTGGTCGGATTACAATACTCTCATAACAGCCTCGAAGAGACCGGCATGTATCTCGATGCCGAGACGGCGACTCCATATTCCTCTCTTTCTCACAAGAAAGCGGATGAATTCGGCGCCTACCTGCAGGACGAAGCAAAATTATCGCGTAAACTGGAAGTAGTGGCCGGACTGCGGTTCGATTATCACAGCTCGGAAGATGAATTCCACGGTTCCGGTGATATTCTCGCTCAGGGACTGGACCCGCTCGAATACGATGAATCGACGGTCAATCCCCGTTTTTCCGTTCAGTATAGTTTTTCCGATTCATGGAAACTGCGTGGATCGGTCGGCAGTGGATTCCGGGTACCCTATGGATTTTCCGAAGACCTGCACCTGTGCAGTGGTTCACCCCGAGTCTACAAGGGGAGCAATTTGAAACCGGAAAAGTCGATCAGTTATTCGATGACCGCTGAATATACGGCACGGCGTGCCACCGTCAGCATAAATGCTTACCGCACCGAACTTACCGATGCTATCGCTTTTGTCGAGGCTGACGAGGATGTGTCCCGGATGGGTTATGACTATCAGTGGGAGAATATCGACGATGCTTACGTGTCCGGTATCGAGACAAACGGTTCCGTGTCGCCCTCCGAGGGCCTAGTGCTGAGCGGACGCCTGGAGCTTTTTAAAGGCAAATACGACAATCCTCGCGAGGACTGGCTGGGGACGCCCTATAAGGAAATGAGTCGGGATATTCCACGTTATCCCAACATCTCCGGAGGTTTTAAGATCGACTATACTTACAACGGCTGGAGTCTCACGACCGATGCCGATATCAAGGGCTCGATGAAAATCGATCTGACGGAGCCCGAGGACCCGGCGGATATCCAGATATACGAAACCGAGTCTTACGTGTTGTTCAACGCCCGTATCAGTCGAACGATTATGAATCGTTATAAGCTGTATGCCGGCGCGAAGAATCTTGGCGACTATACCCAGAAAGTAAAACACATCAGTGACGCGGCCTTCATGTATGCGCCGGTCTACGGCCGCTTGTTGTATGGGGGGATTCAGATAACGCTGTAGATTTTGGGATCCTTTTACGGCTTGGGATCGCTTCTGAGGCGGGGCAAGCGTGGTTTGTCGGACACCGCGCAGCCCCGCCGTTCAGTTTCGCTATAAATCGATTAATAAAGAGACACCATTTGCATGGTGTTATGAAAACCGGTCGTGGTGTTAAGGAACCACGACCGGTTTGTTCGTTGACCGAAAATTGACCGGACCGGGAACGAGTCGGCAGAGAGGACGACTCGAATCCCGATCCAGGCCACAGAGGGGGATTTTTATAAGTTCATAGCCAGAGACATCGATA
The DNA here is from genome assembly GCA_035380245.1 of Candidatus Zixiibacteriota bacterium. Classification (NCBI taxonomy): domain Bacteria; kingdom Pseudomonadati; phylum Candidatus Zixiibacteriota; species Candidatus Zixiibacteriota bacterium. The sequence goes on along the minus strand of DAOSXA010000001.1, from coordinate 66,054 downwards.
CTACCATGTCATCGTAATCATACAGCGCCGCGGTGGAGTTATTATCGCGGTAGCTGAAATTGAACGACGGCGTTACCAGGCGGCCGTCGCTGAGAGAAAACGGTCGTGAAAGAGACAGAGTTATCGCGGTTAGTTTGTCGTCACGAGACTCGAACCAAAAGCTCTCTTCGGTCTCATCGACCGATTCAATGATATCAACGAAACTCTTATCGTACCGGGCGACGGATAAATCCGCCTTGATCTGGTGTGGGAAAAAGTGCTTGAGCCCGGCAGAGAAACTCGGCCCTTCCCACATGTCGGCCCAGGGTGAAAGGTAATCGATAGTATAGCCGTACACGGCGAAACCCTGGTCGACGTGCATCCAGCGATATCCGGCCGAGAAACTAAATCCGGTGCGAGCGCTGAGGGGACGCGAATAGCGCAAAGAAACACCCGCAGTTCGATAATTGTCCGAATTGTCCTGCTCGTTGCCGGAGCCATGACCGGAGCCGGAAGTCGATGCGGTGATCAATTGATCGATTGACCGGGTGGTAAAATCTCCCTTCAGGGCAAAGCTGTTGGCGCCGAAGAGGGTCAGGTTTATTCCCGTTGAAAGATCGAGGCTGCGACTGGAACCGTAATCGGCGTTGGTATAGCTGGTGTTGACGAAAGCTGCCGAGGAGTGCAGGAATATACCGGGGGTGAGGCCGTAACCGAGACTGGCCGATATCAAAGCGCCGATCTGATCGTAGAGTTCGTAAGCATCACCGAAATGCCGGATTGAGAAAGCTCCCGACAGAGAGAGGTTCGTGCGTGACTGATTTCCGGTTGGGATTATTACCACCGATAAGTCACCGATGAAGTTGGACAAATCCTCGTATTCAATGAAATGGTTATAATGGCCGCTTGCGGCCAGTTGTACCGATCCGGAGGGATAATGCTGTAAGTCGATCCCTAAAGTTGCGAAGGCATCACCGGTGCTGTTGGAATCGGCAAAGAGATTGCCTTGATAGCCGCTGCCGAAAGACAGGTCGGTTTTGGTCTCAGCCCGGGCGGTTGCCAGGGCCGTCGCGCTGAGGAGTGCCAGGATCGACAAGGTGATTTTGTTTCGCATGATGTTCCCTCTGCAAGACATCTTCCGTTAACAAATCTCGACCGGGCGGTTCACGCGCCGCCCGATCGAGTTCTAGAACCAACGATCAAGAGAACATTACTTGCCGCCGTTGCCGTTACGCTGACCGCCGCCGTGCGGGCCGGTGCCGTCGCAGATACCCGTTCCGGCGCCACTACCGGAACCGGAACCGTCACAGATACCGGCGCCGGAGCCGTTCATACCGCCAAGGGCGCTGATCCGGTTGCGCAGGATGTTTCCGGCAAACATCTGAAGGCGCTTGAACTGCTGGGACTTGGTCATGGACTGAGCCTTGGCCGGATCCTGCATGCTGTTCTGACCGAGTTGACCCTTCTTGTACGCGTTCTTGTAGCCGGTTCCGTCCTGCGGATTCTTAATCCAGTCTTCATCCAGGCCGTTCGGAATACCGTCGCCGTCAGCGTCGGGCGCGTTATCGTTAAAGCCGTCTCCGTCGAGATCGATGAAATTGCCGCCGGAACCGTTACAAGTCTGAGCCTGTCCGACCGGGGCAATCAGCAGAGCCATTCCAAAGATGGCTATCGCTGTCAAGAGGCTGCTGTTAATCTTCATGGTTGTGCTCCTTTCGAGTCTACGATGTATCAATTCCCTTTGGGAATAGTCTAATTTCGTTCTTGTCCGGGGAGATATACAACTGCCGTGCCAAACATGTCTGACTGTAATTATCCCGTTGTCGTGGTTGTGAATACGGGTGAGGGTGTCATCTGCGAGAGCCGCTCAGTGTACGTTAGTGATCACTAACCGAAGCGGTGGTGAACCGTACGGTACAGTCATTGAATCATTTTTGACCGGTTTGTATCTAAAGTAGAAAACTGAAATATATGGAGCAAAAAATGGCCTCAGGAAAAATACATACTCGCGGGTTGACTTCCTTTTTCACCCTGTTCGGTTTTATAATCATGGCAATCACTGGTCTGGTGTTGTATGTCGAACCGGCTGGGAGGGTTGCTTATTGGACTACCTGGTCGATGCTGGGACTGACCAAGACTCAGTGGGGCAACATTCATATTCTGTCGAGCATCCTTTTCATCATAGCCGGTGGTGTTCATATTTATTTGAACTGGAAGCCGTTGATGAACTACTTCAAGGACAAGGCCCGTAGGGGAGTGAAATTGCGCCGGGAGCTGGCGATTTCATCGGTGTTGTCGGTTTGGGTTGTGGTCAGCGCCATCTGGCCGTTTCCGCCGTTGTCGTATCTGCTCGATTTCAATACCTGGTTAAAAGATGTTTGGGTTGTTCAAAATGAATACGAGCCACCGTTCGGGCATGCCGAATTGCAATCGCTGAAAACCTTTACGACCAAAATGGATATCAACTTGGCCAGGGCCACGGCTGAATTGAAGGCGAACGGAATCAAATTCTCAGGAGTCGATGAGACGCTCGAAACGATTGCGGAACGCAACGATATTGCGCCGATGGAACTCTATCTCATGATAAAGAAATTCGAGCCTGAGCCTGAACCGGAGAAATTAGGGCAATATACGCCGGAGACAATAGAGGTCGAGTTTGCTGGGACCGGGATCGGTAATAAATCAATCGGTTCGGTTTGTTTACGTCTGGGGCTCGATACGACGACAGCCGCGTCACGATTGCGAGCGGTCGGAATCACTCCCGACATGGAAATGACGATGAAAGCCACGGCCGAAACGATTGGGACGGAGGCTATCGAAATAATGAAAGCGATGCTTATTGAAGGGTATCAGCCTGAACGCTCGGAGACGGGAAAGTGAAAATCGACCCCCCGGGGATTGTTGGCAAACTTCAATTGCGGCGGAGGCAAGCCCCGCCGCTACGCGTTGAGGAGCCATAGTCTCGCGTAGCGGGCGGCCTTGTGTCGCCCGCATTACAGTAGTGGTTCATCGAATATACAAGCGTATGGCTTTTTCAACAGCCTCCCCAAGGGAGAACGGTCCGCCGAAACGGGCCGGTAATCGGAGCGGCATGGTTTTGAAATCGTCCCGGCTGCTTCTGCAGCCGGGACGATGTGTGGCAGGGTTAGTCAGGTCGACTAGCCAAAAACTTTTTGATCTTGCCGAGAGTGATCTCGAAGGCAAGCGGAATAGCGGCGTTAAGTTCCTCTTCGCTTTTAATCGACTTCAGATTGGATCTTACCACGAATACCCTGTCGGGGAGAGTGACCATGATCTGGACATGGTACCGGAGCGGACGTCCCGGGCTGGGGCCGGTGATTACGGCACGGCTGTACAGGATCTGATAGTTGATATCGCGCAGGATCGCGGCTGCTTCATGGACTTTCCGTTCGATATGTTGAATCGGTTCCATGTGATCGAATACCACGTCGATGCCGAGTTCGGCGGCTGCCGGTCGTTTGGCGGGTTTCCAGTTGTGTCCGAGGGGAGAATCGAGCACCAGCACCTGACGGATGCGTTCGATCAAGTCCTGCACTTCGAACGGCTTGTCGAAAATTCCCGCCGCGCCCAGTTCTTCGGCTTCACGATGTACCTGATCGCTGCCGAACGCAGTGATGAGAATCATCGGAACGAACCATTCCGTCTCATTGATTCCCTCGAGTACTTCGAGCCCGGTAGCACCCGGCATACGAATATCGGAGACGACGAGATCGAAATCATCGGGATCGCCGTCGAGCACCGGCTTGCCGAGATGGTCGAGCAATTCCCAACCATCGGAGCACTCTACCGTTTCAAAACCCTCCTTGCGCAGATTCCAGACAAGGAGGCGACGCATTTCGGGATCATCCTCGGCAACGAGGATGCGCGGCATCGTGCGTACGGCTGTGGCGCTATCGGTATGTTCAGTGATGCGCTGTCCGGCTTCTTGTTGCTGCTTGTTCATGATTTGTCTCCTTCATATAACCGACTACCTGAGCGGTCGGTAAAAACTCTTCTTTTTCTGTGCGGTTGTTTCAATTGACTCCAGGTCATTCATAGTCGACTTACCGTTGGCATTTTATTAACTGATAATTGTAATAGCATGGTGTGTGCCGGGCAGCGTAAGTCATAGAAATGTAACGATATAGCTATTGCAGAAAGCGGTGCTGAATCAGGCGATTTTGTGGCGTTATGCCACACTGGGGCAGATGTCTACAATGTGATGCTTTTGAAAAGGTGATCTGTGAACAGATCAATCCGCATCGGAAGAGGGCTCGACTGATATCCCGTAGCGCTCAATTTTCCGATAGAGCGTCTTGCGATCCATCCCGAGAATCGTAGCCGCGGTCGACTTGTTGCCGCCGGCGGCCGTCAGAACATGGGTAATATAGCGCCGCTCGACTTCGTCCATCGGGACCAGTTCACCTGGGATGTTGGACATGACGATCGGACTTGATGCGGTGTGTCCGGAGATTTTGTCGGGCAGGTCATCGATCACTAGTTTGTTGTGCTTCGTAAGAGTTACCGCGTGTTCGATACAGTTTCTCAGTTCACGAACATTTCCGGGCCAGGGGTAGGCAAGCAGCTTTTGGGCAACCGGTGTTGACAAGCCGCCAACTTCTCTTCCGGTGCGGGAGGCGAATTCCTTGATAAACCGTTCGGCCAGAAGCAGGATATCGTTGTCTCGTACTCTCAACGGCGGCAGGTTGATCGGGATGACGTTGAATCGGTAAAACAAGTCTTGACGGAAATAGCCCTCGTGGACCATGTGTTCGAGATCGCGATTGGTGGCGGCGATAATGCGGATATCGAAACTCTTCTCCTGGGTACCGCCAATCGGGCGCACCGAACGCTGTTCGATAGCACGCAGCAGTTTTGGTTGTAATGATAGAGGCATTTCACCGATCTCGTCCAGCAGCAGAGTGCCGCCGTTGGCCTGAACGAAAAGGCCGTCATGATCGGTGCGTGCGCCGGTGAATGAGCCTTTGACATGACCGAACAACTCGCTTTCGAGGAGCGTCTCCGGCATGGCCGAGCAGTTAACGGCCACGAACGGAGCCTCACGGCGGGAGGAGTTGTTGTGCAGGGCGCGGGCAACCAGTTCTTTTCCGGTTCCGGATTCACCGCTGATCAGGACAGAGGCGTCGACGGCCGCGACGCGGCGAATCAACTCGAACAGCTCACTCATCGGATGGCTGGCTCCGATAAGACCGTCGAAACGGGAAGGGGCATCGATCGTCTCATTCAAAATCCGTATTCGTTCGAGTAACCGACGGTGTTCCACGGCACGTTTGAGGATCAAAGCGAGGACATCGAGGTCAATCGGTTTATTGACGAAATCGTACGCTCCGGCCCGAAGCGCCGAAACCGCTGTTTCCATGCTGCCAAATGCCGTTATAACGACGACCGGGATATCGGGACGGCTTTCGACCAGTCGACGACACAATGAAAGGCCGTCCTCTCCCGGCATGTTCATATCGGTGAGCACGACGTCGTATTCTTGCGAATTCAGAACGGAATCTGCTTCCCGGACCGATGTGTGCCAGGATATTTCTAAACCTTTGCGGCTGAGCGAGGCCGCCAGCATTTCGCAGGTGCTTTGGTCGTCGTCGATGACGATCGCTTTTCCGATCATACCGTCTTTCCTAAAGGTAAATAAAGTGTGAATTTAGTGCCGACACCGACAGTGCTGTCAACGGTCAGCCAGCCGCCGTGTTCGGTTGCGATGCCGTGCGCGATAGACAGCCCGAGCCCGGTGCCTTCGCCTACTTGTTTGGTCGAGAAGAACGGAGTGAAGATACGTGAGAGATTTTCCTGGGGAATACCGACGCCGTTATCGATCACTTCAATATACCCATATTCGCCCTCGTCGTCGCCTCTGTCGGCCGGTGGGCAGACGGTTCGTTGACCGTATCCGATAGTGATTAGGCCGCCGTTCGGCATGGCATGTATGGCATTCACGACGAGATTGGATATGATTTGCTGGATTTGCCCGGAGTCCATCATGACCTGGGTAGTGTTCCCGTCGCTGTCCGTCTTGAGTTCCACTTTACTCTGAGAGGCGATTGGGGTTAAAACATGCAACACGTTCCTGACGGGCAACGCGATATCTTCGAGTTTCTTCTCGGAGCGCTTGCGTCGTGCGAAATCCAGTAACTGTCGAATGATACCGGTCATTCGCTCCGCCTGGTTTCTGATGACGGAAGCACTGTCGACTATTTCGTCCCGGGACATTTCCTCATCGGCGATCATCTTGGCGCGACCGGCCACGACATTGAGCGGTGTCCCCAGTTCATGGGCCAAACCGGAGGCAAGTTTGCCGACCGTGGCCAGCCGTTCGGCATGATTGAGCTGCTCGATCGCTTCGATTCTCCGGGCCGTTTCGTGCTCTACCCGACGGTGGGCTTCACCGAGCCTCTCGACCATGTCGTTCATCCCTCGCGCCAGTTCTCCGATCTCGTCGCTGACCTCCGTGAGGTTGTTGCGAACGTCAAGATCACCTTCACCGACAGTATGAGCCTGACGAACCAGAGTGTGAATAGGTCGACCTACCAAATGTATCCCCAGCCACCAGAACAGAAGACTCCCGACAAGGATAAAAGAAACAAAAAGGACGACATGTCGCAGGACCGTCGCTCTCACGTAATTATGCATCAGGGAAAGCGGCTGGGACAGCTCCAGGGCGGTGATGTAAGAAGTGCTCGACTGAACCGGGAAATAAGCAATGTGGAATGACTTCCCCTTAACCTGATATTCGGAGAACAATAGTTCATGACCGGTTTCCAGCGGGCGCAGATCCGGTATGGTTGCCAGGGGAGCATCGGGATTATCCGGGGGAACATCGAATCGAACCCAGCGGACGCGCACCAGATTCTCGGAACGATTGGCATCGGCAACGATGCTGCGTACCCGCTCAGGACCGGTGGAGCGCCAGATATCGCTGGCGGAACTGGCCAGAACACTGCCCAGCAGGTAAGCATGCAGGTTCATATCGGAACGAAAAAGAGCCACCTCTCGCTGCACGACAAGATAGCTGTTGATAGCCATCAGAATCGCCACGACGATTATCAAAGCCACCATTATCTTGAATGCAAGTCTCATTGGTCAATCTCCCTATTACAACCGGCTGCCCCTATAACCCTCTCTGCCGGGCATCGGAATTTTATACACACCGCGTTTCCGGTCGTCACGGTGTATTCGTTTCTCCGGTAGTTACCTGTCGAGACTATCAGCCTGTTGTAATAGAGGTCGGCGATTGCGCTCGATCCGGTAAGCCCAGGCGATCAGGAGCCATTGAGACATTCCCTCAAGTAACAAGCAAAGTTAAAAACAGGTCCATAGTGAGCGCAATAGGCCGATATCCGGGACCGTAGGATAATAAATTTATCCAGTTAACTTGTTTTATAGCAACAACTAAATAAAATAATGAAAAAAGTCATAACGTTTCCGATAAATGATCCGTATATTTAACTAAATAGTTGGTTTAACTGAAAGGTTAGTTAAATGAGTAGTGATCCCGAGAGGACTGAGGCGGAATCAACTCGAGCGAAAATTATCAATGCCGCTGTTGAGGAGTTCGCCGAATATGGTAAAGCAGGCTCTCGGGTTGACCGGATAGCCGGACGAGCCGGGGTGAACAAAGCCATGATTTACTACCATTTTCAGTCAAAAGATAACTTGTACGATGAAACGATTTCCGATCGCATCACATCGGTTGCCCAGCGTATATACGACCGGGTGGTCAAGCTGGACACTCTCAGAGATGTTATAGGGGCGATATTGGAATCACATACGATGATTTTTACTGCCAACCCCGCCCTGCGTAAAATAATGTTGCGGGAGTTGGCGAACGACGACAGCGCGATCATTGATAAGGTGGGGGAGACTTTCCGCCGGTCCGGAGTTCCGGAAGTTCTCCGTATGCGCCTTTTGGACGGTGTAAAAAGCGGTCATCTGCGGAATGTCAATGTCCTCCATACCATGACGTCTTTGATATCCATGAGTGTCGGATTCTTTCTGATGCTTCCGATTATGCAGCGGGTCATGGAATTCCCCGATGCCGAAAAGATGATTGCCGAACGTAAGGAGGCTGTAGTGGATCTGCTTCTGAACGGAGTGTTAGCACGATGAAAGCGATATTACTGATAACCATGAGCTGGTTTTGCCTGACGGCGGGTTTTTCAGGAGCGGTCGATCTGACTTCAGCTCAGGCGGAACAGATGGCGCTGAATCATTCCTGGGACCTTAAAAAAGCTCGAGCCGAGAGCGAGGCGTACCAGGCTGATCTTAAAGCTGCCCGAGCGGGTCGTTTCCCGAATATCACGGCCGATGCCACCGCTCTCCACAATAGCGATATTTCCCAGCTTGATATGGAGATACTCGGGAACCGGATCCAACGCGATATCGGGCTGCACGAAAACTATCAGACTAACGTGAAAATAAGTCTACCTCTGTACACCGGCGGGAAAATCTCATCGTCGATTGATCTGGCCCAAGCTAATCTGGCGATCAGGAACGCGCTCGAACAGAAATCCTCGGATGATATCCGTTATCTTGCCCGGCAGTCCTGCCTGGAGCTGGCTCGGGCGGACGAACTGGTTGACGCTGCCCGATCATCGCTAACGCGAACGGAATTGCTCCGCCAGGACGTACAGTCGATGTATGACGCGGGCACGGCCGATTCGGTCGATCTTTACGAAGCCGAACTGGCGGTCAACAACGCCTCGCTGGCGGTGGATCAAGCCGCAAGCGGACGACGGAGTCGGGAAATTGTGTTGTCGATGTTGCTCGGTTTGGAGCCGGAGGTTTCGATCAGACTGACCGAAGCATACCCCGCTCCTTCGGAAGTACCTGAAGAACAAGTCGTACTCAACGACAACAAGGCGGAACTGGTGGGGGCGCGATCGGCGATTGAATTAAATCGATCTATCATCAGACTCAATAAGGCCTCTTATATGCCGGACCTGGCTGTTTTTGCCGGGTATGCGTACGGCAAACCGAACCTCAGTCCGTTTGAAAAAGATTTTAACGGTAACGCAACGGTTGGGGCGACGCTCAATTGGTCGTTCAATCTGGGTGGTCGTACCGGAGCACAGGTACGAGCGGCGCGACAACGTCTTGAGGCGAGTCGTCACGAGTACGATCGAGTCCATGAGGCGTTGCTGCAGCAAGCCCGGATTGCTTATGAAAGTCTCAAACTAGCTTATACCGGATACCGCACGGCGGAAACGAGTTATCGCATTGCCGCCGATAACTACCGCCTGGCCAAAGTGAAAAATCGCGAGGGAGTGCTTTCACCCAATCATCTGCTGGATACGGAAGCGGCCCTGAGTCAGGCTGAGGCGATGCTTGCTTCGTCCGAGGCCGACTATCGCCTGGCGCTGAATCAATACGAATACCTGGTTGGCAAGCATGTTCAAGCCAAAGGAGAATGAAATGAGACGGTTATTTGCCATAGTATTGTTGCCGGTTCTGTTGTTGGCTTTCGGTTGCAGCGGTGAACAAGACCGAGCCGGTAGCTCCGGTATTCTGGAAACGGATGAGATAATCGTTTCGGCCGAAGCTGCGGGACGTGTTGACCGGGAGCTCTTCAATGAGGGGTCCGAAGTCAAGGCGGGAGATACGCTGGTAGTAATCGACGCCACCAAACTGGAACTGGAGCACCAGGCGGCATTGGCCGGTAAGGCTTCGGCCGAGGCGCAGTTGAATGCGGCCGAGGTTCGACGGCAACAGGCGGTCGAGTCAGAAAGCTATTTGGAAAAAGAATATGCTCGTATTGCAGCGTTGGTGCAGTCTGGTACCGGAACTACGGCGCGTATGGATCAGATCGAACACGAACTGGCCCAGGCTAAATTGGGAACGGCTACGGCGCGGACAAGTATCGAGTCCATTAAAGCCGAGTTAATGAAAATTGAGGCGGAAATAGCGCGTATCGAACAAGCGATTGCGGATTGCTACCCGGTAAGCGGAATCGACGGGGTGGTGACGGAGAAATTTGTCGACAAGGGCGAGCTGCTTGCACCCGGCAAACCGATTGCCAAGATATCCAATCTCAACCGCTTCCATGTCAAGGTCTACCTGCCGCTGGAAGAATTCTCCCGCATCAAGGTTGGCGATAAAGCCACGGTTGACACCGAGACCGAAGCGGGCCAGTATCCCGGCACGGTCGTCTGGACATCGGAGGAGGCGGAGTTCACCCCCAAGAATGTACAGACTAAAAAATCACGCGCCAATTTAGTGTATGCCGTGAAGGTCAGTGTGGACAACAGTGAAAGAATGCTGAAGATCGGCATGCCGGTTTACGTGACGCTTGACCATGAATAATGCGCTTCAGATAAACGATGTCTCGCGTCGATACGGTTCGATTGCGGCGCTGACTGATTTTTCGCTCGATCTGCCGACGGGACAGATCACGGCGCTGGTCGGACCGGACGGCGCCGGAAAGACCACGCTCATGCGCCTGATCTGCAACCTGATCGACATGGATAAGGGTGAAATCCTTATCGGCGGGCGCAACATGTCCGACCGGTTCGATGAAATCAAGCCGGAGTTGGGTTATATGCCGCAGGTGTTTTCGTTGTATCCGGACCTGTCGGTCGAAGAGAATCTACGTTTTTACGCCGGCATTTTCGACGTTTACGGGGAAGCGTTCGAGAAGCGGGCGGAAGAGTTGTATCGGTTCTCCAACCTCAAGCCGTTTCGCGGTCGACGCGCCCAGGCGCTGTCCGGCGGGATGAAGCAGAAACTGGCATTGTCGTGCGCTTTGATGCACGATCCTAAATTTCTATTTCTCGATGAACCAACCACCGGTGTGGATCCTTTGTCGCGACGACAGTTCTGGGAAATTCTCTTGAATCTCCGTAACGAGGGGGTAACGATTCTGGTCTCCACGCCTTACATGGACGAAGTGGCGCGGGCCGATCGGGCTTGTTTCATTTTCGGTGGCAAAAAGCTGGCGGAGGGGACTCCCGATGAGTTGCGGCACTTGTTCGAAGGGCGCTTGTATTATCTCGATGTGGAGCCTGCCTCGACGCTGGTTGAAAAACTAAATAACATCGAAGGGATTACAGCTCGTCGATTCGGGGCGGGATTGCATCTCAGTATCGATCGTGATGATGATATCGAGCATTATCGCGCCGGGATAGAACGTTTGGGACTTGATTTCAATGCGATAAATCCGATCGAAGCGGATCTCGAGGATTGTTTCATTCAACTCATGGAGCGGTTGTCATGAACAACGCCGTTGAAGTTGTCAATCTGACTCGGCGGTTCGGTGATTTTACCGCTGTTGACAATATCTCGCTGACGGTCGCGAAGGGGGAGATATTCGGATTCCTCGGAGCCAACGGCGCCGGTAAGACCACTGCGATCCGTATGTTGTGCGGATTGCTCATGCCGACCTCCGGCAACGGTCGCGTGGCGGGTTGCGATATCATAAAGGAATCGGAGCGGATCAAGTCACGAATCGGGTATATGTCGCAGAAATTTTCGTTATACGGCGATCTGACCGGACGTGAAAACATGGATTTTTACGGTGCGGCGTATGGGATGAGCCGAAAAGAAGTGAAGCAAAGACGCGATGAACTGGCGGCGCGCTTGCATCTGGAAGATATCCTGGACCGTCAACCGGTCTCGTTACCGATCGGCTGGAGACAAAGACTGGCGCTGGCGGTATCGTTGCTGCATCGTCCGGAAATCATTTTTCTGGACGAACCGACCGGCGGCGTCGATCCGGTTTTCCGGCGCAAGTTCTGGTCGATTCTGTACGACCTGGCCGAAGAGGGTGTGACGGTGTTCGTAACTACTCATTACATGGACGAGGCGGAGTACTGCGGACGAATCTCGATCATGCACTGCGGGAAAATCGTTGAATTAGGCAAGCCGTTCGATTTGATCGCCAAATATAAAGCGCCGAATCTCGAAACGATGTTTATCGACTTGATCGACAGCCGGGGAGGCGAATGTGCGAAAGATTAAATTTATTGCCGTCAAGGAATTCTATCACATTCTTCGCGATCCCAAATCGCTGGCTATCGCCATCGCCATGCCGATCATAATGACGCTGCTGTACGGTTATGCCATCAACCTCGATATCAAGAACATCAACATAGCGATAGTCGATTACGACAAAACGATTGAGTCAACCGAGTTGATTGACGCCTTTTACGCGTCACCTTATTTCTCGCGTCCCGAAAATCCGGTTTCTCTGTCCGATCCTCAGGCCGCCATGCGTTCTGACGACGTAACGGCGGTGTTGTATATCCGACCCGGGTTCGCCGAAAAACTGCGTAATGGGCAAACGTACGAGTTGGGGATGACCGTCGACGGCTCCGACAACAACCTCGGCGCGGCGGTGATGAACTATTCCAAGGCGCTGGTTAATACGTTTATTCTCGAACATCTGCCGGTCGGCGTGGAAGTACCCCAGGTCAGGCTGGCAATCCAGAACCTGTACAATCCGGATCTGGAGTCCTCGCATTTCTTTGTCCCGGGTCTGGTGGCGATTATCCTGATGATGATCTCGGCTCTGCTGACCTCGATCACCATCGCCCGTGAAAAAGAAACCGGCACGATGGAGCAGTTGTTGACGGCGCCGGTGACGCCCTGGCAGATTTTAACCGGTAAGATCATCCCGTACATCGGTCTGGCATTGCTCGATGCCGTCCTGGTGCTGGTTGCCGCCAGGTTGTTGTTCAATGTACCCTTCGTCGGTTCTCAAATACTCCTGCTGGGATTTGCTTTGATATACGTGGCGACGGCTCTTTCGCTTGGCGTCCTTGTCTCCGCGATGGTAAAGACGCAACAGGTGGCGATGATGCTGGCCATGATGCTGACGATGCTTCCGGCAGTGATGCTCTCCGGATTCATTTTCGCTGTCAAAAACATGCCCGTAGTACTGCAACTTCTTTCGAACGTAATACCGGCCAAGTTTTTCGTGACGATTATTCGCGGCATCGCCCTCAAGGGGGCCGGGCTTGACGTTCTGGCCATGCAGGGCCTCTACTTGATTATTCTGATGACGGTGTTGATGCTGATTGCCGGCAAGAAATTTACGCGGAGGATTGCCTAATGAGTCGGGCTTTGATCGGAGTCGTGAAAAAAGAATTCATTCAGATTCTTCGCGACCGCAACATGATTCGCATCATCTTCCTGATGCCGGTAATTCAGTTGCTGCTGTTCGGGTATGTCGTGAATATCGACGTTAAAAATCTGAGCCTCGATGTATATGACTTCGATCGTACCCATGAGTCTCGCGAGCTGGTCCGATCGGTAGGGGCCTCCGGGTATTTCACGCCAAACGATACGATCATGGCGCTGCAACATCTTGAAGATAATTTCAAGCGCAGTTCTTCGGATATGGCAATCGTTATACCGCCGGGTTTTGCCCATGACTTGATGAATCGTGAGAACCCGTCTGTTTCACTTATAACCGATGGCTCCAATGCCAACCAGACAGCTATCGGGATCGGTTATATGGGGCGGTTGATGCAGATATTTATCAGTGCTTACTACGGTGTCAGTATCCCGCTGGATCTGCGTTTCGATGTCCTGTATAATCCCGAGGCGGAATCGGTCTATTTCATGGTGCCCGGGATCGTGGCGACCTTATTGACGATGGTTACGGTTATGCTGACCTCAATGGCGATCGTACGAGAACGTGAGTTGGGTACGTTGGAACAACTCATGGTGACACCGATCAAGGGGCGGGAGTTGCTCCTCGGCAAACTGATACCTTTCGCGATCCTGGGCTTTCTGGAGACGATTATCGCCTTGACCTTCGGCGTACTCTGGTTCCAGGTACCGTTCGTGGGATCTTCGGTGCTGTTGTTCGCTTTGGCCGGACTTTACCTGGTCACCCCGTTGGGGATCGGGTTGTTTTTCTCGAATGTGACCTCGACCCAGCAGCAAGCGATGTTTTTTGCCTGGTTCTTTTCGGTGTTCGCGATTCTGACTTCGGGATTCTTTACGCCGATTTCTAATATGCCGACCTGGATGCAGTACCTTACCTATCTCAATCCGATGCGGTATTTCATCGAGATCACCCGAGCGATCATGATGAAAGGAGCCGGGCTGCAGGACCTGGTGTTCCAGGTAGTGATGCTGGCAATCTATGGCGTGGCGGTTTTTGGGTTGTCGGCGATGCGCTTTTCCAAGCGAGTGTCGTAAGCGACTAATCCTGATCCAGGCCGGTGCGTAGATCGAAACCTGACTGCCTGAGATTCTTCAATATCCCACGGCTTCGCTTCTCTACGATTTCACGTGAGAATTTCTGCACCGACAGGGCTTCGGCAATGCCGTGGATGTTCTGTTGGGCCAAAGTATTCTTGCGCTCTTCGGGGACTTTGTCCCATACATGGTCGCGCTCGTCGTACCAACGATTGATATCCTCGGCTTTGGGAAGGTGATAGCAATTGCGATGCACGACCGCCTCGAGCGGCAGCCGCATGCTTTTTTGAGGGAGAGCCTCGGGATATCCAAGACATACCAGACCGGCCGGGAAGACCAACTCGGGCGCACCGAACAGTTGCTGTATGTCGAGTTCAACGCCACTGCCGAGGCAGCAAGTACCGAGCCCAAGGCTTTCGGCGGCAGCGACGGCATTTTGCATCGCAATCAAAGCATCCCAGATCGCCATGAAGAAGTTGTAAGGTCGATTACAAACGATTTCCCGTTCGGTATGGAGATTGATCCAGCTTTTTACACGATGCAAATCCACCAGCGCCAGGATCGCTGCCGGACAACCTGAACGCTCGATAAACGGGACTTCAAGGGCTTCATCGAGGCGTTTCAAGTCCTCCGGTCGATCGATTACGAGCAGAGTGTACATCTGAAGGTTTCCGGCCGTAGCGGCTCGGGTAGCAGCTTCCAGGATCGCATCCATTTTATCCGGCTCAATCGGCTGCGGGCGATATTTCCGTACCGAACGATGGTTCGTCAGGCTTTCTATCACAGCGTTCATAGAATCCGCCCTTAATCCGTTACTATCCAGGCGGTGTCGAAGTCAAAGGCTTGTTGCACGATATGCCCGGTAATGTTGCCGTTGCTGTTTCTGATGAATGTGATTGTGGTCATGGGATCGCGAGCGAAATAGAACCGATCTTGTCCCTCAGGCAGTATTGGTTTCCCCGTCCCGTAACCGAGTTGAGACATCAGGTTACCTCGATACAGCTCTATCGTTCTGATTTCACCGTTGGTTGTTTTGTATCGGCCCTCGTATTGAGTCAGGCCGGCCGAGTCTATAGTGATCGGAGTTTTTACCCTCGGTTCGTCACAAACTTCACCAAGCGCCAGAGCTGCCAGGCCATTGGCGACGGCATGAGTCGGAACGGCCACATTGTTGCTCAAGACGACTACGCAAACCCGGTCGTCGACCCAGCGCTGAAACGTTGAGACATATCCCGGTACTCCGCCGCCGTGAGCGGTGAGTCGATAGCCGCCGAAGTCATCGATCAGCCAGCCGTAGCCGTAGGTCGGGGAATAAGGGGTAAGCATGGAGTCGATCCACACGTGAGGCAGAAGTTCTGTACTGTACAAAGCCTGGTTCAATTTGAACAGATCGTCTACGGTCGAGGCCAGTGACCCGGCGGCATAACCTGCGCTGGGATTTATTGGCGGAACTTCTACCAATTGACCGGTTCGGTCGGGAGCGTAACCTTTGGCGAAGTCCTCGCGTTGGGCATAATCCTCGAAAACGCCCGTGTTGGTCATGCCGGACGGTTGGCAGATCGCGGAGTCGATGTATTCAGCCCAGGGCATTCCCGTGACTTTTTCAACGATAAGACCAAGAAGAACGTAGTTAGAGGAACTGTAAGTATACCGGCTGCCGGGTTCGAATTCCAAGGGCTGGTTGCCAAAGAACGCGACTATTTCCTCGGGTTCGATATGTTCATGTATCTTCATGGCGTATTCGCGGTTGTTGATCAAGTCCGGGATGCCCGAACGGTGACAAAGCAGATCGTGTACGGTAATGCGTTTGGCTCGCTCGGCAGGGTAGATGTCGATATAGCGGTCCAGCGTTGCGTTCAAATCGATCAAACCGCGATCGGTCAGTTGCAACACGGCTATCGCCGTGAACGGCTTGGTCATGGAGCCGATCAGGAATTTAGTGTCAGGCCGGTTCGGGATGTTCGCCCCTCGGTCGGCACAGCCAACCGCTCCCCGGGCCAGAACCGAATCTCCCCGGGCAACGAGATAAGCACCTTGAAACTGCCATACCTGAGCGGCTTCCTCCACGAAAGCCCGGTACCTGGATTGGTCCGAGACGGTGTTGTCACATCCCAGTGATAATAGCGCGAGCACGAGTAGAAATGCTGCCGACAGCAACGTAAATCGAGTAACGGTTGAATGTGGCCTGTTCATGATTCTTCCTCCGTTTCGTTCGGCAGCCGTGATACCGTCCAGGCAAGGAAGGCCGAGGGGAGGGTATGCGCTGAGTACAGCAGCACCCAAAATACGACCAGCAGTTGGATACCCTTGCCGAGTCCGAAAACGACCAGTGTCAATATGATTAACAGCGACAGAATGCTGAATACGACGTAGGCCTGCCTCAGCGATCGCAAGGTTTCTTGAATCTCACGCTCATCGAGTGCATCGGCGCGGGAATGAACCAGACGCCAGAGTCCCGAACGAAGATGGACCGGTACGAATGTGATAACAACGATACCGACCGACAACCAGAATCCGATCTTGATCGTGAGGCTCCAGCCGTAGAGATTACCGGCGACGCTTAACAGGAGACCGGCCAGCAGGAGGGCATAGTTGATCAGGACACCTGTTCGACGTCTGGTCAGGGTATTGGATACGGACATGTCTTCAATCCTCTTTGTGTTTGGTGCGGTACAACTCTTCACTCAGGGCGGGCATCGGCCGGGGAGAGAAGATCATTTCTACCGGCAGACCGAAAACCTCGCTCACTCGGAAAGCAAGATCAAGGCTGGGATTGTATTCGCCTCGTTCGAGGTATCCGATTGTCTGCACGTTGACGTCGATTAACTCCGCCAGTTGTTTTCTGCTCAGGCCTCGTTCCTGACGAAGCACCGCAATTCGATTGTATAGTTTTCTGCTCTTCATGGCGTTAATATATATTCATTTGTTGTAAATATACAACAATTAGTTGTATAATGTTTCATTTTATTGAGGTAAATATCTATTCTTCCGCTCCGCTATGAGGTGGTAGGATAGTTATCGTGTTAGATAATAATAGCTTACAGCGATCATGTCGGTGCTATTTATTCAGACCGGTGCGCAAAGCCAGGATGGCCAGGATGACCGTTATCGGGGCGAAGATTGTGTTTTCCGCTGCAACTCCCGAAGCGAGATTACCTATAAGATTGACTGCGAAATAGGCCGCGATGATCCATACGCCGATACGAGGTCCCCTACGGTCGAGGCGCATGCGGATATCGCGCAGGCGCAGCGTCACCACCAGCAGGAACATCAGGGTGACGAACAGAGCGATGGCCTCTTTGATAATGAGTTCGGTGGAGTCGATTATCTGGCCGCCCAAGACGATCTCAGCCGGTACAACTCCCGCAAGCGTACCCACGTGAAAAATCGCTAGTAGAACAAGGGCAACCTGCAAGGTGCGACCGGCCGCGGCGGGAGTGAAGATTTGCTTAAAATTCAACAAGGAATGGTTCCGAGCAAAACGTTGCTGGTGGTGTCGAACATCGGGTTATTATAACCTTCGCATCGGACCAAAGCAACGAGATTGCGGCCGTTCGGACTGTTGCTTCGCGGTTACTGCTTTCGGAGGTTAACCGCTGCCGTGCTGTCGCTCGATATTTCCGAGCGCCGACCGCAAAGCCCCTCGCCGCTTAAATGAAGTTGATAGCGGCTCACCAGGGCGGGATCGGTCGCGGCGACGGTGAAGGTCAGGAATCCGCCCTGAAATCGCAGGTTGGAGAGTTCGCTCCGGTCCGCTCCGATCGTGATGATGCCGGTAAGAATGTTTCGTTCAGAGTCGAGGGTGAGGTCGACTGAGATCGAATCGGCCTTTTCGGCGGTCGTGATCGTGCCTGTCCAACGACCCGCGATTTCAAGAGCTTCGGAGCTGATGTTCTCCATTCGAGTGTCGATGACGTGCGCCAGCGTCGACAGATCGGTATTCTGATCCTCGATCAGGTATTTTCGGAAACCGTCGTCCATATCGCACAAGAGACCGAATATATCGGCTAACAGGCTGTCGTTGCGCTCCGACCGGAAGGGGATCAGCGATGCACGGACATCTCCCTGCTCCGGATCGTTTACATCCAGGATCAACAGGTCTGAGCCCGGCGCGAAATCCTCCGGACCGAACGAGAAGAAACGGATCTCCGGGCTTACGTTGGTGCGGAAGTAGACGGTCGACCGGACGACATCGAAAACGACCGACCAGCGGACGTTGGAGCTCATTTCATCGAGCACATGGAAAGAGTATTCGACAGGATCCTGTTTGTCATAATCAGCAAGCAGTTTGGCGCCGTAGATGAAACGCGGAATTTCTTCATGCACTTGATGAATTTCGAGATCACCTCCGAATCCCTCGTATTGCCGGAGCCATTCTAATGCTTCGGGATAAATGGAATTGCAGCAGAGCGGGACCGGCATCTCCGCGCCAGTGTAGATCACCGGTGAGCCGGCGATGAAATCGACGATTGCCGTTGCTCCGGAGCGGTCGGCAAGGAAATAGTGCCAGCCCCAGCCATCGAGATTGATGTGATCGATATGGGTGATTACCTCGGTCACGCTATGGTAGTTGTCCAACAGATATTGCATCCATTGAGTCTGAAAAAGCGTGGGGCAAAGGCTGTCGCCAGGGTACTCGGTGTCGAAACTCATTTCCCATACGAACAGACCGGCCTCGTTCATACCGCCGTCCGGCAGTTCTTTGCCGAAAGGGCTAAATGTTATCGAGCCGTACTGAGATCGCCAGATAAGTGATACCGTCGGAGTCTCGTTAACACGTGTGAGATCGGACCAGGCAAATCCCTGTTTGACTTCGCCCCGGGGATTGACAAAGACCAGGCCGGGAACGGAGGCGGAGTTGCCTTGATTGAGGCTGTGGACATAATACAGGCTGTTGTCGGTTGTCAGCCGAAAGCTCGTGCAGGGGAAGGCGCTGCATGTTAGGAGTATGATTGTCAGGATTGCCGCAGCCGTAGTGCGGTTGAAAATATGGGACATGCCGACGGCCTCTCGTTTGTCTTTTTTATTCTGCCTATAGCAAACGTCGCTGAAATTCAGCGACGTTCACTTTTTTTCAATCAGATTAGACGCCCGAAAAGGCGATATGTTGCAGCGGTGGTTCAATCACCGAAAAGCTGCTTAGTAGCTATGGTTGTCCAGCTTAACCTTACCCCGGAATATCCAGTAGACGGCTGAAGTGTAGGCTATTACCAGCGGCATGCCGATCAGGGCGATGATGGCCATGATCTCCAGCGTTTTTTCCGAGGAAGCTCCGTTATAAATAGTCAGACTGTTGGCGGCATCGGGACTGGAGAGGATCAGGTTCGGATACATGTTGACGGCGAACAGCAGCAGCAAAGCCGCCAGCGTTGCGCAGGACGACAAAAACGCACGGAAATAACGTTTATTACGAATCTCACGCAGGATATTGACGATTACCAGCACGTTCAGGATCGGTATGATGTACAACCATGGATGCTCACGGATGGTAAGCGTCATGTGAGGGACAAAGAGCATAGTGACGACCGTAAGGGCAACATAGCAGATGATGAAGATAGTGGTCGTTTTGTTGATCCAGCCGGTTACTCTTTTAAGGAGTTCCCCTTCGGTTTTCAGGGTGAGGTAGATCGATCCGTGCATCACGAAAAGCGCCACCGTTGTGATGCCAACCAGGACCGCATAGGGATTGAGCAGGCTCAGGAAGCTGCCGGTGAAGACATGGCTCTGGTCGAGGGGAACACCCCACGCGATATTGCCTAAAGCCACGCCCAACAACAAAGCGCCAAGAGTGCTACCGATACTGAATCCGACGTCCCAGGTTTGACGCCAGCGTTTACTCTCGCGTTTGGAACGGAACTCGAGTGCCACGGCGCGGAAGATCAGGGCAAGCAGAAGCAGCATCATCGCCAGGTAGAAGCCGGAGAACGAAGTCGCGTAGACTTCCGGGAAAGCCGCGAACAAAGCGCCGCCGCCGGTGACGAGCCAGACTTCGTTGCCGTCCCAGACCGGTCCGATGGAGTTGATCATCACCCGTCGCTCGGCATCCGACTTGGTGAACAGATGCAGGGCGCCGACACCAAGATCGAAACCGTCCAGGATCGCATAACCGGCCAGCAGCACGCCGACCAGGGCAAACCATAATGTATTAAGGTCAATACTCATGCCTGATGTCCTCCCGTAGCGGCGTCATCGAGAGCCGGTTGAGGGTGAAGCTCCGGACCATGCTGAATTTTCCCGTTCAGCAGGTAGATGAACAGGACGAACAACAACAGATAAACCAATCCGAAAAGAATCAATGAGGTCCATATCTCACCGGCCGTGACAGCTTCGCTGGCGGCGTCTTTGGTCCGCAGCAGACCATAGACAATCCAGGGCTGGCGGCCGACTTCGGCGCTCATCCAGCCGAGCTGATTGGCCATCTGAGGCAGCAGTACCGAGAACACCAGAATCCATTGCAACCAGCGGGCGTCACCCAGTTTACCGCGCCAGTCGATTACCAAAGTTAACAGGGCAAGTGCGATCAACCCCATGCCGATCGCTACCATAATGTGGTATGATTGGAAAACGATATTAACCGGCGGACGATCCTCCTCGGCGAAGGCCCTCAATCCGGCCACCGGGGTGTTGCTGTCAAAATGAACCAGCCAGCTTAAAAATCCCGGAATTTTTATCCCATAGGCCTGTTGCCCCTCATCGTCGACCCACCCGAACAGATACAAATCGGCCGGAGCTGAGGCCTCGTAATGTCCTTCAAACGCCGCCAGCTTGGCCGGCTGTGTCTCGGCTACTGTTTGGGCCGAACTGTGACCTGTTACCAACTGCATAAGTGAAGAAACCAGGGCGATGGCGACGGCAATTTTAATCGAGCTAAAAGCGAACTCACGGTGTTTTCGTTTCAGCAGATACCACGCGGCGACGCTGAGAACCAGGAACGCCCCGGTCTGCCATGCCGCCATGTATACATGGCTGATGCGGTCAATCGTCGAAGGATTGAAAACCAGAGCCCAGAAATCGGTGATTTCGGCGCGGATGCCGTTGGCTGTTTCAACCAGATGATATCCGGCCGGAGTTTGCTGCCAGGAATTGGCAACCAATATCCAGACCGCCGATAAATGTGCCCCAAACGCTACGAGTATCGTGGAGATGAAGTGTGTTCGAGGTTTGACCTTGTCCCAGCCAAACAGGAGAATAGCCAGAAAACCGGATTCGAGGAAGAACGCGAAAACACCTTCAGCCGCCAGAGCACTGCCGAAAACGTCTCCTACGTAGCGTGAATAAATCGACCAGTTGGTGCCGAACTGGAATTCCATTACGATTCCCGAAGCGACACCGAGGGCGAAAATCAGCCCGAATACCTTTACCCAGAAACGAGTGATCGTTTCATAGAGCTTGTTGCCGGTCTTGAGGAAAAGTCCCTCGGATATGACCAGAAAAAGCCCAAGTCCGATCGACAACGGCGGGAATAGGTAGTGGAAGGCTATCGTAAGAGCGAATTGCACTCTTGAAAGGAGAACCGGATCATCCACAGGTGTGTCCCTTACTTGGTATTTATTACGTTTATTTGTGGGTGCGACGAGCACGAGACTCGCAACAACCGCCGTTTCATACCTGCGCTATTTCATAATTTGAAGTAGCGGGCTCAATTTTTTACATGCCAGTTAAAAGCCATAACGCTATGGAGCTTGTACGGTTCCTTCACAAATGAATTAGTGGGTTATTTTCTTCGTTTTTCTACGCTAGATTGACCTGAGATACGAAGTGATCGATCTACGATTATGATAGGTAGCCAAATCCGACAATACGTGTGAGTCGGTTAGGAGATATCTCGGTGACTTCATTCAAGATATTATGAGGAGAGGATGTTGTCGTTGTGTTATTATATTGTTATACAATATGATAACATGTAATATAAGCCCGATGACGCTGAATGTTGATATGATATAATCGAAAAAAACTGGAACATCTGTGCTTGACTTGCGGTACAATAGTACATATTATGCAAAAAACGTACTCTTGTACTATATATCAATTTGGAGTAGTTAAATCGGATTATGGATAAAAAGCCTCATATAATCTCATGTGCACAGATTCTTTTTGCCCAGTTCGGGCTTAAAAAAGTCACGATGGATGACATTGCCCGTGAAGCCCATGTTTCCAAGGCTACCCTGTACAAGCATTTCAAGAACAAATCAAGCATTTTCGATACGGTAGTGCAGGGAGAAATCGACTCACTCGTGCAAATTATCCGGGATTCGGTCAATGCTCAGAGTGGGGCCAGGGGAAAACTCCGCGCTCATTTGTCCACGCGGCTCGGTAAGGTCGGCGAGTTTGTCAATTTTTATCGTGTAACTCAGGAATCGTGGGGTGAATACTGGCCTCATTTCGCGCGGATACGCAATGCGTTTGTTAAACGTGAGCATGATCTGGTGCTTGGGATTCTCCGGGGTGGAATCGAGATGGGCGAGCTTGAGATCGATAATCCGGACATGGCGGCCTGGGCGCTGGTGCTGGCGTTAGCTTCGGTGGAATATCAATGGGCCTCAATAGAGGGTGAATTCTCTCTGAACGAAATGGTGGATATGATGATAGACATGATTTTCAACGGGATAGGAGTGCGCCATAATGACTGAGATCGGTCTCCCTTCGACTACGGCAACGGTAAGGCCGCAATACCGGCCGAGTTACATCGATATCGGGCCGCACCATTTCTTCATTCCGGTTATGGGGACAGGCTTTACGGTCGATTCGCCCTTGCGCGTGGCCCGCTACGGGATATGCTCAGTGATGTCGATTGGCGACGACATCTTGTTGGAGCAAATCAGACGCTATTATACCTCTCTATGGTCGAAGCCGTTCACAGCGATCCGAGGCCGCGATCCTGAAGCCAGAGTGGAGCGTATTCGTACGTACCTGAATTTCGTTCATGATGCCGTTGACGAGCAGATGAACCGGATGCAGGCCGAGTCGTTCAGTTCTTCTGATGATATTGCAAGATATTTCGCGTTATTACCATCGGGTTCATTGCGATCGTTTTATGATACGTACAAAACTTGTTCGGATACGGATAAAAGCAGGTTTGAAGCCGGCCTCCGAAGCGCTTTGCGAGCTGGTAGCGCCGATGTCAATATCATGACGAGAGTCGATGCCGAACAAAGGTATGAAAACGGCAAAGGCATACCGGAAACCGGACTCGCGATGACAGCCCTGCGCGGTTTTGCCACCAGCAAACTGCGGTCCAGCGTGGTTCTCTCGGCCGGCATCAACAAACGGCTCTTCGCCTATATGGCGCAGTTCGAGGATTTTTTCCCAACCCTGCAGGCGCCGCCGACAAAGAGTATTATTCTTAAGGTGAGTGATTATCGCTCGGCACTGCTGCAGGGAACCATTCTTGCCAAGCGTGGATTGTGGGTGTCCGAGTTCCGGATCGAATCCGGTCTTAACTGCGGCGGACATACTTTTCCAACAAAGGGACAGTTGCTGGGAGCGGTTTTGGAGGAGTTCCGGGTGAAACGGGAGCGCCTGCAGGATGAATTGAGGAACTACTATGCAACTGCCTTACAAACACTTGGGAAAACACCCTTCGGTACACCGTCGTTTCTGCTGTCGGCGCAGGGAGGAGTGGGTACGGCATCGGAACATCACATGTTGCGGGAATGCTACGGCGTGGACCGGATTGGCTGGGGGACGCCTTTCCTTTTCGTGCCGGAGGCAACCAATCTGGATGGCCGACATCTGCGGAAGCTCGTTGCCGCCGGCGACAATGATGTAACTTTAAGTGAGGCTTCTCCGCTGGGAGTGCCTTTTTGGATTTTGAAGGGTACCACCAGTGATGAACATCGCCTCAATCGCATCGCCGAGGGAACTCCGGGGCGAAGATGCCGGAAACATTTTCTGGCGATGGACTCAGAGTTTGCACGGCCGCCTCTGTGCCGTGCCTCGCGGCAGTATCAGACCAGGAAACTTGACCAAATTGAGGCGGGAAACTTGCTGCCGAACCTGAAAGAAGCCGCCGTGCGAATTCTACAGAGCAAAACCTGCCTGTGCATGGACCTGGCCGGCAGCGCTCTCAATCGACTTGGCATCGATAAGGATGTACATACTGCCGTGTGCTGTGGCCCGAGCGCCGTGGATTTCAGCGCCGTCTATACGCTTCAGGAAATGGTGGATCATATCTATGGGCGCTGTGCGCTGAGTCTTCGTCATTCCAGACCCCACATGTTTATCCGTGAATTGTCGCTTTATGTGGATTATCTGAAAAAACAAATCGCCGATTGCACAGTTGAGATCAACGAAACCCGAACCCGGTATCTCGATGAATTCAAACAGGGGCTTCTATCGGCGATAGCATACTACCGTAGTTTGTCCAACGATCCCGAGACGTTGAGTGTATCGTTTCGTACCGCATTGGCCGAGTTCGAAGAAAGGATTTCATCCATGCTAAAGGCTGCAACGGAGGGATTAGCCGGCAGCGCCGAGGGATTTTGCCTTATCCCGGCCGGTGGAACGGTGTGAAATGTCAGGGCGGCTGTAGTTCTGAATTGGGGCAACGAAGTAACGGTTCATAACCGGTGGTTTCTTTTTCGGGCAATCGGTAATCAGTTAAAGCCATCTCTTGCGTTTTAGTGCCGGATTCGCGTAATTGCTGCGAAAGGCACTAAACCATGTTTTTATTCGACCGTCCTCATACATCCGGATTAACCCGTAGCCTGGTATGGCTGATTGCGGTCTGGCTGTTCGTGGTGGTGGTCGATATCGATCGTTTTCACAATCACAATTGCCTCGAACATCCCACCAACTGCTGCGGAGATCACGATTGCTGTGGTACGACACATTGTACTGCCGCCGACGGAATTTACTGCTTCAATGAAGCCGGTGAGGCCACTCACGGATCGCATGGTTGTGCCGCCTGTCGTTTCTGGACGACTCTTTCATCGTCGGATTTTGTTGTTTTAGCCGGGGATCCCTGTAATGACGGAATCTCGGCTTTGAGTGTCGCCGAAGAGATCATGAGTCCGGTAGCGGACCTGGTCGTCTGTTTTGGCCGCTCTCCTCCCGTCTCCATCTAGCTCTACATATTAAAACCGCAGTCGATAAGGAGGGCTTGATATTGACTGTTGTCATAACGAATGCGCTCGACCGATGGAAGTCATTTGACGTTTCCTGTTGTGTCGAACGGATATCGTGTATTTATCCCATGAAAGGTTAAACATGTTCTTAAGAGCTGAATGGAGAATAGTAACTTATATATTAGCGGCGGTATTTTTAGTAACCGCGGCCAACGTTTTGGCTTTCCCGTCGGCCGGCTCCAACGGCGTACGAGTCGAGGGAGTGGTTTTGAATGAGGCCGGTCAACCGGTCGGCAATGCCACTGTGAATGTACCGGCTCTCGACAGAACCGTGCGTACCGATTCGGACGGCCGGTTCATGTTGGCAAATCTACCCGATACGAAGATGCTGGTGGAGGTGAGCTACGTCGGTTATGTCTCCGCTACGGTTGAGGTCCAACCCGGCGATGAACCGATCACGGTGAAGTTGAAAGAACGAGCGATCGAACTCGGACGGATTACCGTCACCGGGTCACCGAATGCCGCCGATCCCCTCGCCACCCCGCAGGATATTCAGGTAATGTCGGGACAGGCATTGACGGCCAACGAGACAGCCTCCTTAGGCAAAGTTCTCGAAAACCTTCCCGGAGTTTCCAGCATCAGCACCGGTCCCGAGGCGGGCAAGCCGGTGATTCGCGGATTGAGCGGCAATCGCATCCGAGTTATGAAGGATGGCGTGCCGATGGAGCACTTCCAGTTCTCGTTCCGCCATCAACCGGTCTTAAACGTGAGCCAGGCGGAACGAGTCGAGGTGATCCAGGGAGCGGCGAGTATTCTCTACGGTTCTGATGCCCTCGGCGGTGTGGCGAACGTCATTACCAAGCGCCTCCCGAGCAGCCAGCCCGGTTTATCTTATATGACCGGTCAGGTCAAGGGGCAGTATTTCTCCAATAATAAAGAGCGAGCCGGAACGGTTGAGCTCGAGGGCGCTTCCGGGATGTTCGGCTACCGGGCCGGATGGACCTCCCGGAAGGCCGATGATTTTTCCACTCCCGAAGCGGCCACCTATGCCGAAACAGGTGAAGCCGGAACGCCTAAATTCACGGGGAAACTTCCGTACACCAATTTCGATCAGATTTCCGGTTATGCCGTGGCCGGTCTGACCGGGTCGTTCGGAAACCTCTGGGCCGAATACGACCGTTACGACAGCGAGCAGAACTATTTGCTCGGCGACGGCAGCCCGATCGGGCAGAATCTCGAGAACGACAATCTCAAACTGCGCGGTAATTTTCTGCTGTCTCCGAAGGTCGTTCTCAAGCCGACGCTCAGTTTCCAGCGCAACGTCCGCCAGGCGAAGGAGGGGGTAAGTTTCGAGGATGATCCGGACTGGGCGGTTGATCTGGTGCGAACGGTTTATGTGGCCCGGTTCGATCTGGTCCATAACGCGATTGCCGGATTAAACGGAACGGTTGGGATTGATCTGAACGTTCAGAACCAGGACACGCGGGCGTCAGGTTTGCTCCCGGACGCGGATATCATGGATATCGGCGTTTATGCTTTTGAGGAGCATTCCTGGCGCCGCTTGACTTTGAACGGTGGTCTTCGTTTTGACTATCGTAAGCATGATGCCGATGCCAATCCGGCGATGAACCTGCCCGACACGGCCGCGGGTGAGACTGATGATGTTCTGAAGCAGGATTATTCGGTCATGTCCGGTTCGGCCGGGGTCAGCTATCGACTCACGGAAAATCTGACAGCGGCATCCAACCTGTCCATCGGTTTCCGCGCGCCCGACCTGTTCGAGTTGCACGCCAACGGCGTTCACGGCGGCGTGCAGGCGTTTCAGGTCGGTGATCCCTATCTTGATCCAGAACGAAGCTACAACATTGACGCTGGTCTGCGTCTGCGCACTGAGCGAGTGCTGGCGCACGCGACGGTTTATTACAATCGGATCGACAACTACATCTTTTTACGCAACACGGGCCTTGACACCACGATCGGAACGACCACGCTGCCAATTCTCAAGGCGGACCAGACCGATGGTACGATCACCGGGGTGGAATTGTCGCTCGAAGCGGATCTCCTGTCGTGGCTGCGGTTGAGCACGGCTTATGCCGCCTTGACCAGCGACAACAAGGAGACCGGCGAGGAACTCCCGCTGATGCCGGCCGATCGTCTTACGGCCGGGTTGCGCTTCAATCTGCCGGGAAAGGGGATTCTTCGGAGTCCGTTTGCGGAGGTTCGGGTGAAGCATGCCTGGGCCAAGGAATCAGCCGGGACTTATGAGCCGTTTTCCCAGTTCGATGTGATTGCGTTCGGTACTGCCAGCACCGACGCCTACACGGTGCTGAACCTGGCTTTCGGCGCGACGTTGTCGTTCGAAGGCCAGCCGATTACGGTAAACCTCGAAATCGAGAACGCACTCGATGAGGAGTACGTTGATTTCCTCGACACTTATAAAGGGTACGCGCTGTCGATGGGCCGCAACGTTAGTTTGCGTCTGACCGCGCCGTTCCGGATAATGTAGTGCTATGGCATTGGAAGCCCTGTCCGAAGAGACGGGGCTTCCTGCCTATTAACGGATTCCGAGGCGACATCACGTTCAGGGGAGCGGTCGACGGCCTTGCGAGAGCCGTACGGCAACAAACCGGTTGCCATTCTGTCCTGTCGGGCCTATATTCCAGCCATGAAAACTCACTTTTCTGCCAAACCTTATGCAGAGAGACCCACGGAATCCGATTCTAACGCGGAGTGATATCCCTTCCCTTGGCCCCGATCTGATCGATGTCTCATCGGTTTTCAATCCGGGCGCTGTGCGCTATCGTGAGCAGATCCTCCTTCTTCTAAGAGTCCAGAATCGTGGACGCGAAACTTATCTGCTACCTGCCGTCAGTAACGACGGGGTTAATTTCGAACCCTCTCATGATATTGTCCGATTTAAAGGAATAGAAAAACTCGATTTTCGCGTCTACCACGTGTATGACCCCCGGATCGTGCGAATCGGAGATGTATTCTACATCACTCTCGCGCTCGATACTGACCACGGCTGTCGAGTCGGTCTGGCGCTGACGAAAGATTTTCGGCAGTTCGATTTCATAGGTGTAATGCTTGACGAGGACGCCCGCAACGCGGTGCTTTTCCCCGCGAAAATCAACAACCGTTACTATATGCTCTATCGTCCCAATCGCGCAGATGTCGACGGTGGTGTAAAAAGCGGCAGTGTGATCGAGCTGGCCTCCTCCGACGACCTGTTACACTGGCGGAACGAGGGTAAGGTGATGGAGGGACGTTTCCATTACTGGGATGAGTTGATCGGTTCCGGTCCGCCGCCGATCCTAACCCAACGCGGCTGGTTGCATATCTATCACGGTGTGGCCACTCATTTCGCAGCCAGTAATATCTACCAGGCCGGAGTAGTTCTTCTCGATCCGGAACAACCGCAGCAGGTACTCGGCAGGAGCCGCTGCAACATTCTCGAACCGCGTGAACTTTACGAACAAGTCGGTCAGGTCTCTAATGTTGTTTTTCCGACCGGTTTGGTTCCTGAAAGAACAAACTCCGAGGGGATCATCGAAGAAGATACAAAACTGTTCGTCTATTATGGTGCGGCGGATTCCTCGGTCTGCCTGGCTACCACAACGGTCAGGGAACTGCTGGAGGCATGTGATGAGGATTAGATCAATCGGGAAGCATTCTATAGTTTTCGGTGTCGTGCCTCTGCTGATGCTGTTGTCAATGTCGGCTCTCGCTGCGGATTTGCTCCCGGTTCCAGAGATTCCTTATGCCCCGCGTCACTATGTCTGCTATCAAACGGCTGAGCCTTTGACAATCGACGGCAGGCTGGATGAGACCGCGTGGCAGGCAGCCGCGCCGACTGAAGTGTTTGTCGATATCGAAGGCGACCTAAAACCTTTGCCGCGATTCCATACTCATGCCCGGATGTTGTGGGACTCGACTTATTTCTACGTCGCTGCCGAGATGGTCGAGCCGGACATTTGGGGTAAACTCACCGAGCGCGACGCCGTCATTTATCATGACAACGATTTTGAGGTGTTCATTGATCCGGACGGCGACACCCACGAATACTATGAACTGGAGATGAACGCACTCAACACTGTCTGGGATCTTCTCCTGATCAAGCCGTATCGCGACGGCGCCCCGGCCGTCAATGCCTGGGATATCCAGGGACTGAAGACAGCAGTGTCGATCAACGGTAGTCTGAACGTACCCGGCGACATCGACTCCGGGTGGAGTGTGGAAATAGCGATCCCCTGGAAGGTATTGTCCGAATGTGCGCATCGCTCTTCGCCGCCGCATGAGGGGGATCAATGGCGCGTGAATTTCTCCAGAGTCGAATGGCAGACTGAGGTCAAAGACGGACAGTATATCAAACTGCTTGATTCGACTACCGGCAAATCGCTGCCGGAGAACAACTGGGTTTGGTCGCCTCAGGGTTTGATTGCGATGCACTACCCGGAGATGTGGGGAATCGTGCAGTTCACGCAGACCGTGGTGGGCAGCGAAGCAGTTCCCTTTGTTGAGGATATTTACGAGCCGATCCGATGGGCGCTCCGGCTGGTTTATTACGCGGAGACGGATTATCGGACGGAGCACGGCCGGTTCACTTCAGACTGGTCCGATCTCGGTCTGGATGTATCGCTTGAAAATTGCACCTGGCCTCCCCTGATAGAAGCGACCTCGAACCAGTTTGAAGCAATGACATCGAGTAATGACGGCATCGTGGATTTTTATATCACACAGGACGGTCGTCTGCGCCGGGAGAACCGTAGGTGAACTTCTTACACAACAACCCGGCGACAACTCGCCCGGTCAGCGATGACTCTCAACCCGACGGAGTATAAATGAATTTAGGATTTCTCGACTGGACAATCGTAGTAGTATCTCTGGGGCTGATGCTTTTTTCCGTAGAAGCCGGACGACGCGTCATGCGCAGTGTGGCGGATTTCCTGGCAGCCGGTCGGTCGGCGGGGCGGTATATTCTTTGTGTCGCCAGCGGCGCCGCGGGGATCGGCGCTATTACCGTAGTCGGTAACCTTGAGATGAATTTGATTGCCGGTTTTTCGATGTCCTGGTGGGGTATGACAACCGCGCTGGTCGTTCTGATCATTACCGTATCCGGCTGGGTGATCTATCGCTTTCGCGAGACTCGCTCGCTTACCCTGGCGCAGTATTTCGAGGCCCGCTACAGTCGTGAGTTCCGTATTTTCACCGGTATTGTCGCGTTCATATCGGGTATCGTTAATTTCGGTATTTTCCCTGCCGTGGGAGCACGCTTTTTCATCTATTTCTGCGGCATCCCGGAAAGCATCGCCGTTCTGGGATTTCAAGTAAGTACGTTTCCGCTCGTGATGATATTTCTGTTGGGAGTAGCGCTTTACTTCGTACTGGGCGGCGGCCAGGTTTCGGTTATATATGCCGATTTCTTCCAGGGTGTTTTGATGTACAGCGTCTTCGTGGCCATGGTCGTGTATTTCTTTTTCGCCTTCGATTGGAACACGATTCAGTCGGCTCTCATGTCCGCACCGCAGGATGCCTCACTTATCAATCCGTTCAAGACGAGTCATGTCGAGGATTTCAACTTCTGGTATTTTCTGATCGGAATTATCGGAGTGATCTACGGTACCATGTCCTGGCAGGGAACACAGGCGTACAACGCTTCGGCGAAAAGTGCTCATGAGGCCAAGATGGGTCAGGTTCTCACTTCGTTGCGAAATCTGCCGATGGGCATCATGTATTTGTTCGTACCGATCGTTGCCTATACCGTTCTCAATCATCCCGACTTCGCTAATATCGCCCAGGCTGTTGCCGATAAACTGACCACCATTGACGGTGATGCGGTACAGAGTCAGGTTAAGGTACCGCTCGTTCTGACTCATATTCTGCCGCGAGGGCTGATGGGGGGATTCGCCGCCATGATGCTGGCCGCGAGCATAAGCACCCTTGACGCCTACATGCACTCCTGGGGTAGTATCGTCGTGCAGGATGTCATCATGCCGCTTCGTAAAAAACCGTTCGAGCCGAAAACACATTTGCGGGTGCTGCGCCTGGCGATCGTAGGCGTGGGAGTGTTCGCTTTCTTTTTCAGTCTCATTTTCGAGCAGGCGGAATATATCTTTCTTTTCTTTGCCATAACCGGGGCAATCTTTGCCGGCGGTTCGGGAGCGGTTATTATCGGCGGACTCTATTGGAAACGTGGAACCAACGC
Organism: Candidatus Zixiibacteriota bacterium; assembly: GCA_035380245.1. NCBI lineage: Bacteria > Pseudomonadati > Candidatus Zixiibacteriota > Candidatus Zixiibacteriota bacterium. The sequence goes on along the minus strand of DAOSXA010000001.1, from coordinate 34,638 downwards.
CGCGGCCTGGGCGGCGATGATCACCGGTTCCGGTATCGCCGTGGCCGGCATTATCATTCACCAGATCATCCCAGATTTCTTTATCAACGGCCAGTGGTTCTGGGGCATAAGTATGGCCGGAGCCAGTATCGTTTACATTCTCTTTTCGTTGTTCGGGAAAAAGCGTGAGTTCAATCTCGATAAACTCCTGCACCGCGGTGAATACTCGCTGGCCGGGGAGAAGGAAGTAATCGAGGCGGCGCCGTCGAGGGGGTGGAAAATGCTCGGGATGGGCAGGGAGTTCACACGCGGCGACAAAATCATCTATATCCTGAGTTATATCTGGACCGGCGCCTGGCTTCTGGTCTTTGCAGTCGGGACTATTTACAATCTCACGCACGATGTCGCCGATACCACCTGGGCCGCCTTTTGGAGATACTACCTGATAATACACATAATTGTTTCGGCGGTCATCATTGTTTGGTTCATTGCCGGCGGTTTCCGTGATCTCCATCGCATGCGAAGCAGGCTCAAATCCGAAGCACGAGACGATGCCGACGACGGCTTTATCGTCAACGATCAAGCCGATCCCCTCCAGCCCGAGGAAAACAACCGATGAACGATAAAGAACTATCAATAAATACCAGGCGCTTCGAGCGTTTCTATGCCCGGATTCTCAGGAAAATCATGCCGTACTCGACACCGTTCACGGTTCGTTGTGCTCGCTCTGAGAAACAGGTGACTTTCGAGGATCGCTTAAAGCTGGAGTACAACGATTTGCATCAGGGCGATATCTGGGGCAGACGTTGGGATTCCGGCTGGATGCATCTGACCGGCTCGATCCCCTCGGATTGGCGCGGACGACAGACGGCAGCGCATCTCGACGTCGGCGGCGAAGGACTGGTGTTTCTCCCCGATGGAACGATTCTTCAGGGAATCACCAACGGCTCGGTGTTCGATACTGAGTTCGGGCGTGATATCGTTCAACTGTCAGACTCGTGCGACGGCGGTGAAACGGTCGAATTGTGGGTCGAGTCGGCGGCCAACGGTTTGTTCGGAATGTTCTGCGATCTGGACCCCGGACCGGATTCGACTAATCGCTATGGGCAGTATGAAGCACGCTTGAATCAAGCCCGTCTGGTCGTTTTCGATACGGATATGTGGGCGCTTTCACTGGACGTGCGTGTGCTATTGGGGCTGATCAAGTCCTTGCCGCTGAATTCGGTTCGTCGCGCTCGCATCGTGCAGAATGCGGTCGAGGCAATGAACGCTTTCGCCAAAAGCAACGATGCCCCTCGCGTCGCACGCGAAATACTCGCCACCGAGTTGAAAAAGCCGGCGACCGCCTCGACTCTGACCGTGGCTGCCGTGGGACATGCTCATATCGACACCGCCTGGCTCTGGCCGGTAAAAGAGACGATCCGTAAGTGTGCGAGGACTTTCGCCACTCAGCTCGATTTGATCGACCGTTATCCGGAGTATGTTTTCGGCGCTTCACAACCACAGCATTATCAATTTATCAAGGAACGTTACCCTCAACTCTACGAGAAAATAAAAGCCGCCGTCGCCTCGGGGCGCTGGGAGGTTCAGGGGTGCATGTGGGTTGAAGCGGACTGCAACGTAACCGGTGGTGAATCGCTGGTGCGTCAGATTCTGCACGGCAAAAATTTCTTCATGGACGAGTTCGGGGTCGATGTCGACAATCTCTGGTTGCCCGATGTGTTCGGCTATTCGGCCGCCTTGCCGCAGATTCTCGAAAAAAGCGGTGTGCGTTATTTTTTGACGCAGAAACTTTCGTGGAACCAGATCAACGAATTCCCGCATCATACTTTTATCTGGGAGGGGATCGACAGCAGCCGTGTGCTGACGCATTTTCCGCCCGAGAACAACTACAACAGCCAGTTGGCGGTGGAAACACTGAATGCGGCGTCGGAGCGATTCCGTGAAAAAGAATACGTGGATGAATTCGCCAGTCTGTTCGGAGTGGGTGACGGCGGCGGCGGACCCAAGGCCGAGCATATCGAAATGGGACGACGTCAGGCCGATCTCGAGGGCGCGTCGCGGGTACGATTCGGTGCAGCGGGTGATTTTCTGCGAGGTCTGGAACGATACCGCAATCGGCTGCCGGTCTGGGCCGGTGAATTGTATCTTGAACTTCATCGCGGGACATTGACTACTCAGGCGCTCGTGAAACGGGCCAACCGGAAATTGGAGCACGAACTCCGAGCCGTTGAAATGCTCTGGTCGTGCTTGTCCCTGGATAAATATCCGCAAGAGGATATCGACGATATTTGGAAAACGGTTCTTCTCAATCAATTTCATGACATTATCCCCGGTTCCAGTATTACCGAGGTCTATCGCGTCACTCACGAGCAACACGAGCAGGCGCTCGATCGTTGCCGTCGTTTGATTCAGGAGGCCGGGGCGCTGCTTGGCGAACGGGACGAAAACAACCTTACCCTTTTCAACAGCCTGCATTACACCTATGACGGGGCCGTGACATTGCCGGAGAAATGGTCGGGTTGTTGTGTTAAGGACGATGAGGGACATGAACTTCCTTGTCAGACGGCAAACGGTCGATCTGTCGTGCGAGTCGTTATCCCGCCCTACTCGTTTTTGACTTTGTGCAAAGTTGAAAAAACACCGCCGAAAGTTGCCGACCTGGATGAGCTAGTGCTCGAAAATGATTTGATCCGTTATGAGTTCAACCGGCAGGGGCAGTTGATCGGGGCGTTTGATAAAGAAAAGAACAGAGCGGTAATCGACTCGGGAAAACCGGGTAACGTACTCACCCTTTACGAAGATTTCCCCAATGATTGGGATGCCTGGGATGTCGATGTTTTCTATCGTGATGTCCCGCTCGAAACAGCAACTGTCGTTGAGGTAAAGGCGGTGGAAGCCGGACCGGTTCTTTCGCGTTTGTCGATGAAATACCACCTGGGAACATCCACGATAATTCAGAATGTCAGCCTTGGTCGCGGATCGCGCCGCCTCGATTTCGAGACTCGAGTCGATTGGCGGGAGAAGCACAAGATGCTTCGCGTTGCTTTCCCGGTAACGGTGCGTTCGGATCAGGCGGCGTTCGATATTCAGTATGGTTTCTTACGGCGTAACACGCATCAAAATACATCTTGGGAGCAGGCGAAATTCGAGGTAGTCGGCCATCGCTACGCCGATTTGTCGGATGCCGCTTACGGGGTGGCCCTGCTCAACGATTGCAAGTACGGGTATTATGTCGAAAACGGTTTGCTGGATTTGAACCTGTTACGCTCGCCCAATTACCCCGATCCCGACGCCGACCAGGGAGAACATCGTTTCGCATACAGTTTGCTTCCTCATCATGGGGCGCTGATGGAGTCTGATGTCATAGCCGAGGCCGCTAGTCTCAACCAGGGACTGGTGATGTTCGATGGTTTGCGAGTCGATTCCACCCTCGGTTTACCGGTCAGGTTGACCGGTGAGGGCGTGTCGCTCGAAGTCGTCAAGAAGGCCGAAAAGGAGGCCTGTTGGGTGCTGCGTGTGGTCGAGACGCGAGGTTGCGAAACGACCGCGCAATTGGAGCTTACCAATCCGGACGCCGTCTTGCAGGAAACCGATCTAATGGAATGGAACGACAATACTCCACTGTCGGACGATGATAAGATGGCGCTGCGCTTCAAGCCGTTCGAGATTCGTACGTTCAAGCTGAGATTCTGAGACCGTAGATGCGAGAGGTAATGTTGCTGTGACTCCATCCGAACCATCGTCACCGGTTTCCTTAATTCCGCGTCCGGTGGATTGCCGCATCACCGGGGAACTGCTTCGTTTGCCGTTGCCGGTGCCGGTGTATGCCGAGGTGACTCCGGCATCTCTGTCCGTTTTGCAGACCTTCATGGACGAAACCGCCTCCGCTGACGGGGTGCCGATGAAACTGATGGGGCGCGCAAGAAATGCCGATGACCCGATCGGTCTTTCGATTGTGATGCCGCCTGATGAACTTGCCCGGGAGGCGTACGAATTGTCGGCAACCGCTGACGGCGTTTGCATCAAGACGTCAACGTCGTCCGGTTTGCTGTACGGCCTGCATACCTGGTTGCAGCTTGGGCGAGTGGAATCGGGCGAGGTGCTCGTTACCGGAGCGGAAATCGCCGACTATCCGCGTTTCGCCTGGCGCGGGATGCATCTCGATGTCAGCCGCCATTTCTTCCCGGTCCCCTTTATCAAGAAATTCATTGACCTGCTCGCGCGTCACAAGATGAACGTATTTCACTGGCATCTGTGTGACGATCAGGGTTGGCGGATCGAGATTCCACAATATCCCCGCTTGACTGAAATTGGCGCATGGCGTATGGAAAACGGCGAACGCTACGGCGGTTTCTATCGTCAGGAAGAAGTTGCTGAAATAGTCGATTACGCATCCCGGAGATGTGTGACCGTAATCCCCGAAATCGAAATGCCCGGTCATGCCACTGCCGCCCTTGCCGCCTATCCCGAGTATTCATGCACGGGAGGGCCGTTCGAGGTTGCCGTGACCTGGGGAGTGTTCGACGATGTTTACTGCGCCGGGAACGATAAAACCTTCACGTTTCTGGAAACGATCCTGGCGGAGGTGGCGACTCTTTTCCCGAGTCAACTGATCCATATCGGCGGCGATGAATGCCCCAAAGAACGCTGGCGCAATCATGCCCTTTGTCGGGAGCGCATGCAGCAGGAGAAGCTGCACGACGAGGACCGACTTCAATCGTATTTCATCGCTCGCATTGCCGGTCATCTTCATGCCTTGAAAAAACAATTGATCGGCTGGGACGAGATACTCGACGGCGGTGCGCCTTCAGGTTCAACGATCATGGCCTGGCGGGGAATCGACAAAGGTGTCGAGGCTGCACGAGCGGGACACGATGTCGTTATGTGTCCGATGTCGCATTGCTATTTCGATCATTATCAAGCCGATCCGGACAAAGAACCGAAGGCTATCGGAGGTTTTTCACCTCTGGAAAAAGTGTATGCCTTCAATCCGATACCGGACGACCTGCCGGATGAATATCACGGTCGTATTCTCGGCGCACAAGGGAATGTCTGGACCGAGTACATGCCCAACAGCGACCATGTCGAATATATGACCTTCCCCCGAATGTGTGCTCTGTCCGAGGTCCTTTGGTCTCCGGTTGACTCGCGTTCGTGGGATGATTTTCTTGAACGAATGCGATCCCATTTGGGGAGACTCGAAAAACTCGGCGTGAACTATCGCCGGGAGTAAACCGCTTTGGAAAAACAGACTGAGCCGACGACAGGGCTCATTTGGAGGAGTAAAGAATGATGTTTTCCGTAACGTTCACACGAATCGTTACCTGCCTGATGATCGGCGGTTTGTTATGGCTGGGAGCAACCGTTGCAGCCGAATCGGATCCGGCTCATGAGGTTGAAACCGATCCCCAGGTTCTGCAGAAGCTGGAATGGTTCCAGGATCAGAAGTTCGGTCTGTTGATGCACTGGGGGATATACAGTCAATGGGGCATTGTCGAAAGCTGGAGTATTTGTCCGGAAGATGAGAACTGGACCATTCGGCGCGGTCCTTACGCCGATGATTATTACACCTACGTCAATGAATACGAGAAGCTGCAAACGGTTTTCAATCCGGTCAAGTTCGATCCGGAGGCCTGGGCGGCGGCGGCCGGAGCGGCCGGGATGAAATATGTCGTTTTCACGACCAAGCATCACGACGGTTTCTGTATGTTCGACACCAAAGAAACGAACTACAAGGTTACCGATTCCGCCTGTCCGTTTAGCGCCAATCCTAGAGCTAATATAACCAGGGAGATTTTTGACGCCTTTCGCAACGAGGGCTTCGGCGTCGGGGCTTATTTCTCCAAGGCCGACTGGCATTGTCCCGACTATTGGTGGCCTTATTTCCCGCCGTTCGATCGCAATGTGAACTATGCCATCGACCGCTACCCCGAGAAATGGGAAGCGTTCAAAACTTTTACCTACAATCAAATCATGGAGTTGATGACTGCCTACGGGGCGGTTGATATTCTCTGGCTCGACGGCGGCTGGGTCCAGCCGATGACGCCGACATCGCCGCGCTGGGGGAAAAATCCCTGCAATCAGGATATCGACATGCCGAAAATCGCCGCCGATGCCCGCGAGCTTCGGCCGGGCTTGATAATTGTCGATCGAGCGGTCGAGGGCCGCTATCAAAACTATCGCACACCCGAGCAGGAAGTCCCAGAGGAAGCGCTCGACTATGTCTGGGAAACCTGCATGACCATGGCTACTTCGTGGAGCTATGTCAAGAACGATGAGTACAAACCGACCGGACGATTGATTCATTTGCTGGTCGATATCGTCTGCAAAGGCGGTAATCTCCTGCTCAACATCGGGCCGAGTCCGGAAGGGGAGTTGTCGCCGGTGGCGCTGCAGCGCCTGGAAGATATCGGTGAATGGATGCAGATCAACGGCGACGCGATTTACGGCACCCGTGCTGTGGCTCCGTACAAGGAAGGGGAAGTATGCTATACCCGGATGCCCGATAGCTCTATCAATGCTATCTATCTTCCGGTTGATACTGCAGCATCGCTTCCGGCAACGATTACGATCCCATCGTTCGCTCCCAGGGCAGGCAGCGCAGTGACAATGCTGGGGGTGGCTGAGCCGATAACCTGGGAGAAAACCGGCGACGGCTGTGTGATCCATGTGTCCGATGCGATCCGCGACAATCCGCCGTGTCGCTATGCCTGGGCGTTCCACTTTATGCCGGAGTAAATCGTGCGGCGGCGCTGTTGTTACATTGTTTTCGTTTTTTGTCTGATTCTTTCGATACTCATCGGACAAACCGATGCTGCTGAAACGATCAGGTTGACGGAAGACGGACATAGTTCGTATATCATCTGTCTGCCGGTGGATGCATCCCCACAGGTCGCGGCTGCGGGGGAGACACTCAAACAGTATATCGAAAAGGTGTCGGGGGCAATCCTGCCGATAGTTGATACGAGTGTCTCTGTTAATAATCGCATCGTGATTGAAGTCGGTGCATCGATTGATTCTGCCATCAATCCGGCGGCGTTGGGCGAAGACGGCTTTCGCGTCAAATCATTCGGCCATGACCTTTATCTGACCGCCCTGACCGCTCAGGGTCTTCAAAACGCGGTTTATTCGTTTATTGAAACTTATCTGGGCTGCCGTAAGTACAGCCTGGATTTCGAGGTGATCCCTCATACTCCGACCATTGCCCTGTCTGAGATCGACGACACCCAGATCCCCCGACTTACGTTTCGCATGCAGGATGTCCGGGACTCGGCTTACAGCGCCTGGCACAAGCTGGACGGTCTGGAGGACTGGGGGCTGTTTGTGCACACCTTCAAAACACTCGTACCGCCGGAGAAGTATTTCAACGATCATCCGGAATACTTCTCGGAGAACGAAGGCGTCCGGGTGGCCGACGCCCAGCTTTGCCTGACCAATCCCGAGGTATTTCGCGTCGTCGTCGACGAGTTACGCCGCTGTATGGATGAAAATCCAACAGCTCGTTACTGGTCAGTATCACAGAACGATACGTACGTGCCGTGCACTTGTCCCAACTGCCGAGCGCTTGACAGCGCCGAGGGCTCACCGTCCGGCTCGATCCTGTCTTTCGTGAACCGTGTGGCGGCGGAATTTCCGGACAAAACCATCTCGACCCTGGCTTATCTATATTCGCGAAAACCTCCCGCGCATTTGAAACCGGCTCCCAACGTCAACATCATGCTGTGCAGTATCGACTGCAACCGGAGTCTGCCGATAGCGGATGATCCCAAGAACGCCTCGTTCGTACGCGATCTCAAGGACTGGGCGGCTCTGACCGACAATATCTTCCTTTGGGATTACGTCGTTCAATTTCGCAATCTCGTCAGTCCTTTCCCGAATCTCCGCACCCTTCAGCCCAACATGCAGTTTTTCGTCGAGAACGGGATTACTTCGGTGTTCGAACAGGGAGTCGCCTCGATGGAGGGGGAGTTCGCCGAATTACGGATATATCTGCTGGCGAAACTGCTTTGGGATCCATATATCGACATCGACTCGGTCATGAACGATTTTCTCAACGGTTACTACGGCGCCGCCGCACCGTATGTGCGTGAGTATATCGATGCCGAACATGATGCCCTGGCGCGTTCGGGTGAGGAACTTTCGATTTACGGTTATCCGTATCCGTCGGACGATGGCTATCTTTCGGTGACTATGCTCGACCGATACGAGCGGATATTCACTCAGGCTGAAGCAACCGTTAAGGACGAGCCGATATATCTGCACCACGTTCAAACAGCTCATCTCCCGGTTCAATATGCGATCATCGAACAAGCAAAAATGCTTGGATTTGCCGAACGGGGATTGTTTATGATCGATGATGACGGCGCTCCCCGCGTTCGCCCGGAGATGGACTCACTCCTGCAGACGTTCTACGATCGTTGTAAGCAAGCCGGCATCACGCGACTCTGGGAGCACGGCAATTCACCGGACCATTATCTGGAGACTTCGCGGGCATTCATTGATCGCGCCGTGCAGGGACATCTAGCCCGAAACTGCTCGACGGTTTTAGCGTCGCCGGCCAGCCCGAAATATCACAATGGTGAAGTTACCGCGCTGACTGATGGCCTCAACGGGTGGGACGACTACCATTTTCACTGGCTCGGATTCGAGGGAAATGAGATGGATGCCACGGTTGACCTCGGTTCGATACAACCGATCACGCGCATCGAAACTAATTTTCTTCAGGACATTCTTTCCTGGGTGTTCCTGCCGCAGTCGGTCGAGTTTCTCATTTCCGAAGACGGCGAGACGTTTGAGCGCGTGGGAATCGTACGGAATTCTATTTCACCGCAACAGAGCGGTCCCATTGTGGCTCCGTTCAATGTCGAATTCCCAACTAAGTCGGCGCGGTATGTCCGTGTTAAAACTGAGAGTTATTTAACCTGTCCCGCCTGGCACAAAGGCGCTGGTGGAAAGGCCTGGATATTCATTGATGAGATCAGGGTGTTGTAAAGGTATTCTCTGTGCCCTTTTGTTGCTGTTAGGCGCTGAAGCGCACGGGCAGTTGTATCGAGATTCGACGGCGACGGTCGAGGATCGTGTTCAGGATCTTCTTTCGCGCATGACGCCGGAGGAGAAGTTCTGGCAGTTGTTCATGATTGCCGGTGATTTCAACGGCGATGAATCCCGCTACAGCGAGGGCTTGTTCGGACTGCAGGTTTCGGCCGATACCGATGGGATCGACCCGGTCGCACGCGCCAACGCCGTCCAGCGCCATTTCGTGGAGCACACTCGTCTCGGTATCCCGATCATTTTCTTTGCCGAAGCGCTGCACGGTTTGGTGCAAAGCGATGCTGTGGTTTTTCCACAAGCTATCGGACTGGCGGCCTCGTTTGATATTTCGCTGATGCATGATGTCGCTTGCACCGCGGCCCTGGAGTGCCGGAACCGTGGTGTCAGGCAGGTGCTTTCGCCGGTGGTCAACATTGCCTCGGATGTCCGCTGGGGGCGAACCGAGGAAACCTACGGCGAGGATCCTTTTCTGTCGGCGGCGATGGGTGTCGCGTTCGTGTCGGAGTTCGAGTCGCACGGGATTATCACAACCCCCAAGCACTTCATCGCAAACGTCGGCAACGGCGGCCGCGACAGTTATCCGATACACATGAGCGAACGTCTCCTGAAAGAAGTTTACTTACCGCCGTTCGAGGCCTGCATCTTACGCGGCGGCTCGCGTTCGATAATGACCTCGTACAACTCCTTCGATGGTGCTCCCTGTTCCGCGAGCGATTGGTTGAACAACATCGTGCTTAAGCAGGGATTGGATTTCAAAGGTTTCATTATATCCGATGCCGGGGCAGTGGGCGGTGCCAACGTTCTACATTTCACGGCGGCGGATTATCCCGATGCCGGAGCGAAGGCGATTTCGGCCGGGCTCGATGTGATCTTCCAGACCTCGTACGATCATTACGCTTTATTCATGCCTCCGTTTCTGGACGGACGAATCGACCGCGCCGTGATCGATTTGGCGGTTGCGCGGGTGCTTCGTGCGAAATTCCAATTAGGTTTGTTCGAGCATCCCTACGTAGACGTTGATGAATCCCACGCGGTTGGTTCTCCCGAGCATCGTGTGCTCGCTCGTCGGGCTGCGCAAGAGTCAATCGTGCTGCTGAAAAACGACGATGAGGCCCTTCCGTTTTCCGGGACAGGGGAAACTATCGCCGTTATCGGACCGGATGCGGCCGAAGTGCGTTTCGGCGGCTACAGTGCCCCCAAGGGAAGATTGTGCAGCATCCTTGAAGGCATCAAAGAGGCGGTTGAGCCACAGACAGTCGTCCGGTATGCTCTGGGCTGCCGGAGGCTGGACACGACTTATGTAACGATTCCCACGGAGTGTCTCTCTTCTCGATACCACGACTCGACGGTAACAGGTTTGATCGGCGAGTATTTCAACAACGTGTCCTTCTCCGGGCCACCGGCAGTCTCACGTGTCGACTGTACGGTGCAGTTCCATTGGACGTTGTTTTCGCCCGACCCCGAACACTTGACCAACGATTTCTACGCCGTGCGCTGGACCGGCGCTCTGACAGCACCTGTTTCGGGGAGTTATAAACTGGGTGTCGAGGGTAATGACGGCTACCGCTTGTATGTCGATGACTCCCTGATTATCGACCGGTGGACCAAGGCTTCTTATCACACGACCATGACCGACTTCACCCTCGAAGCCGGACGCTCTTACAGTCTTCGTTTGGAATACTACGAGCCGACCGGGACCAACAGTCGCATCCGGCTGGTGTGGAATGTGGGCGTAGCGTCCGATGAAGAAAATCTGATTCAGGAGGCGGTCGATCTTGCGACTGAGTGCGAGCAGGTCGTGCTGGTAGTTGGCCTGGAGGAGGGAGAGTTCCGGGATCGCGCCTCGTTGGCGTTGCCCGGACATCAGGAAACGTTGATCCGTCGGGTGGCTGAGCTCGGTAAACCGACCACAGTTGTAATCGTCGGTGGAAGCGCCGTTACGATGACAAACTGGCTCGATGATGTCCCCGCCGTGCTGTGTGCCTGGTATCCCGGAGAGGAGGGAGGTCGCGCCGTGGCCGATGTCCTGTTCGGCGAATATAATCCGGCCGGGCGATTACCGATTACTTATCCGATTTCCGATGGCCAACTCCCGCTAACGTACAACCATCTTCCGACCGGGCGCGGCGACAACTACTACGATCTGACCGGTGAGCCGCTTTTCCCGTTCGGTTACGGTCTCAGTTACACGAGTTTCGAATACGATAACCTCCGGCTGGATACTCCACAAATCACTGCCGGTGAGTCTACCCAGGTTCGTTTCACCCTGAAGAATATCGGTGCCCGCGAGGGTGACGAAGTCGTGCAACTTTACATCCGCGATGAACTGGCCTCGACGGCGCAACCGGTCATGGCACTCAAGGGCTTCGAGCGGATTCATCTTGAGCCGGGGGAGACGCGGGAAGTCGTGTTTGCGATCACGCCCGATCTCTTGACCGTCCTCGATGCCGACGTTCGCCCGGTGGTCGAGCCGGGGGATTTCCGCATCATGCTCGGCAGTTCCTCGAAAGATATCCGCCTGCGCGGTGTCCTGACGGTTGTTGAATGATGGTAGCTGAAAACAGAACTACCCCGGGCTGGAAGATTGTGTTCTGGGTGTTGTTCGTTTGCTGGGTAGTCGGAGCGGCACTCAACATGACGCGCGTGCATGGCGGTTTCTTTACCGATTACCTGGCCGATCTTACCTTTCCGCCTTTTTTCTACATAGTTCTTCGCGAAAAAGTCACCGGCCGACCGATGGTTATTCGAGCGGTTCAGCGGTTCGGCAAAACACCGCTGCTTGCGGCCGTTTCGATCTTCCTCGTTGGTGCCATTGCCGAGGTAAGTTCATATTTCTGGCCGATCGGTCCTTTCGGAGGAACCTTCGATCCCTGGGATATCGCAGCTTACGCGCTCGGTCTTGGGATTTGCTATGTGGTTGACAAGCGGGAAGCACTCCCGGCCTGACGGCAGGGCCGTGACAGGAGACTCCCTACGCTTATGGGAGTGTTGAAAAACCTCTCCTGCGGCGGAGACAAGCCCTGCCGCTACGCGTTAAGGAACCCAAACCTCGCGTAGCGGGCGGCCTTGTGTCGCCCGCATTGCGGTTGTGTTTTGCTGAATATCTGCGCGTAAGACTTTTTCAACAATCCCTTATGTTGTAACACAACAGCTTATATACTACTGTGATCAGCTCGTGATCGGAATCGAGGTGTTCGCAGGCAGGCACATTCACGCTTGACTTGTCGAGTAATTTAATGCATTGTTTTGGGGAGGATAGGTATTTTGACGTCGCGCTGCGCCGGGAATTATATAGGTGTCAGAACGATGCATATTATCTGTGACTTATCGGAATCATCGACGGAGGAAGGGGATAGTTCGCCTCCGTGATTATATCACAATGAAAATCATTATACGCCAGCCGCAGTCTTAAAGGGAAGCCGATGAGCCCGCGGTGTCGACGATCGGGCCGAATGCCCGAGAGTGAGGCATAGATTTTCTTCTACCTATGAATGCCGGCTCAAGCTCGGTAATCCCCAGGATGGACACCCCCCGTGCTGACCGGCCCATGTATCGTGTCGCCTCAATAAGTCATCGAGTTTTCAGGTTGCGTTGGCTGTTCAATCCTAAACGATCTTACTCTGGTGAAAGGAGAATGCCATGAGTGAATACATCGACAGCAATTACAAGCTGTTAATTGACGGCAAGTGGAAGGATGCCAAATCGGGCGCAACGTTCACCTCCAGGAATCCGGCGAACGGCGAGGTTCTGGCCACATGCGCCAATGCCGACCGCGAGGACGTTGACGCCGCCGTGAGTGCCGCCTGGCGTGCCTACGACCAATGGAAACAAACCAGCCCTACTGAACGCGCCATGTACCTGAACAAAATCGCCGATGCGATTGAGGCTAAGACGGAACATTTCGCCATGGTCGAAACTCTGGACAACGGGAAACCGATCCGTGAGACATCCGGGATCGATATCCCCTTGAGTGTCGATCATTTCCGTTATTTCGCGGCGGCCATTCGCACCGAGGAAGGGACCGTCAGCCGGATCGACAAAGACACGCTGAGCCTTATCATGCGCGAGCCGATTGGTGTCGTCGGGCAGATCATTCCGTGGAACTTCCCGTTTCTGATGGCGGCCTGGAAATTGTCTCCCGCGATCGCGGCCGGCGACTGCGTCGTAATTAAACCTTCGTCGGACACCTCGCTCAGCCTTCTCGAACTCGGTAAGGTCCTTACCGAAATCCTGCCTCCGGGAGTAGTCAACATCGTTACCGGCAAGGGCTCGACCACCGGCAATTACATTTTGCAGCACGAGGGTTTCCGTAAACTGGCCTTCACCGGTTCGACCGAAATCGGTTACACTATTGCCGATGCGGCAGCCAAAAGGCTGATTCCCTCGACGCTCGAACTCGGCGGTAAGTCGGCCAACATCATCTTCCCCGATGCCCCCTGGGACAAGATGTTGGAAGGAATTAACATCGGTATTTTGTTCAACCAGGGTCAGGTCTGTTGTGCCGGGTCACGTATTTTCGTTCACCGGAGCATTTATGATCGATTCGTGTCGGAGATTAAGCCGGCCTTTGAAAAGGTCAAAGTCAATCTCCCCTGGCTGAAGGATACCCAGATGGGAACGTTGGTCAACGAGCATCAACTGGAGACTGTTACGTCCTATATCGATATCGGACGCAAGGAAGGCGAAGTGCTGGTTGGCGGCAATCGGATCATGGACGGCGAACTTGCCAAAGGTTTCTTTGTTCAGCCGACTTTGATCGCTTGTGACAACAAGGCTCGTGTCGCGCAGGAGGAGATATTCGGTCCGGTTGGTGTCGTTATTCCGTTCTCGGAAGTGGACGAGGTTATCGCGATGGCCAACGACAACGAGTACGGCCTCGGAGGCGCCGTGTGGACCAGGGACCTGAACGTTGCTCTGAAGGTGGCGATGGGGGTAGAAACGGGACGTATGTGGGTCAACACCTACAATCAGCTCCCGGCGCACGCTCCTTTCGGAGGTTATAAGAAGTCGGGTATCGGTCGTGAAAACCACAAGATGATGCTGGAGCACTACACTCAGTGCAAGAACATCTTCATCAGTACTACCGAAACCAGGATGGGTCTTTACTAGATCCGTCTTTGAATCTGAAAATGAGGGGGCGTTCAACCGCCCCCTTTACTATACCGCTTTCAATACCAAAACACTGGAACTAGTCTCTCAATGCCGTTATACTTGATTTGGTGTCACCAACGAAATACCGGGCCATAGGAAATATGAGAGGACTATATCATGAAATTACGGCGCCCATTCGCATCACGGATTGGCGGGCAGGTAACTCTGGTGAGTTGCGCCCTGATAATGTTGCTGTCAATGTTTCTACTTATGTCATGTGCTAAGATGGAAGCTCCGCACTCTTTGACTCCCGTGGCTTTTACGGCCGTCCATATAGACGATGCTTTCTGGGCTCCGAAGATTGAGACCAACCGTACCGTGACTATCCCCTCGGCCTTCAAACAATGCGAAATCAACGGTCGTATCGACAACTTTGCCCTGGCCGCTGGAAAGAAGAAGGGTGAACATAAGGGAGATTTCCCCTTCGATGATACCGATGTCTACAAGGTCATCGAAGGAGCATCGTACACGCTGGCCGTGAAATACGACAAACAACTGGATGATTACCTCGACAGTGTGATTGCTCTCATTGCGGGCGCTCAGGAAGAAGACGGCTATCTATATACCTGTCTTACCAACAAATGTGAGCGGCTTCGACCCTGGTACGGCGAGGGACGCTGGGATCGGCTCAACAGCCATGAGCTTTACAACTGCGGGCATCTCTATGAGGCGGCCGTGGCTCATTATCTGGCGACCGGAAAAACCAGTCTGTTGAATGTCGCTCTCAAGAACGCTGATCTGATAGACAAGGTGTTCGGTCCGGCTGAGAATCAGAAGAAAGCTCCCTCGGGACACCCCATTATCGAAATGGCCCTCGTGAAGCTTTATCGGGTTACCGGTGAGGAACGCTATTTGAAATTGGCTCGGTTTTTCATCGATGAAACCGGCAAGGGGACCGACGGTCATGAACTGAGCGAATACAGCCAGGATCACAAACCGATTGTCGATCAGGATGAAGCGGTCGGTCACGCCGTTCGGTTCGGTTACCTCTATTCCGGTGTCACCGATGTCGCCTCGCTGATGAACGATTCCGCGCTGTTGATCGCCTCGCAGAAGGTCTGGGACAATGTCGTCTCCAAGAAGCTGTATATCACCGGGGGGATCGGCTCGCGGGGAATGGGGGAGGGATTCGGACCCGATTACGAACTGCCCAACATGTCGGCCTATTGCGAAACATGCGCTTCTATCTCCAACGTCTATTGGAACTATCGCATGTTTCTCAACCGGATGGACTCTCGCTACTACGATGTCCTCGAACGAGTGCTCTACAACGGCGTGATCTCGGGCGTCTCGCTCAGCGGCGACAAGTTTTTCTACGACAATCCGCTCGAATCAAGCGGACAAGACGAACGGCAGGAATGGTTCGGATGTGCCTGCTGTCCGGGGAATATCACCCGGTTCATGGCCTCGATTCCCGGCTATGTTTACACCACTACGCACGACGCCGTCATGGTGAACCTCTTCGTCAACGACAAGGCGGAGATTCCGGTCGGCCCGGATACGATCGGAATATCGCAAACCACCAACTATCCCTGGGACGGCGAAGTAACGATCGTGATCGACAAGCCGGGCGCGGAACGTCTGAATCTGATGGTGCGCGTGCCGGGCTGGGCCGGCAACGATCTCGGACCGTCCGATCTTTATCGTTTTGCCGACTCGATTGCCGAAAAGGTGCGTTTTGCCCTGAACGGGGAAGAGGTCAATCCGGACATTATTAACGGTTATGCCTGTTTTAGTGAGAACTGGCGTAAGGGGGACAAAATCCATATGTCCCTGCCTATGTCGGCGCGGAAGATACGGGCGAACGATCAGGTGGAATCCGACCGGGGCAAGATAGCATATCAACGCGGGCCGCTGGTTTATTGCTTCGAGGACAAAGACAACGACGACGGCTGGATGTTCGATCTGTTCATCCCCGGCGATGCTGCGGTCAACAGCCGGTTCGAAAAGGATCTTCTGGGGGGCGTCACGACTCTGACTATGGATGGTTACAAGGTTGCCGTTAAGGACGGGGACACCACCGCTGATAAAGTGACGTTGAAGGCTATTCCGTATTATTCATGGAATAATCGCGGGAAAGCCAACATGCTGGTCTGGATGCCCACGGCGCAGGATTTGGTTTTCACGGAAGACGCCGGCGGCAAGGAGAAGGGGGCGACGAGGTCGTCATCGCTTCAATGGGTCTGGGGCCTGAATCAGCCTTTCGAGCCGAAAAGTTCCACCGACATCGACAAGGGTTATTTCTACTTCTACGATGATGAACATCCCGAGGACTGGGTGCAATACGACTTCGACAAACCGGTCGTACTGTCCGAGTCTGACGTTTACTGGCTGTATCTGGATCATTACGACGGCAATTTCCGTCCTCCCGAATCCTGGCGTCTGTCGGTCAAGGACGCTGCGGGCCACTGGAAGGATATCGTCACCGGGGACTCTTACGGAACGGAGCTTGACAAATACAACCGGGTGACTTTTGAGCCGGTCAAAGTAACGGCGATCCGATTGACGGTGAAACGTCAGAAGGACAACACCCCCGGCATCCTCGCCTGGCGAGTGGGCTGAAGCGGTTGTTGTCAATCATAGATGTCTCCTGAACGCGGAAGAAGTTGCTGCGATGCCGGGGAGTGAGGAAGTCCACGATTTACCAGCGGTCGCATGATGGCTTTATCTCGCATTTCAAGTTTAGGGATATTGTCAGATTTGATGACGATAATATCGGCAAGTGGATACTATGATCCCAGAAGGGTAGGTATACTACGAGGAGGATTGATGTTGGGTAACTTGGTCTGTGAGAACATCTCTATCCTCGATAAAGTGATTGCAAGTTGGACTGATTTGCTGTACATTGGATGCACTTACCGCAACTATAATATGTGCTCAGAGGTTTACCATGAAGATCAGTGCTCATGTCTGCTTTGTTATTCTGATCCTAACACTTGTGTTTGCGATCTGTTTTATATCAATAGCTGCAGGTGCAATGCAGCCAGGCGGAAGTACCCCCTCACGAATTATTACAACACTCTTAAAAATTGAAACATGTGGGGCAGATCAGACCAAGGATGGCTTCTGCTTTAATGAGCCAAGTTACGATGTAGTCATAACTAATCCTACATCAGTGATCTCTGTCGATCTGGATGGGAGTGTGGATCATGACCTGTCAATTGCTAATGTTGGAGACAGCGATATCTCATTGTTGACAAAAGTCGGGGACGAAAACTTTTTGGCTGCCAGTAGCTATGATGTCGGTAACCGACCGAGAACAGTTGCTTCAGGTGACTCCAATAATGGCGTGGATGTCAATTTAGCCTCAGTAAAAAACGATTTCAGTGATGAAACTATGTTGTTAAATCAGAGCAGTAACCAATCCACCCCACAGATAGTGTCCCTGTCACCGGCTCAGAATGCGATTAATGTACCTATTGATGCGAATATCGCCGTAACCTTTAATACCGATATGAATCCGTCATCTTTCGACAGTTCAACCATTGTCATGTACTCACGCTACTGTGGATTCATCCATGGCGCTATCGCATATGATTCCTTAACGAAAACGATGATCTTTGATCCAACTGACGATTTTGGCGCTGGAGAGATAATACGCTGCGTATTGACAACAGGGATTGTTTCTGCCAGCGGAATACATCCTTCTCTGAGCTGTGTATTCTCATTCACTGTTGAAACCTTAAATGGTGACATGAAGTTTGTTACGGATACAGCCTACGCAGGTAGAGCAGACTATGACGTAGTTAGTGTTGACTTGAATAACGATGGTTTGATCGACCAGGCTTCAGTCGGTTTGAATTGGGACTCTGTTCACATAGCGTTGAACAGCACTCTCAATCCGGGTTCATATGGACTAATCAGTAGTTACTCCGTCTCTGGCGAACCCAAATCGATCACCTCAGGCGATTTTGACGGAGACGGTGACGTCGATCTAGCTGTTGTGCGACAGGGCGGTGTACTGATCATGGATAATGATGGTACCGCGAGTTTCACGCTTCATTCCCAGAGTGTAGGTGATGGAGTCAGGTCTATATGTACAGGAGATTTCGACGGTGATGGTTGTATTGATCTGGCTCTTGGATTACAAGGATCGATTGCGGTTCTTTATAATGCATGCGATGGTATGGTTAATTCATTCGAGCTCGTCTTTGATGATATGGGAAGTCCCGCTGGATCAGCCGAAGATGTCCTTTCGGTAGATGTGGACAATGATATGGATCTTGATCTTGTTATGGTGTTTGATGTTGGCAACCCATCACCGAATCATGGGTTCTTCAACACTTATCTCAACAGAGGCGACGGTACAAGGGTTAATCCCTTTGATCAAGGTTATGGCGGAAGCTTTGGTCAGGACGCCAGATGGGGATGTGTTGGAGATATTAACAACGACAATTATATTGATGTAGTTGTCGCAAATCTTTGGTGTGGCGATTCTACTGTATCAGTGTTCCTGAATGCGGGGTCGGTGAATCCAGGATTCTACCAAGCAGGCGTGGCATACGTCACTGACACACTTCCTGGTTCTGCTTCACGAGTGGTTGCCTTGTCCGACTTTGACAATGACGGTGACTTGGACATGGCCGTGGGAAACGGAACAGGTAACCTGGGTATCTTATCGAATAATGGAGCTGGCGTATTCGCTCTGGATACTCTTATAACAGCTGGTGTTGGTTATGCAATTGATGCAGGTGACTGGGATAACGATGGTGATGTGGACCTTGTCACTACTCCCAGTAGCCTACAGGTATTCCTTCAAGGTTGCTTTGATTCGGACGGGGATGGTTATGGAGACCCTGGCCATATCGAAAATGAGTGTCCCGATGACAATTGTCCAGATGTCTTCAATCCCGACCAGCTCGACACCAATGGAGACGGAATCGGAGATGCGTGCCAACTTCAACATACTCTGATTGTGGAGTCGAGTCCAGAGAATGGAGTTCCGATAACAGTATCTCCAGACAACTGCCCTGGTGGAACAACAACCCCGTTTTCGTGTGACTATGTCGATGGGATAGAGGTGACACTAACAGCTCCTTCAACTTCTGGAGTGAATACATTCCAGAAGTGGCAGATGGATGGAGAAGATTGGGGATTCAGTACCACGAGTCCAATCGTGACGATGGACGATGATCACTTGGTGATTGCAGTGTATGACTTTGTGTTACCGCTGGTGGTCTCACACTCACCTGGCTCGAATGAGCTCAATGTGTCCCGATCAACTCTGATTACAGCCACTTTCAACACTGACATGAATCCCGCAACGATAAACGCGAACACGTTTGCAGTAATCGGCAACACCATGGGATTTGTCCAAGGTCTGATTACATATGACAACGGAACCCGTATTGCCACTTTTACACCAAATGAGGAGTTCCCTGCTGGTGAAAACGTGACTGTAGTTCTGACAACGAGTATCGAGTCGTCAAGTGGTTCCGTCCTTGAGCAACCCTGCTATTGGTCATTCATGACTGCAGTTGGAAGCACGTCTGGTTACTTCGGCGCATCCGTTGGAGTCCCGACCGGTGTCACAAGTGTCGATGTAGAGCTTGCAGATTTCAATAGTGACGACTACATCGACATCGTTCATGTCGGACCGGAAGGTTATATCTCGGTTGTTCTAAGCGATGGTGTTGGATGGTTTGAATCCTATGTTCTTTATGAAGTTACCGATGGTCAGGTCATGTTAGACGCAACTACTGGAGACTTTGATGGCGAGAATGGAATAGATATCGCAGTAATGAGGACAATATCCCCTTCAAGCGGTTCTCGAATTACCTTGTTGCTGAATGATGGCAGCGGATCCTTCAGCGTTGAGCCTTCATTCTTGGTCCCCGGATTGGGGAGAGGGGAGATTTCTACGACAGATTTCAACGCAGACGGCGTTGCTGACTTGGTGTTCGGCACTCAGACCTATAATCCAGGTCCCCCAGGCACGTTTTGGGGGAAGTTCGCTATTCTTCTGGGAAACGGAGATGCAACATTCTCGGCATCGACTTACGGGATTCATAGTTGGTCGGACGTTTCCGGGGTTTGGGTTGGTGACGTCGATGGCGACGGACTCGTTGATGTTCTGGCCGGATATGCGAACCTTTCCACAACAGCCGTATATTATGGCGATGACTCAGGTTCCTGGACTTGGGGTACAGACCTTGCAACTCTGTATGTAGGTGAAATCCAGCTAGCGGATTTCGATGGTGATTACGACGTTGACATCCAGGCTTTTGGCTTTGGGAGCCATGGGTTCATTGGCGGACATAATGGCAGGTTCCAGTTCTTCGACAATATTGGCGGACGGGAATTCGTTGAGAATCCCAACTATGTTGATGTTAGTGCTTGGGCTAATGCAGGTACGGTTGGCGATGTTGACGGTGACGGAGACATTGATTTGCTATATACAATTGGCGGACCTTCATATTATGCTGGCTTGATGCACATTGTCAGAAACTTCGGTGATTTCGATTTTCAGGATATTGATCAAACGTATTGGATATCCCCAGGGCCGTGCGATATAGCCGTTGCAGATTGTAACAATGACGGAGCTCTGGATATATTCACGGGCTACGCGTACAATTGCTCCGTATACATTACAAGGAACTCTGACTGTTTCGATACTGACGGTGATACGTACGGCGACCCAAATCATCCCGAAAACGAGTGCCCTGATGACAACTGCCCATACACATATAATCCCGATCAAAATCCTGATGCTTGTGTATTCTCAGAATCTACATTAGCAGGTGAGGACTCGGAAACCGACTTGGGTATTGTGAGCCTAGTTTTCAGCAGTGTTACACAGGATGGTACATCAGAGATGATAGTATCCAGTGTGGGACCGGAAATGGAGGGAAGCGGCTTCTTGGTTGTTCCCGCAATGGCACCGATGTACTACGATGTTTCTACTGACGCTGCTTACGATGGGACTGTAGAGATATGTGTATACTATGATGATACACTGTTCAATCCCGAGCAGGAGGCGATTCTCTGCTTATTGCATCATAATGGTGTCGGATGGATTAACATCTCAAGTTCACTCGACACGAATTCAAATACGATCTGTGGTTATACATCAACCCTATCTCCATTTGCCTTAGCGATACACGACTCTTACAGTTGTGGTGATATTAATGCTGATGGCGTTGGTCCAGACATCACGGATTTGGTATTTTTGGTCACATATATGTTCCAAGGGGGACCGGAGCCACCTCTCATGGAGCTGTGCGACGTGGATGGAAACGGTGCAGAGGTGCCAGACATCGCTGATCTTGTCTATCTGGTATCATATATGTTCCAAAACGGCTCGCCATTGCAATGTCCATAGATGGATGGACTAAGTCGAGCTGTCTTTGTTGGATTATAGGCTTACTGAAAGACAGTTTGATAGTGATCTTAGCGAAGTGCTCAGGCACTAAGTGTGCGTAGATCATCGTAGTTTCGATATCGGAGTGGCCCATGAACTTAGCGACGGTCGGGAGGTTGACACCGTGCATGACCAAATGGCTCGCGAAAGTGTGACGTAGGGTGTGGATTATGGGCAGGTCGTTGATACTAGGAATCTGATCGATCCTATTCTACTCCGTCCAGCGTGTATGGTCTGGCTATCACTGTGTCTACCCAAACCTTCCAGAATAGTTCTCCCGCATAGAACGCCACGCTGTAATTATTAGCTCAAGATACGATTATTCCGTCGACAGTTCAAGGCAAAAGAGACAGTACCCCGCCCGGCCCGAGCCTTATGTAACGCGCTTCCGCACGATGTGTCATAAATTTGGCGGAGGTGGGGGGGATCGTAAGAGGGCATTTCCTATGCCTTTTGATAACCACCAAATGCGAGCATTGAGCAATCGTCCGAAGTCCTTCTGTAATCCCTTTAGCTCGTCCATATCTCGAATACTAATTTATCAGTATTGGCAATTTAACGATGTTTTAGTAAACACCGGTGTCGAGATAGAACACTGAAGAGATTGGAGGAGACAGATGAACACGAAAACAAATAGACTTAGCGTGAGATACAAACGATCCGGCATTCGCACCCTTTGTGTAGCGCTGTTAATAGCTCTCAGTCTGTGCGTTGTCAATCCGGCACTAGGCCAGGCGAACGATCCTGATAACATCCAGGTCGGTTCCAAACCATGGTATGAACTCAACATGATGGATGACTCGATTCTCGATCAGACGCTTCTTTTCTATCTTGCGATGACATACTCCGGTCAGGCCGATATCGGCGAGTGTCTCGAAACAGCTTCACGAGTAAAACCGGCCGATCCCGATTCCTGGCCGCGTGAATGGACGGCAACAGCAAATCGCCTTAGAAATCTGGCGGTTTCTGCGGAAAAGGACGGACATACTGTAAGCGCCGGTGAGCTATATTTGCGAAGCGCTACATACTACACCGCTGCGTTGCACCGGCACAATGACCCGCGAGCTCCGATGATCATGGAAAACACGCGCGCCGCATCCGCCTCATTTCGGAAGGCTCTCGAACTCCTGAAACTTCCTGCTGAACCTGTGGAGATTCCATACGAGAACACAACGCTCCCTGGTTATTTCTTTCAGTCGCCGCTGGTTAAGGGGCCGGCGCCCGTATTGATTGTCCATCAGGGGCGCGATGGATGGGCGATTCACGACAAGTACATGGCCGATGCTGCCGTCAAACGAGGATATCACTGTCTGTTGTTCGATGGCCCGGGGCAGGGAGAAACACTCCGACTCCAGGGATTGGTTTTTCGCCCTGACTGGGAAAACGTCATCACGCCGGTTGTCGACTACCTTCTGACGCGAACGGATGTCGATCCCGATCGGATCGGACTCATGGGTGTGAGTATGGGAGGATCGTTGGCTCCCCGAGCCGTGGCTTTCGAGAAGCGCATCAAGGTTTGTATCGCTGATCCCGGCGTGCTGGCATGGAAAGATGTGATTTACGGATTTTTGGGGCAATTTGATTCTGAACTGACTAATCTCTGGAAGTCTGATTCGGATAAATTCAACACCCGGATTGCTGAAATTTCAGCACAGATGCCCTTGGTCAAATGGGGTATCAATGACGAGATGTGGAAACACGGCTCAACGTCTCCTGCCGAGTGGGTAGCTGAAACTTCAGCCTACTCCAATCGCGAGATTGTCACCGATATCACGTGCAAAATGCTCATAATGGACGGCGCCGCCGATGAGTGGAGTCAGGGAAAAGCTCTGTACGACGCTCTAATTTGCCCCAAGGATTATATGATGTTTGGAGCTGACGGTCCCGGCTCGCAACATTGCCAGGTCGGTGCTCAGGCATGGTCTTCCGAGTGTATTTTTGATTGGCTGGACAAGAACCTGTAAATGAAGCGGGGAAGGCTGCACGATATGCGGTGTTATTCGTGGCGGACAAGACATGAAAGCGCCTGTATCTCAGGCACTTGCCGTTGATTTTTAATGACTTAGAGAAATAGAAGTTTTATGGAGGTGGGGGGCGAATCCCTATTCTCCCGTTACGGCACAAGGAATTACACCACATTGCGACCAAAACCACATAGTACAGCTTCTCTTGGGCACACACAGAATCGCAAACGGTCAGGCGGACCAGACTATTTGTCAGTTCCGCCTTCGGATCTTAGAAAGCGCGCTAATCGCTTCGTCTGGATAGGCTTAATCTTCGTCGGCTTCATCATTTTCGCCAGCATCTGATTCTTCATCATGATCATCTACCGCGGCTTGAGAAACTATGGCCCCCTTAGAATCGAGCAGGATCTCCAGGTTGTCTTCTCCGTTTTCTAGCAAAACCTCAAACTGGATCGTATTTCCATGGGTAATCCGCTCCGCTTTCTGCAACTTCCCATAGGGGAATTTTGACTTGAGAGTGGCGGTCACCTCTTTGGGGAGCGCACTAATATCCCATGCTTCCTCGATTTCGAAGACGGTGCCGTTGGCCATATAGAGCAAATCGCGACGCTGACTGTCGTCCATACTCTCAATCTCATAATATGTCTTGCCGTTTTTAACCTCTTCCAAAATATCGTGGATAACCGCATGTGGATAGGCTTTGTGGAAGGAAGCTAGAATAGCTTCCGGGACGTGAACGCTTCCTTCTTCTTCCTTTTTGGCTTTCTCAGACTGCCCCACAACGATAGAGCTAGTCGAGAGAGATAAAGCAAGCGCGATCCCTATGAATATGGTAATCCTTGACGTTTTCATGACATCTCCTTTCATACCGGTTAGTCACATTCCGCTGTTAGATTGAGATAACAGCGGCACACATTCAGAGGGAACCTACAAAGCGAAAATGAAACAGGAATGAAAATGGAGCGGGAATATTAAAAAAAATATGGAAAAATCAGATCATTGTGATATATCGGTTGCGTTGCTGGATTGGCGAATGGGAATCGCTATCTTCACGGTGGTACCGCTTGAATCTGACTGAACAATATACACTGACCCTCCGTGGGCTTCTATCAAATCACGCGCAATGCTTAAGCCAAGCCCACTGCCTTCGTATTCACGGCGGCTCTGGGGAGAGCGGTAAAATCTCTTGAAGACTTCCTCGCTTTCAGAGTTTTTTATACCCGGCCCCTGATCGCTGATTGTCATACTAGCCACGTCCGAATCTCGTTGGAGTCTGATCGCGACCTCACCCCCTTCGGGCGAGAATTTTACAGCATTATCAAGTACGTTGATAAGGGCCCGTTGCAGGTGTTCGCGATCCGCATTTGTCTCTACCACATCGCTTATCTGAACGGATATCCCAACATTCTTGTTGGCTGCGATTGCTTTTTCCAGTTGCACACAATCGGCAATTAGTTCGTCAAGTCTGACCGGGTGATAGTCCATGGTCAATTTCCGTGCATCAATCCTTGCCAGGAGCAGCAACTGCTGTACCAGGCGTGTCATTCGGTCAACTTCCTTCAGTGAAGAATTGATACTCTCCGATGACTCCTGGTCGTTAAGACGTCGTTTCAGGAATTCCAACTCGCTGCAAATGACAGTAAGCGGTGTGCGCAATTCATGGGAAGCGTCGGCGACAAATTGGCGTTGGCTCTTAAACGCATCTTCGATTCGATCCATCATGGCATTAAGGGCAACAGCGAGGCGGTGAACTTCATCTTGCACTGAAGGTAGATCGAGTCGCTGGTCAAGAGTTGAAGCCGAGATCTTCTCAGCGGCGTCTACCATCCGGCTCACCGGACGAAAGGACTTGCCGGTAAAATGGTAGACAGATAGAGAAGAGACTAGTAACGCTAAGACGACACTCAGCAGAAGAACACTTGTTAGATCGGCGAGCCGCTCTTCAACATCAGTTGCAGGCATCGCAACGGCAAGTACAAACCCAACCCGCTCGTCTTCTTCAACTGGTCTGACTAACTGGCGGAACCACTCGTTCTTAATGCTTATGTCTTGAAATGAGTACTGATTCGATAGTGCTTTTTCACGCCATTTCTGAGATATCGGAGGCAATTCGCCCCGTGAAAAGAGCAAGTGCCCTAGTGTATCGCAAAGTTGGACTTGTACATCCTTCCATTGACGGCCGACAATTGCCTCTATTTCACTACTTACGGGGAACTCCTTATCCTCCCACTGATCTTCGAACTCAGCCGCAAACTCCACGGAAACGGCCTCCAAGTGGGAGTCCAGTTTAGTGATCTCCGATTCTCGAGTCCTTTCGTAT
Source organism: Candidatus Zixiibacteriota bacterium (assembly GCA_035380245.1). Lineage (NCBI taxonomy): Bacteria > Pseudomonadati > Candidatus Zixiibacteriota > Candidatus Zixiibacteriota bacterium. Next base: position 8,810 of record DAOSXA010000001.1, on the reverse strand, counting down.
ACAATTACCGCGAAAACTATAAGAACGGCAGCAAATATGAGTACATTGGTGACAATCAGTCTTGATCTAAGAGTCATGGTCATTCTTTTCACTATTTGCATTCGCGTCGGAGAAAATATATCCAGCCCCTCTCTCTGTGTGAATCAGCGGGTGTTTGAACCCATGGTCGATCTTCTTGCGTAGAAAGCGAACGAATGACTCGATGACATTGCTGCGGGGATCAAAGTTCATGTCCCACAAATGCTCTGAAATCGCCTGGCGGGTCAGGATGTGATTGGGGTGTAACATGAATAGCTCAAGAAGAGCGAATTCCTTGGCACTCAAAGAGATCTCCTGACCTTCCCGGTACGCCTTGTGAGTTTTCAAGTCAAGCTTCAGGCCAAATTGCTCAATTTCTGTGGATCGTACGGTAGAATGTCGCCTGATGAGGGAACGTATCCGAGCGAGTAACTCACTAAAATGAAATGGCTTGGTTAGATAATCGTCAGCCCCGGAATCCAGTCCCCGGACTTTGTCCGTGACATCGTCCAAAGCAGTGAGCATCAGTATGGGAATCAACAACCCATCGCGCCGAAGATGGCTACAAGTCTCCCAACCGTCCTGGCCTGGCAACATGAGGTCTAACACAATGACATCGTAGTCATTTATTTTCGCCAGTTCTTCGCCATTCTCTCCGTCACGGGCTATATCGACCGCGAAAGCTTCAGCCTTCAAGTTCTTAGCAATCGCATCAGCCACGTGCTTTTCATCTTCTATCAGCAACACGCGCATTTTTCATTCTCCTGAATCAAAATAACAAAAACAAACATGAAATGCAGATGAAAAGGGCGGTATGATAAATGTCAGTCGTTCAAGGTCCGCAAGAACGTCTAAAATCAGTGAAACTGAAAAAAGCATGGTTCTTTCATCTTGATTTCATCATAACCCTCAATATTGAGCACGATAACAAAATTGGAAACGAGGGAAATATGACATCAACGAAAACGAAAAGGCTTGTAAACAAGTCGCTTTCTGAGACCTTTGCTGACAATCGGGTTCCTGAAATCGTCATATCATACTGGGCTATCAAAATCGCTGCAACGACTCTGGGTGAGACCGGAGCCGATATGCTTTCAATGACTTTCAACCTGGGGTATGCCACGACCGCAATGATGTTCTTTGGTTCGTTTATCCTGCTTTTCACGCTCAAGCAATTTATGAAACGGTACAATCCTTCAGTCTATTGGCTGGTGTTTACCGCTACGAGTCTGGCCGGTACTGCCATGTCCGACTTCATGGATCGAACCTTGGGATTCGGCTATGCCACCGGTTCGATGGTTCTAATCGGAGCTTTACTGGCGATCCTTGGTATCTGGCGCATCGTGGAAAAGTCAATTTCAGTTGAAAAGATCGTGACTCCGCGTGCAGAGAGCTTCTATTGGTTGGCCTTCTTGATTGCCAATACTCTGGGAACCGCATTAGGTGACTATCTTGCGGATACCTCAGGAATCGGGTTTGCTGGCAGTGCCATTCTTCTGAGCGGCGTGCTTATTGTTACTGCGTTGCTGTATTATTACACCAGAATCTCAAGGATATTGCTGTTCTGGATTGCTTTCGTGCTTACTCGCCCGTTTGGAGCGACATTTGGTGATTTCCTCACAAAACCTCTCGCATCCGGTGGACTCAACCTTGGGACAATTGGCTCCTCAGTGTTTTTCGTTGCGATCCTATTGGTGTTGGTTCTAAGGGAACATAAGAAGAGCGATAGTATCCGTGTTGAAGAAGGTGAGTTGGAAATAAGCCGGTGAATAAGTGGATAAGCCTATTATATGTTTCTCAGGATAGAGCCAGATTGTGATCAATAGATTTTCACGAAAACAGCTTCGAACATCATTACCGATGATGTTCAATTCAATAACTCAGGGAGGTGTCGGTCTTATCTGGCTGATAATCGCTGTTGCCGTACTGGTCAGGCTCGTTTTCATGGGAATGCTGAATCTCCTCCCCGAAGAGGCCTACTACTGGAATTACGCCCAGCACCTGGATATCGGTTACCTGGACCACCCGCCTATGGTAGCGTGGCTTATTCATCTATCCGAAACAGTCCTCGGACGCAGCGAATTCTCGGTCCGTCTGCCGGCGTTTCTTGGCTGGTTTGGACTGGCCTATTTCATGTTTCGACTTTCTGTTGTTATTGTCGGAAGGTCTACGGGCAAAGTAGTGCTTCTGCTCCTCGTGACACTACCCATATATATGTCAGTCGGATTCCTTATGACGCCTGATGCTCCTTTCTACGTGTGTTGGGCGAGTGCCCTTTATTTTCTCGCAAAATCCCTGACACAAAATCAGTCTCGAGCCTGGTACGCTGCCGGTGTCTTTCTCGGTCTGGGTTTATTGTCAAAATACACCATGGGGCTGATTATACCCGCGACACTTGGGTATATGTTAATTGACAGAGAATCCCGTAGATGGTTCCGAAAACCTCAACCTTACATTGCTCTTGTCATTGGGTTGCTTCTTTTTTCGCCTGTGCTCTACTGGAATGCTGAACACCAATGGATGTCATTTGCCTTTCAGGGAACGCGACGATGGTCAGGAGGAATGGACTTCCATCTGCACATTCTGATCGGAAGCATACTGGTACTTCTCAGTCCGCTTGGATTCTACGAGGCTGTGCGAGTTATATGGGACGTCGGCAGGCGTCGAATAGCGATAAAGCAGGATGACCTGCAGCACTATAGGCAATACCTTTTCCTTCTGACATTCTCAGTTGTGCCGCTTGCTGTATTCATGATTCACAGTATCCAGGGACAACCGAAACTCAATTGGACCGGGCCGGTGTGGCTATCCCTCCTTCCGCTGATAGCAGCGAGGATTCACGGAATCGAGATATGGCACAACAAATCGACCGGCGGTTCGCTTGCTCGATGCTGGCTTGTTACAGCAAGTATCTTGGTCGTGTTCTACGCCGCCGGTTTTACTTATATGGTTGGTGGAATGCCGGGAATTGAAAAAGAAAGCGGAATGAAGTTCCCAATAGCGTGGAAAATCTTTGGCGATAAGGTCGAGGAAATCGAGACTCGTCTCGAAGACAGCACCGGTACCGAACCGATCATAATTGGTCTTGATAAGTACTGGCTGGCCAGTCAGGCAAACTTCTATGATCCCGATCATAATACTGACATCGATAGTCTTCAGGAAATCGGTGGGCAGAATCTCATCGGAAGGAATGGACTGATGTGGGCCACTTGGGTTACACCGGAGTCCATCAACGGTCGGGATGCGTTGCTCATCAGCTTTGGAGAAAGCCAACTAAACCAAACTTCAATTGTCGAACATTTCGCTGATTTGGGCATGATAAACACTGAACGGCTCTACAACTATGATGGTGAAGTAGGGCATTTCTATTGGCGGGTTGGCTATAGATACACATCGAAAGCACTACAAGAGACCAGACCTTTGGCTCTTTGAAAGTGAAAGGAGCAAGAGAGATATTTGACTGCTAATGTGACAAAATATGATTCCAACTATTGGTGCATTCTTTCGCACCGCATTTTGTCCGCCGTATTAGGTGGAGGAAAAGAGGTCCACTGATGCAGTCAAATCGAAGCGCGTTCAACATCCTAATCCTATCGATCATTATTGCTTCCGCTGTTAGCTTTGCTTGGGGAACATCTGCATTCGCAGGTGACATTCTCACCACTCAGGGACTCAGTTCTTTTTATCAGTCCCCATCGCCAACGGACTACATACATCAAATGAGCTTCTTGCGTAATCCAAGCAATGAGCCTTCCAATCGACCATTCATCTTGCACCAGCTATACGACGACATTGTATACTTGGTTACACAACGTGACTTCTATGGCATTGTAGGCGGAATCGCTGCAGCCCCGTCTGTCTTCTCTCCTTCCTTCCGCCGAGAATCTCCCGAGTTCACCGAGCTGTGGGGGCCCTCGATGTTTGCAGACAATTTCTTCGAAGTTGGAGAAACTATTGGTAATGGCGCCTTTCCCGTTGCTGCATCTGTGCTATCATGGGGTATTGGCGAAGCAGCCGGTTCCCAGCGATTGAGTGAATTCGGCTCTGACCTCTTCCGGGCCCAAGCTGTCAACGGATTTTTAACTATAGCTCTAAAGGCCAGTATCAACAGAACTAGACCAAACGGAGGATCCTACTCATATCCTTCAGGCCACACGTCGTCTGCTTTCGCAGCCGCGAGTACAGTATATGCCGATTTCGGCAAGACATGGGGTATCCCGGCTTTTGTCTTGGCCGGTTATGTAGGCTTGTCCCGACTTCAGGAAGGCAGGCATTATGTGAGTGATGTTGTCGCTGGGGGAATTCTCGGAACCTATGTGTCATTGAAGCTGGCGCGACGGAAGAAGTCCGAAAACAAAATCTCGATTGCTCCACTGATAAATGACGGTGTAGTTGGTTTTTCGTTTGCCATGAGGTTTTAGTTTAGCTGCTACGGGTCGGGCTTTACACTTGCGTCGTGGCACAATGATGCTCACCTCACTGTGACCAAATTGTGGCCACAATTGTTGTAAGTTATTGCACGATATTCGGTGTTATTCAGGTGGGAGAAAGCGTAAAAGCGCCCTTATTTCAGGCGCTTACTGTTGATTTTCAATGGCTCAAAGATATGAGCCTGCTCCAGTCAAGGTCGTCAGGGGGGAAACGGCAGCATGATACCTAACCGTTCAGTTCAGCATAGGCTTCTTTCATTAAATGCGATATTGGCATTTTTTGCGGGCATAGCTTTTCAGCAGTTGAAAAGTCACTTTCGGATATCTTGCTGCGAATTGCCGCCGGTATCCGTGCGAACATCTTTGTCGCCATATCCGTCAAGCCATAAGCCCTTGCGTACATGAGTAATTCCATAATTTCAAATATCGGGATATTATCTGCATTTGCCGTACCGCATTGTCCACAACGTCTGCAGTAATATCTTCCGGTAGCCTCGGCGTAATCCTCAAGCAATTTGATGACTTCGGCATCAAGTGGTTTTTCATCGGCCGCCTCAACATTCAACCTTAGAATCTCCGGGGTTGACATAAGGGAGCAGACGGAAGTCAAACTGGAGTTCTGCCAGATTGCTTTCAGTTTTGCCTGTTCGAAAGACAAATCATGGGTGTTCAATTCTGAATTGACTCTTTCATCGTTGAGTGGAAGCTTTTGAAGTTCTTCCTTTTTCACCGAGCAGAGCCCCATGGATTTGACAGCTATGATTCCAATACCCTTTTCATGGCATTTTTGCAGGGCATTTTCCATGCTGTCAATACCCTGCATTCGATAGTTATAGGCTACCTGTATTCCATCAATCCAACCCAGATCCGCTCCTCTGTTGAGACAATCGGCAATATTCCGGTGAGTACAGAACCCGAAAAAGCGAATCTTTTTCTCTCTTTTGGCTTGCTCAGCCCATTTTCTTACATCCTCATTCATCATCTCGATATTATCTATCACATGCACAGCCAGGAAATCTATAACTGAAGTCTGGTTCTCCATGAGAATCTTGTCCAACTGCTCCTGCATTACGGATGGATTGGTTGAATAAACCTTCCCGGATAGGAAAATCCTGTCTCGCGCGCCGGGATTCTTCTTGAAATATTCGGCATACGCATTTCCGGTGAATGACACAATTTCCCAAAAATCCACATCGTATTTTAGAGCTTCTGCCAATATCGGCTCGCTCGCTGTGGCCATAAACGATCCTCCGCCCAGGCAGAGTTTTGATACCATTACGCCGGAGTTCCCGAATGCTCTTTTAGGGACGATGCTATTCATTTGTTGATCCAAATTCTCCACATTTGCGAATACCTGATTCCCAAGCCACGGGGATGATACAAGAGCGGCTCCCGTTCCTGCTGCCAGAGATATAAATTTACGCCTGTTCATTTTTGCTTTTCATACCGTCTGTTTCATTCAAAGATTATTGACAAGTAGCCCGTTGCTTCAGCCACGGGATTTATTGTGCTCGAATCTCTTTTGAAGGCCTGGATTATTTCTTATGTTGTTCTTTATAACAAGTTCCACGGGTAGCCGATGAACCGTCCACGTCGCATTTTCTTTGACATTATGTCTTGCCACCCGTTGTCTCAGATCAGAGATCATATCAGCATAATAGCTTTTGTTATAACATAATAGAACGTAAAAGAAGTAAGCTGCTTGTGAAGGCGAGTATATTTATCGACTTGCCTTACGGGACATCCAGTGCTCTTTCTCCGGTTCGCTTAGACCGAGTAACCCGGAGCTTGTTTAGGATTCCCACGGGAACCCTATCTCCCCGAGCTTCAAGTAACATATGGCTATGTGATGTGTTATAAATTTGGTGGAGGGAACGCCGCCTTCCGGTAAATTCGTCTCATACGCGCTGACACATAAAAAACATTTGATTACAACGCTTTAAGATGTTTCAAGGCCTCATTCTCCGCGTCCATTTACGGGAAATCGTTTTCTCCACATTTTCCCCAAACAGAGAACGGACGTGGGTTCGATTCCCGTTTGCACTTCAAATGAAGCGATATCACAATCCAGGTCTCCAGTATCCTGTTACTTTTCATCTGCATCTAATCGAAACACTCCAATATCGAATGGTTATCAAAGATCAGGCCATTCTCGGGGATGCGGAGGTGGTGTCAGTATGAATTTCCTTGTGATTGATGAAATGTGTCCGTTTTATAAAAAATGACCATTTTCAGTCTCTCTCCGATTGAGCTATAATGGCGTGATTGCCAATGTGCAAAATTATTAACAACTAATTGTAAATTAAGCAAAAAAATACATGTTCCGGATCGTCACCGAATAAATTTTAGTGCCATGGAAAAACGGATCACGGCCTCGACATTATACAATTATGTTCAATGCCCCCGCCGGGTTCAGCTTGATTTCTTTGGGGACCCCTCCAAAAAGGATCGCGTCAGCGCATTCGTCGAGCTTTTGTGGGAGCGGGGCAATGCCTTCGAGCGTGAAACAATGGAAAAGTTGGACGTACCGTTTGCCGACCTTCGCTCCCTTGAACCGCGGGAAAAAGAGCGGCAAACGCTGCGGCTGATGCGCCTGGGCGAAAAAATCATTTATGGCGGCAGAATTCGGACCGACACGCTTGTCGGGGAACCAGACCTCCTGGTTCAAAAAGGTAGCGGCTATGTGGCGGGTGACATAAAGAGCGGCGCAGGTATCGAGGGAATGGATGATGAGTCCGATGGCAAACTGAAGCGGCATTACGCTGTCCAGCTTGCCTTGTATACGGATATCCTTGGTCAAGTGGGTTTTTTGTCACGAGACCGTTTTCCGTTCATATGGGATGTCCACGGCCAAGAGGTCGATTATGATCTGGATACCTCGATTTCAAAAAGGGATGACCGCAGCCTGTGGGATCTCTATCAAGAATGCCTCGATGCCGTTATTGCCATCAAAAATCGGGAGCAAGAGCCCCTCGCAGCCTTGTGCGCCGTCTGCAAGCTCTGCCACTGGCGGTCGCATTGCCGCGCCCAGCTCAAGCAAGATGACGATCTGACCTTGATACCCGAATTGGGGCGGGCCAAGAGGGACGCCATGTACCGCCATTTGAAAACCGTTCATAATCTGGCCCAAGCCGACTTGACCGGCATTGTCCAGGGAAAAAAAACGATTTTTCCTCGGATCAGCGCCAAAACGATTCGGCGGTTTCAGGCACGGGCCGCATTGTTGGCGAGCCCCAGTTCCCAACCCTATCTAAAAGAACCGATCACATTTCCGGAAGCCGATATCGAGCTTTTTTTCGATGTTGAAACCGACCCCATGCGCGACTGCTGCTATCTTCATGGGTTCATTGAACGCAACAGGTCCAAACCGAATGAAGAAACATACCATGCCTTCTTTGCCGATCGGCCAACCGAGGGGCAGGAACGAAAAGCCTTTGATCAAGCCATAAATTTTCTGCGGAGCCGTGACGCATATGTAATCTATTATTATTCGCATTATGAAAGAACCACGTTGCGCAAGCTCCAGAAGCGTTTCGCGGATATTGCTTCGGAGGAAGAGATTGAAAACCTGTTCTCACCCTCGGTAGCCATAGACCTTTACACGGATGTCGTAAGGAAAAAAACCGAGTGGCCCACCAATGATTATTCCATAAAAACCCTGGCGACCTATCTCGGATTCAAGTGGCGGGACAAGGAGCCGTCGGGGGCCGCATCAATAGAATGGTATCACCGCTGGGTGGAGACGCAAGACAGCTGTCTGCGCCAACGCATCCTGGATTATAACGAGGACGACTGCATCGCCATGCGGGTCTTGTTGGATGCGTTGCGCGGCATGGCGATATGACAACAGCGACTTATTTTGCCTTCTCAATTTCCATATAGAGTTTGCCGCGACTAAAAATCCGGACATCGCCGGTGGTTTCGGATACCACCACCGCGATGGCATTGGTCAATGCTGTTATGCCGGCGGCGCTCCGATGCCGAGCGCCGAGCCCCTGGGGCAACTCGGACGTTTCCACTGATGGGGCCAGGTGCCGACCTGCCGCCAGGGCGACACCGTCATCGCGGTATGACAAATGCCCCATCGAGGCGTCCTTCAGGCTTGCGCCAGCAGTTCCCCTTTGCTGCGGTGTATCATTCACCTTCCTCATGCCGAGGCCTGTCAACTCGATACGTCCAGCGAATCCCTTTGGAGTTTGTCCATAAAGCGGTCCATATCGCTTGTGTAGCTGGAGTCAAAAAGATCTCTGCGCTCATCTTCAACGACTGCTTGGCCCATCAAGGCGTCGCGCTGTGCGTCATACAAGGACCATCCGCAGAAATGACAGTTCCACGCTTTTTTGGGCAGCAAATGGCCGCACT